>MNXU01000064.1 GCA_001872285.1 Betaproteobacteria bacterium CG2_30_68_42
CCGGACTCGCCGAGCAGGGTCTGGGCTGGAAGAACGCCTACCAATCAGGCATAGGCGGCGACCAGATCGGCAGCGGCCTGGAAGGCTCGTGGACGCCGACGCCGACGAAATGGGACATGAGCTATCTCGACATGCTGTTCGGCAACGAGTGGGTGTTGTCCAAGAGCCCGGCGGGCGCGCATCAGTGGACGCCCAACCAGGCGACCGACAGCAACACGGCGCCGGCCGCGCCGGACTCGCCGAGCAGGGTCTGGGCTGGAAGAACGCCTACCAATCAGGCATAGGCGGCGACCAGATCGGCAGCGGCCTGGAAGGCTCGTGGACGCCGACGCCGACGAAATGGGACATGAGCTATCTCGACATGCTGTTCGGCAACGAGTGGGTGTTGTCCAAGAGCCCGGCGGGCGCGCATCAGTGGACGCCCAACCAGGCGACCGACAGCAACACGGCGCCGGCCGCGCACGATGCATCGAAGAAGATGCCGATCATCATGACCGATGCCGACATGGCGATGCGCATGGATCCGGCCTACGCAAAAATCGCGCGCCGCTTCCACCAGAACCCGGACGAATTTGCCGACGCCTTCGCCCGCGCCTGGTTCAAGCTGACCCACCGCGACATGGGTCCGAAGTCGCGTTACCTCGGCCCCGAAGTGCCCAAGGAAAACCTGCTCTGGCAAGACCCGATTCCAGCGGTTGATCATCCGCTGGTCGACGACAAGGACGTGGCGGCACTCAAGACCAAGGTGCTGGCGTCCGGCCTGTCGGTATCCGAACTGGTTTCGACCGCCTGGGCCTCGGCCTCGACTTTCCGCGGCTCCGACATGCGCGGCGGTGCGAACGGCGCGCGCATCCGTCTCGCGCCGCAGAAGGACTGGGAGGTCAACCAGCCCGCGCAACTGGCCAAGGTACTTGGAACGCTGGAGCGCATTCAAAGCGACTTCAACGGTGCGCAGTCACGCGGCAAGAAGGTCTCGCTGGCCGACCTCATCGTGCTGGCGGGGGCGGCCGGCGTCGAAGAGGCCGCCCGCAAGGCGGGTCACAAGGTGACGGTGCCGTTCACGCCGGGCCGCATGGACGCATCGCAGGAACAAACCGACGTCGAATCCTTCGCCGTGCTCCAACCGGTCGCCGATGGCTTCCGCAACTACCAGAAGGCGAAGTACACGGTCCCGGCCGAGGAGCTGCTGCTGGATCGCGCACAACTCTTGACGCTCACTGCGCCCGAGATGACAGTGCTGGTAGGCGGCATGCGCGCCCTGAATGCCAATGTCGGACAGTCTGCGCACGGCATTTTCACCCGACGGCCGGGGGCGCTCACCAACGACTTCTTCGTCAACCTGCTCGACATGGGCACGGAATGGAAGCCGGTTTCGGACGCGGGGGACGTGTTCGAAGGGCGCGACCGCAAGACCGGCGCAAAGAAGTGGACCGGCACCCGTGTCGATTTGGTCTTCGGCGCGAACTCGCAGCTCCGGGCTCTGGCTGAAGTCTATGCAGGTTCGGACGCACAGGAAAAGTTCGTCAAGGACTTCGTGGCGGCCTGGAGCAAGGTGATGAACCTCGATCGCTTCGATCTCGCGTGATCCCGGAAGCTTGCGGATCCGGCGCCATCCTCGCCTGGCCGGTGACCGGGCGGGATGGCAGTGGAGCGGCGAAGCCTTCGGTTGCCGAGGCAACGGTGTGGGCCGACAATGCGACCTGTCCCGCCCGCCGGCGGGGAGAGGGAATGAGCAGGCAAGCCTTTTTCGAGGAGAGCAGAGATGGCGAAGATCGCAAGGCAGGAAACGTTTCTCAGCGACATCAAGACGCTTCGCGCGCGGGCGCGCAAGCACATCGAGCAGGGAGCGGTGACGGCCGGCTACCAGGCCGATCGGGAGACAGTCGTCAAGCTGCTGAACGAGGCGCTGGCGACCGAGATCGTGTGCATCCTGCGCTACAAGCGGCACTTCTTCATGGCGGGCGGCATCAATGCGGATGCCGTGGCGCAGGAGTTCCTGCAGCACGCCAACGAAGAACAGTTGCATGCCGACCAGATCGCCGCGCGCATCGTCCAGCTTCGAGGCGAGCCGGATTTCAGTCCGGACGGCTTGTCCGCGCGCTCTCACGCGGAATACGTCGAAGGCGGCAACCTGCTCGAGATGATCCGGGAGGACCTCATCGCCGAGCGCATCGCCATCGACAGCTATGGCGAGATGATCCGCTACATCGGCGACAAGGACGTCACCACACGCCGCATGCTGGAAGGCATCCTGGCGATGGAAGAGGAACACGCCGACGACCTCTCCAGCCTGCTGGAGGAGCTGCGGGCCTGAGCGTCGCCCGCGCCGAGCGCCGGCGGTCCGCGAGGTTTGGCGGGCCGCTGCATGGTCGCGCTCGTCCGGGAGGGGGGCAAGGCCCGACGCGGCCGCGCAACGCCCCGTTGCAGCAGGAGATTGCTTCGTCGCTTCGCTCCTCGCAATGACGTGGTGGAGGCAGGCCTCCTGGCTCCTCGTATTGACGCGGTGGAGGGAGGCCTCTTCGCTCGTCGCGATGGCGTGGGGCAGGCAGCATCGCTCCTCGTACAGACCGCGGCGGACGACCGTTCGGGCCCCGGACCTGGCGATGGGCAGGGCGCAGCGCACGCCACCGCGACCGCACGAAATCCCGAAAAACGGTGATCCTGGAAAACCAGGTTCGATGCGCGCAATCGCATGCGTGGCGAATTCACCCGTTCGGTGAGCGTCAACGACGGCGAAAAAGCCAGCATGGATATGGTATCCATCAGGCCGGTCGACGCTCAACCGAGGTTTCCAGGATAATTGCGCGCGGCGAGGGTTGCGGCGACGCCGAAGCGGCGATCGGAATCGCTGTGTGCCTCCGCAGACTCGATCGCTGGCTCGGTCGTCAACTTTCATGGAGCGTGTTCTCGTGATGAACGTGTTTCGTCTCGTTTGTGCCGTCATTTTCGGTCTCGCCTTCACGCAGGGCGGTGCTGCCCCGCTCGTGCTCAGGGTGTCTGCGATTCCCGACGAGGCGCCGACCGAATTGCAGCGCAAGTTCAAACCGCTCGGCGACTACCTGGCACGGGAAACCGGGATGAAGATCGAATTCACACCGGTGACGGATTATGCCGCCGTCGTCGAGGCGCTGGCGACCAGAAAAATTGACCTCGCATGGCTCGGCGGCTTCACCTTCGTTCAGGCCAGGCTGCGCACACAAGGCGGTGTCATACCCATCGTGCAGCGCGCCGAGGACCAGCGATTCACCAGCCGCTTCATCGTTCCGGCCGGCAGCAGCGCCAGGACCCTCGCCGACCTCAAAGGCAAGTCGTTCGCCTTCGGTTCGCCTTCGTCGACTTCTGGGCACTTGATGCCGCGCTTTTTCCTGTCGAGAGCGGGGATCGATCCGGACAAGGATTTCCGCAGGGTGGCATTCTCCGGTGCGCACGATGCGACGGTGGCGTTCGTGGCCAGCGGCAGGGCCGACGCCGGCGTGCTGAATGCCTCGGTGTTCGAAAAGCTGCTGGAGGCAAAGAATCCGAATGCGATGAAGGTCAGGGTGCTGGCGACCACGCCGCCGTATTACGACTACAACTGGACCGTGCGCGGCGATCTCGATCCGGCGCTGATCGAGAAGCTCAGCGCCGCATTCCTGAGGCTCGATCCTGCCGATCCGGCGCACAAGGCGATCATGGATCTGCAGCGCGCCTCCAGGTTCGTTCCGACCAGGGCATCCAATTACGACGGCATCGAGAATGCCGCCAGATCGGCCGGGCTGATCAAGTGACACGTGACGATTCAGGCTGCTGAGGCGATGGTTCGGCTCCGGTGAGTTTCACGCTCGATCGTGTCGGCCTGATCCATCCCGGCGGCAATGCGCCGGAGCAGCGGGCGCTGCGCGCCGTGTCGATCGATGCCGCGCGCGGCGAACGACTGGCGATCATCGGTCCCTCCGGCGCGGGCAAGACGTCACTGCTGCGCATCCTCGCCAGCGCGATCCGGCCGACCGAGGGGCGCGTGAGCGTGCTCGGTCAAAATCCCTGGCAGCTTACCGGCAGCCAGCTCAAGCGATTGCGCAGTCGCATCGGATTCGTCCGCCAGAGCCCGCCGCTTCCGCCGCGCCAACGCGCGATCACCGCGGTGATCGCGGGGCGTCTGGGCGAGTGGCCCTGGTGGAAGTCGGCGCTATCGCTCATCTACCCGGTGGATATCGCAGGACCGCGCGACGAGCTCGCGCGCCTCGACCTCGCCGACCGCCTGTTCGATCGCTGCGATCGGCTCTCGGGAGGGCAGTTGCAGCGCGTCGGCGTGGCGCGCGTGCTCTACCAGCGGCCAGATCTGCTGCTGGCGGACGAACCGATCTCGGCGCTCGATCCGGCGCTCGCGGATCTCACCGTGAGCGAGCTGCACAGCGAGGCAGAGTCCCGCGGTGCGACGCTGGTGGCGAGTCTGCATGCAGTGGATGTGGCGCTGCGCCGGTTCCCGCGCGTGATCGGGCTCAAGGCGGGAGAAGTGATCTTCGATCTGCCGCCGGCGAAGGTGAGCGATGCGGTGCTGAGCGATTTGTATGCCTCGGAAACCGTCATGCTGCCGCCCCGGGAGCCTCGCCCGTCGGATCTGCCTGCCGACGGGTGTGTGCCGGCAGACCTGCCTGGCGGCGGCAGGCCGGATGGCGCGGTGCCGCCGCGCGCGATCTGACGCCGGGGCGATCGGTCCGCGTCATGCCATCGGGTTTCCGGCCGCAGCGCGACCCGGACGCGCTTAGGCGGGCAGGCTGGGCGCTCGCGGCGCTGCTCGTGCTGTGGCCGATCCTGCGGGTTGCCGAATTCAATCCCGCCGATCTGTTCGATGCGCGCAATCTGGAGGTGATGGGCGGCTTCCTCGGACAGTTCTTTCCGCCGAACCTGAGCATCGATTTTCTTGCCCTCGCCCTCAAGGCAACGATGGAGACGCTGGCGATGGCGACCGCGGGCACGGCGCTTGCCATGCTGCTTGCGGCTCCGCTCGGTCTCATGCTTTCGCACAGTCTGTCCATCTCGCGCATCGGTCCCGGCCCCGGTCGCGGGGCGGGGCGGGCCTCTCGCGCGCTTGTGCGCGGTGTGCTCCTGGTCCTGCGGGGCATTCCGGAACTGGTCTGGGCGTTGCTGATGGTGCGTGCCTTCGGGCTGGGCCCGGCGGCGGGCGTGATCGCAATCGCTCTCACCTACGGGGGCATGCTCGGCAAGGTGTACTCGGAGATTCTGGAGTCCGGCGACACGCGCCCCGCCCGCGAGCTGCTCGAATCCGGCAGCGGGCGCCTGATGGCGTTTTTCTACGGGCTGTTGCCGGGAGCGGGCCAGGAGCTGGCTTCCTACACCATCTATCGCTGGGAGTGCGCCGTGCGCGCGTCGGTGGTCATGGGTTTCGTCGGAGCCGGCGGCCTCGGGCAACTGATGGATCAGTCGATGAAAATGCTCAACGGTGGCGAGGTCTCGACCATGCTGGCGATTTTCCTGCTGCTGGTGCTGCTCGCCGATGCGTTCAGTGTGTTCCTGAGGAAGTTGCTCGCATGAGCACGGCAACCTTTGCGGAACGACGTGCGGCGCTGGGACTTTGCGTGCATTGCTGGTTGACCGTGTTGCTGCTCGCCGTCCTCGTATGGACGAGTTTTGCCTATCTGTCGGTCGACCTGTCGAGCCTGTTCAGCATCGAGTCCGGCAGCAGCATGGCCCGGTTCATCCTCCGATTCTTTCCACCCGACCTGGGCGGGGAGTTCCTTCGCAGGATCGCCCGCGGCACGATCGAAACCCTTGCGATCTCCGCACTCGGCACGCTGCTCGCCGCGGGCGCGGGAGTGTTGCTTGCGCTGCCGGCCGCAGGGCGGTTCGGTGCCGCGCTCAAGGTTGCGACCCGATTTCTGCTCAACTTCCTGCGCTCGGTGCCCGAGCTGGTCTGGGCAGCGCTGATGGTGCTGGCCGCTGGACTGGGGCCGTTCGCCGGGACGCTCGCCCTGGCGTTGCATACCTCGGGGGTGCTCGGCCGTCTGTTCGCGGAGAGCCTGGAGAATGCGCCGCCGGAGCCCGCGCGCGCTCTCACGCTCGGAGGCGCGGCCCCGGCGCTCGCGTTCGCGTACGCCACGCTGCCGCTGATCACGCCGCAGCTCGTTGCCTACAGCCTCTACCGGTGGGAGATGAATATCCGCATGGCCACGGTGCTCGGCTTCGTCGGCGCCGGGGGGCTGGGGCAGATGCTCTACTACGAGCTGTCGTTGCTGCACGAACCGCAGGCATGCAGCATCATCCTCGCCATGCTGGCGCTGGTGGTCCTGGTGGACGCCGCGAGCGCGTGGATACGCCGCCGGCAGATGCGCTCGGGCGGCTGAGATCCCGATGTCGCCTTCGGCGCAGACCGCTTCACAGGCAGGCGCATCATTCCGACTGCCTGAATTTCCGGAGGGAACCGCATGGACAAGCTTCCGATTCCGGTCGTCGTGCGCGAAGTGGGGCTGCGCGACGGCCTGCAGAGCCTCGCCACGGTCATGCCCACCGCGCGCAAGCTGGAATGGCTGCGCGCGGCGCATGCCGCCGGACAGCGCGAGATCGAGGTCGGCTCGTTCGTGCCGGCGAAGCTGTTGCCCCAGCTCGCCGACACCGCCGAAGTGCTGGCGTGCGCAAGCACGCTGCCGGGGCTCCTCGCCTCGGTGCTGGTGCCCAACCTGAAGGGCGCGCAGCAGGCGATCGCCTGTGGCGCGGATGCCGTCGTCGTGCCGGTGTCCGCGAGCCGCGCGCACAGCCTGGCCAACGTGCGCAAGACGCCTGAAGAGGCGGTCGCGGAGTTCGCGCGAATCCGCGCCGCGCGCGATGCCTCGCGCTCGAAGATGATCCTCGAAGGCGCGATCAGCACCGCGTTCGGCTGCACCATCCAGGGCCGGGTCGCGCCCGGCGAGGTGATGCGCCTGATGCAGGCGCTGCTCGATGCCGGCGCCGACCGCGTCAGCCTCGCCGACACCGTCGGCTATGCCGATCCGGCGAGTGTGCGCAGGCTGTTCGAGAAGGCGCTGGCGATCGCCGGGCCGCGCCTGTGCGGTGGTCATTTCCACGACACGCGCGGGCTGGCCCTCGCCAACGTGTTTGCGGCGCTCGAACTGGGCATCAATCGCTTCGACGCCTCGCTGGGCGGCATCGGCGGTTGCCCGTATGCTCCGGGCGCGAGCGGCAACGTCGCCAGCGAAGACCTCGCGTTCATGCTCGAGTCCATGGGGATCGCCACCGGCATCGACCTGTCCGCGCTGCTGGCGCTGCGCGCGCGCCTGGCCGGCTGGCTCGAGGGCGAAACGCTGCACGGCGCGCTGTGGCGGGCCGGACTTCCAAAGACCTTCGTCCCGGCCGCCTGAAGCCTCCGCACGAGTTTGCGAGCGGGGTTTGCCGGGTGGCGAGTTCCAGGTTCCGGGTTGCGGCGCCCGCGCGGAGGGTGTGCCGAGGCTCGCTAAATAATTGAAAAGTAAATCATCTATCGCACCGCGGGTGCCAGTCTTCCTTCCGCTCCGGAAGGGCCGCCGGAAGCCGGTGCGCTAATCGCCCGCGCGGCCGCCTCCGGCGGGTTTCGCTAACTCCTTGTTCGGTACGGGGTTCCCCATTTCGCTTCTCCCGGCACGGAAATTGATCCCGTGACCGGCGATCCCGCTTGCGGTGTGCGCGCCGCGGCAGGGGTCGCGGACAGGCCTGACCACGACGGGAGCGAGAACATGACGGACACATTTCTCCGGGAGGCGCTGGATGCCGCCGATACCGTGAGCGACCGGCTCGGAATCGGCCGGCGCGAATTCCTGCGCCTGTGCGCGGCCACCGCCGCTACGCTGGGGCTGCCGGCGGGAGCCGAGGCGGCGATCGCCAAGGCGGTGGAGAAAGCGAAGCGGCCGCCGGTGATCTGGCTGCATTTCCAGGAATGCACCGGGTGCTCGGAATCGCTGCTGCGCGCCGAGCATCCGACACTCGAGAAGCTCATCCTCGACGTCATCTCGCTCGACTACCACGAGACCCTGATGGCGGCCGCGGGCCACCAGGCCGAGGCAGCGCGCAAGGCGTCGATGCAGGCCAACAAGGGCAAGTACATCCTGGTGGTCGAGGGCGCGATTCCGGTGCGCGACGGCGGCATCTACTGCAAGGTCGGCGGCCGCAAGGCGATCGATCTCGTCAGGGAATGTGCGGCGGATGCGGCGGCGGTGATCGCGATCGGCTCCTGCGCGTCCTGGGGCGGGATGCCTTCGACCGATCCGAACCCGACCGGCTCTTCGAGCGTGGGCGAGGTGCTGGGCAAGGCCGTGGTGACGATCCCGGGCTGCCCGCCCAACCCGTACAACTTCCTCGCCACCGCGGTGCACTTCCTCACCTTCGGCAAGCTGCCCGAGGTGGATGCGCTGGGGCGGCCGAAGTTCGCCTACGGGCGGCTGGTGCATGAGAACTGCGAGCGCCGCGCGCATTTCGATGCAGGGCGTTTCGCGATGGAGTTCGGGGATACCGGGCACCGCCAGGGCTACTGCCTGTACAAGCTCGGCTGCAAGGGGCCGGAGACCTACGCGAACTGCCCGACGATCGGCTTCGGCGACGTGGGCGAGGGCAACTGGCCGGTGGGTTGCGGGCATCCCTGCATCGGCTGTACCGAGAAGGGCGTCGCCTTCACCAAGCCGATCCACCAGGTGGCGGTGATGAAGAACGTGGTGCCGCCGCTCTCCTTCCCGCGCATCGTCGAGGACCAGGGCAAGACCAGTTTCGCCTCGGCGGCCGCACTCGCTGCCATCGCCGGCGCCGCGGCGGGCGCGGCCGCCATGCTCGCGCGCAACCTCGGCAAGTCCGAGGCCGGCAGGCAGGACGCGCAACCACCGAAGGGTGAGTGATCATGGACCGGCGCAATTTCCTCAAGGCCTCGGCTGCGGGCGGCGGCCTGCTCGCGGCGGGAGCGGGCACGCCGGCGCATGCGCGCGGCAACCGCGAGGTGCCGCCCGAAGCGCTCGGCCTGCTCTACGACTCGACGCTGTGCGTGGGCTGCAAGGCCTGCGTGGCCGCCTGCAAGCAGGCGAACGGCATGCCGCCGGAATTCTCCACCGAGGAGCATCTGTGGGACACGCCGCTCGACATCTCGGGTAGGACGCTCAACGTCATCAAGGTCTATCGCAGCGGCTCGGCGCGCAACAAGGACCGCGAGCAGGACGGCTACGCCTTCATCAAGAAGTCGTGCATGCACTGCGTCGATCCGTCCTGCATCTCGGCCTGCCCGGTCTCGGCGATGCAGAAGGATCCGCGCACCGGGGTGGTCAGCTACGACAAGGACGCCTGCATCGGCTGCCGCTACTGCGTGGCGGCCTGCCCGTTCGGGGTGCCGCGCTTCACCTTCGAATCGGCCACGCCGCAGATCTCGAAGTGTCAGCTCTGCCGGCATCGCTGGAAGGACGGCGGCTACGCCGCCTGCGCCGAGGTCTGTCCGACCGGCGCGACGCTCTACGGGCGGCTCACCGATCTCAAGCAGGAGGCGGCGCGGCGGCTGGCCGCGAAGCCCGGCGCGCCCATGGTCTATCCGCGCGGGCGCCTGGGCGGCCCCGACCAGAGTTATCCCGGCGTGTCGGCGGCCTACGTGCAGCATCTGTATGGGGAGAAGGAGTTCGGCGGCACCCAGATGGTGATGCTCGCCGGGGTGCCGTTCGAGAAGCTGGGTTATCCCGGCCTGCCGCCGGTCTCGGATGCCTCGTCTTCCGAGACGCTCCAGCACACGCTCTACGGCGGGCTGGTGATGCCGGTCGCATTCCTCGGCCTGCTCTCCTGGGTGGCGAGGCGAAACGTGAAATCCGCGGACGACGAGGAGGATCCCCATCATGGCTGAACACGCGGCGGCGCCGCTTGGCGGACGCCTACTCACGCCGGTCACGGTGCTGCTGGGCGCGCTCGCTGCGGTGGCCGGGATCATCCTGCTGTTCCGCTTCTTCCACGGCCTGGGGGCGGTCACCAACCTGAGCGACGGCTATCCGTGGGGGATCTGGATCGCCTATGACGTCGTCGTCGGTTCGGCGCTCGCCTGCGGCGGCTACGCGATCGCGCTGCTCGTCTACATCTTCAACCGCGGCGAGTACCACCCGCTGGTGCGGCCGGCGCTGTTGGCGAGCCTGTTCGGCTACACGCTGGCGGGTGCCTCGGTGATCTTCGACCTCGGCCGCTGGTGGAACGTCTGGCACATCTTCTGGCCCGGCTACGCGCAGCCGAACTCGGTGATGTTCGAGGTCGCGGTGTGCATCACCGCCTACATCTTCGTGATGTGGATCGAGTTCTCGCCGGTCTTCCTGGAGAAGCTCGGGATGAAGGACGCCCGGCGCAAGCTCTCGAAGGTGCTGTTCTTCTTCATCGCGCTGGGCGTCGTGCTGCCCTCGATGCACCAGTCCTCGCTCGGCTCGCTGCTGGTGATCTTCGGGCGCCAGATCCATCCGCTGTGGCAGGCGGGCTGGCTGCTGCCGCTGCTGTATCTGATGACGGCGGTGTTGCTGGGATTCGCCGTGGTGATCTTCGAGGCGGCGGCGGCCTCGACCGGGTTCCGGCGGTCCACGGAAACCGCCATCCTCGCGCGCCTGTCCGGGCTGATGTTCTGGCTGCTCGCCGCCTACCTCGTCGTGCGGGTGGCCGATCTCGTGCTGCGCGGCGCGCTCGGCAGCGCATTCGCCTTCAGCCTCGAGGCGGTCATGTTCTGGCTGGAGATGATCGCGTTCGCGCTGCCGCTCCTGCTGCTCGGCTCGAGAGCCGCGCGGGCACGGCCCTCGCGGCTGTTCGTTTCGGCGGTCCTGCTGATGGCGGGCGGCTTCCTGCTGAGGATCAACGGATTTCTGGTCGGTTACCAGACCGGGGATGGCTGGCATTACTTCCCGGCCCTGCCGGAGCTGCTGGTCACGATCGGACTGATCGCGTTCGAGGTGCTGGCCTACATCGTGTTCGTCCGCCGCCTGCCGGTGCTGCCGCGCGCAGCCGCGGCCGCGAGATAACCCACCGAGGAGAGAGGCATGTCCAAGAGAATCACCATCGATCCGATCACCCGCATCGAGGGCCATCTGCGCATCGACTGCGAGGTCGAGGGCGGCAGGGTCGCGAAGGCCTGGTCCTCGGGCCAGATGTGGCGCGGCGTGGAGTTGATCCTGCTCGGGCGCGACCCGCGCGACGCCTGGGCCATCACCCAGCGCATCTGCGGCGTGTGCACCACCGTGCATGCGATCGCCTCGGTGCGCGCGGTGGAGAATGCGCTGAAGATGGAGGTGCCGCTCAACGCCCAGTACGTCCGCAACCTCATCATCCTGGCGCACGCGGTGCATGACCACATCGTGCACTTCTACCACCTGTCCGCGCTCGACTGGGTGGACGTCGTCTCCGCGCTCAAGGCCGATCCGGACGCCACCGCCAGGCTCGCCGAGAGCCTGTCGTCGTGGAAGCTCAACGGCGCGCACGAGATGCGCGCGGTGAAGGAGCGGCTGAAGAATTTCGTCGATGGCGGGCAGCTCGGCGTGTTCGCGAACGGCTACTGGGGCCATCCGGCGATGAAGCTGCCGCCGGAGGTCAACCTGCTGGCCGTGGCGCACTATCTCCAGGCCCTCGACGTGCAGAGGAAGGCCAACAAGATCGTCTCCATCCTCGGCTCCAAGACCCCGCATATCCAGAACGTCGCGGTGGGCGGCGTCTCCAACGCGCTCGCTACCGATTCGCAATCGGTGCTCGGCGTCGAGCGCCTGCTCGCCATCCGGGGCTGGATCGACGAGCTGGGCGACTTCGTGAAGAACGTCTATCTCATCGACGTCGCCGCGGTCGGTGCCTTCTATGCCGACTGGACGAAGTACGGCGCGGGCGTGACCAACTACCTGTGCGTGCCCGACATCCCGATGGACACGAAGGGCACCACGTTCGCGCTTCCCGGCGGCTACGTCCCCGACAAGAATCTGTCCGCGTTCAAGCCGATCCGGACCTTCGACGACGCGTTCTGGGCGAAGGGCGTGGAGGAGTCGGTGAAGCATTCCTGGTACGACTACGCCGGCAAGGCCGGTGCGCTGCACCCGTACAAGGGCGAGACGAAGCCGAACTACACCGACTTCAAGGACGATGCCAAATACTCCTGGCTCAAGTCGCCCACCTTCTACGGCAAGCCGGCCCAGGTGGGGCCGCTCGCGCGGGTGCTGTGCATGCTCGCCGCAGGGCACGAGCCGACGAAGAAATATGCCACCGCCACGCTCGATACCGTCTCGGCGCTGGCGAAGACCACGGTCGGGCTGGATGCCATGCACTCGACCATCGGCCGCCACGCCGCGCGCGCCATCTCCTGCGCGGTGCAGGTCGACATGCTCGCGGATCAGTGGAAGGCGCTGGTGGACAACGTCGCCCGGGGCGACGTGAAGACCTTCAACAAGCCGGTCTTCCCCAAGGGCGAGATCATGGGGGTGGGCTATCACGAGGCGCCGCGCGGGGTGCTCTCGCACTGGGTGGTGATCGAGGACGGGAAAATCCGCAACTACCAGTGCGTCGTGCCCTCGACCTGGAACGCCTGCCCGAGAAACGAGAAGGACGAGCCCGGTCCCTACGAGGCCTCGATCGCAGGCAACCCGGTCGCCGATCCCGAGCGCCCGCTCGAGGTGCTGCGCACGGTGCACTCGTTCGACCCGTGCATCGCCTGCGCCATCCACGTGACCGACGCCGAGCGCGGCGGCGCGATCTCGATCCGGGCGCAGTGACGGTTCGCGCCATGCGCACTGTCGTCCTCGGCATCGGCAACACCATCCTGAGCGACGACGGACTCGGCGTGCATGCCGCCGAGGCGCTGCGCGAAGCCTACGAACTGCCGGAGAGCATTGAAGTCATCGACGGTGGCACCGCCGGCATGGAACTGCTCGGTCCGCTTTCCGGCGTCGACCTGCTGCTGGTGCTCGATGCCGTCAAGGCGAAGCGCGCGCCCGGCACGGTGATCTGCCTCACCGGCAAGGAAGTGCCGGTTTTCTTCCGGGCCAAGCTCTCGCCCCATCAGGTGAGCCTGTGCGACGTACTGGCGAGCCTCGAATTCGCAGGCGACCCGCCGCGGGAGCTGGTGCTGGTCGGCATGGAGCCGGCCAGTTTCGAACTCGGCACCGAACTCACTCCGGCGGTCGCCGCGAACCTACCGGCGCTGGTGTGTGCGGCGGTGCAGGAACTCGCCGCGCGGGGCATCGCTGCGCGCCCGCGCGAGGCGGCCTGAGATGTGTCTGGCGATTCCTTCGCGGGTCGTCTCGCTCGAGGGCTGCACGGCGGTGGTGGAGGCGCGGGGATCACGCCGGGAAGTGAGCCTGCTGCTGCTCACCGATGAGGTCGCGGTGGGCGACTACCTGCTGGTGCGCGCAGGTGGTCTCGCCTGGGAACGGCTCGACGAGGACAGCGCGCGCGAGAGCTTGCGCCTGCTGGAGGGCGTGCTGGCGCAGGATGCGAGCGACGTGAGGGTGTGGTGAGCGCGGCTGTTCGCGTCCACGAATCGGATCCGTCGGCGCTCCTCGATGCCGCGTTCCGCCGCATCGCGCTGGAAGGCATGGCCGGAGTGCCGGTCGCGAATCCGGCGTTGCGGGTCGAGGCCGTCGGCTTCGCGCGCCGGCAGGGGCACTGGCTCGGCGTGCTGATCACGCCCTGGTGCATGAACCTCGTGCTGGTGCCGGGTGCGGCCGCGGGCTGGCAGTGCGCGGCGCCCGGCCGGCGGGCGTTCCACCGCTTTCCCGCGGGACATCTCGCCTTCCTCGGCGCGGACGAACCCGAGGTCGGCGAATTTCGGACCTGCGCGCTGTTCTCGACGATGTCGGCGTTCGCGAATCAGGTGGAGGCGCGGATGGCGGCAGTCGCGACGCTCGACGCGTTGCGGCACCCGCCGGAAGCCGCCGATCCTGTACCGCCGAACGAGGCGTTCGGCGAGCCCGAACGGGCCGATCGCGCGCGGCCGATGAGCAAGCGCAAGTTCCTGGAGCGGGTACTGGGGCGCGGCTGACACGCATCGGGCCGCCCGGCGGGTGCCAGGCCGGGAGTGAGCGGCGCCGCGTTCCCGCCCGGCGCGCGGCTCAGGTGAGGGCGGTGCGCGCGGGCAGGGGGCTCGCCGCCGGTCTCGCGCACAGGTTGCGGATCAGCTCCACGTTCTCGTCGATGTGGCGCCGGATGTGCGCGATCTGGTCCGCGTCCAGATGGCGATACTTGCCCTGCGCCTCGAGGTACTCCTCGATCGGCCGCGGGTCGTCCGCCGGCCGGGTGAGGTGCAGACCCTCCTCCGGCGTGTATTCCCAGAGCATGACGAAGTTGGACTCCACCGCCTTGCGCGCGACCTCGATGTTCTTCTGCGCCGGGAAGCGCCAGCCGGTGGTGCACGGGGAATACACGTGCAGGTAGGAGAAGCCGCGGTGCGTGGCCTCGATCGCCCGCTCGAGCTTGGCGTAGTAGTCCTCCATGAACGCGGTCGAGGCGGTGGCGACATACGCGCAGCGGTGCGCGACCATGATGAGCGGAAGGTTCTTGGCGTCCTGGCGCTTGCCGTGCGCCTCGCGCCCGACCGGCGTGGTGCTGGTCCAGGCTCCGTAGGGCGTGCAGCCCGAGCGCTGCATGCCGGTGTTCATGTAGCCTTCGTTGTCGATGACGACGAACAGGATCTGCTCGCCGCGCTCGGCCGCGCCCGAGAGCGACTGGAAGCCCACGTCGGCCGCGCCGCCGTCTCCGGCCAGCGCGAGCGCGACGATGTCGCGCCCCTGGCGCTGGTAGTGCCGCTTGATGCCGGTGAGCATCGAGGCGGTGTTGGTGAGCAGCGGATGGAACACCGGAACCTTCGAGCCGGTCAGGCCGTTGTAGCCGACCGAGCCCATCCCCGGCACGCAGCCCGGCGGGGTGGCCAGCACGACTTCCGGGCCGACCCGGCGCAGCGTGTGGCGCATCAGCAGTTCGGTGTTGCAGCCCTGGCAGCCGGCGAGCCCCGGCACGAACAGGTCCTCGAGATCGCCGAATTCGTTGTAGATGCGCGAGGTGGTGAGATACTTGAGCGCGCCCTCGCCGCAGGCCTTCACGCAGGCGGGATCCCCGCCGCAGGTGTCGCACTTGATGACGTGACGGGCCGATTCGTCCCAGACGATGCCGCCGTAGGTGCAGCCCACCGTGCACAGCAGGCAGCCCACGCAGGTCTCCGCATTCCAGTCGATCACTCCGCTCTCGGCGTTCTTGGCGAGCGCGGCCGCGGGGCACTCCTGCACGCACCTCGGATCGCCGCACTGCCGGCACATCGCCAGCTCCCAGGTGTCGGGCGCCTCGCCGGCGACGATGCGGATGCGCGAGTGCGCGAGGTCGCCGTCTTCCGACTTTGCCTGCACGCAGGCGTCCATGCATTCGCCGCAGCCGGTGCAGCGCCCGGCGTCGAATGCGATCGTGTTGTATCCGGACATGAATCGGCTCCTAACGCCAGCGCTTCGACATCAGCGCGCGCGCGGTCGTCTGCGGGTCGTCGAGGAAGCGCGCCTTCGCCTCGCCCAGTTCGATCCGGCGCAGGATGAGTTCCCACATGATGCCCGGGTCGAACCCGACGTTGATGCCGAAGATCCCGGCGAGCCGCCCGTCACGCAGCACGATCTTCAGATAGCGCCGAGCGTCCTGCGCGATGCGCGTGACGACTTCGCAATCCTCGCCCTCTTCCGCGGTGCCCACCGAGAGCGCGCGGTTTCCGAAGAAGGTGTAGGCATTGAGCCGCACGCCGCCCGGGAACGGACGGATGCCCGGATCCTCGCTCATCGACATGCCGGCGACGCGGCCCTGTTCGACCGCACAGGGCACGATGCCGTTGAGCATCTTCGCCTGGGTGCCGAAGCCGCGCGCCTGGGCGACGTCGCCCGCGGCCCAGATGTTCGCGACGTTCGTGTGCATGCAGTCATCGACCAGCACTCCACGGTCGATCGCCACCCCCGAGCCTTCGAGCAATCCGGTGGCGGGAACCACTCCGGTGCCCACCAGCAGGAGGTCGGCAGGCACGCGCGAGCCGTCGCCGAGCGTAAGCGCGCAGCCTCCGGCCGCCGCCTCCACGCGCTCGACGCCGCAGCCGGTGCGCACCTCGACGCCGGCTTGCGCGAAGGCGGAGGCGATCAGGCCGGCGGCCGTGGCGTCGAAATAGGCCGGAAGCACCTGCGGCTCGCGCTCGAGGATCGTCACCGCCGCGCCGGCATGCGCGAGGTTCTCGGCGGCATGCATTCCGATCAGTCCGGCGCCGAGCACGACGGCCCGCTTCGTGCACGGGAGCGCTTCGCGCAGCGCAGCCGCATCGTCCATTGTCCTGAGCACGTGGTAGCGCACGTCCGCCAGCCCCGGGATCGCGGGGCGCGCGGGCGTGGCGCCGCTCGCCACCAGCAGCTTGCGATACCCGATCGCCCCGCCGCCGGCGAGGCGGGCGAGGCCGTTCGCGGCATCGATGCGTGCGACTTCGCACCCGCGCAGATAGTTCGCCCGGCGCGCGGCGAACCAGGCCTCGTCGCGCAGGAACGCGGCTTTCGACCGGCCGGAGACGACGTAGGGCAGCAGGGTGGGCGAATAGGGCAGGGCGTCGTCCCTGCACACCAGGGTGATGTCGTTTTCGGCATCTGCCATGCGGATCGCCTCCAGCGCCGAAAGCGCTGCGTGGCTCGCGCCGACGATGAGATAGTGGGTCTGCCTCATTGCGGTCTCCACGTTCAGTCCTTCTCGTTCAGCCAGACGGTATCGCCGCCCTGCGCGCTGCCCACCAGCGCGCGGGTGCGCTCGAACACGCGGTGGAAGTGCTCGACCGTGAGGTCCGCGCCGGCCAGTCCGCCGATGAACGAGAGCGAGGGGATGCGGCGCTCCAGCCGGTAGAGCGCAGCGAGCGCGTCGCGATACATCGGCCCGCAGCCACCACCGAAATCCACCGAGCGATCGACGACGCCGAGCGCCTGCACGCCGGCGAGCGCCTCGGCCACCGCAGCGGTCGGGAACGGCCGGTAGGTCTTGACCTTGACCAGCCCGACGGGGACACCCGCCTCGCGTGCCTCGTCGACGGCGTCCTTGGCCGCGCCGGTCATCGAACCCAGCGTCATCACCGCAAACTGCGCGTCCTCCATCCGGTAGCGTTCGATGAGCCCGGCGTGGCGGTGTCCGGTATGGGCTTCCCAGTCGCGGTGCACTTCCTCGATCACGCGCAGCGCGTGGTGCATGCCGGCGCAATGGCTCTTGCGGTAATTGACGAACATGCGCGGCCCCGGCCCGCCCGCGCCCCCGGTCAGCGGATCGACCGCCATCGGGCGGTCGGGATCGAGCGCGACATGCCAGTTCACGTCCTTCGGGCCGAGGAAGGCCGCGACCGATTGCGCCGGCGGCAGCTCGATGCGCGCAGCGCCGTAGGAAAGGTAGTTGCCGTCGTGGCAGACGTTGACGGGCAGCATGACGTCATGGTGCTCGGCGATGCGGTAGGCCATGACGACGGTGTCGAGCACTTCCTGCACGCTCTCGCAGTACATCTGGATCCAGCCCGCCTCGCGCACGCTCATCGCGTCCTGGTGGCCGCCCCACACGCTCTGCGGCGTGAGCGTGTCGCGGGTGACGATCGACATCACCATCGGCAATCGCATGCCGGGTCCGCGCACATAGGGCTCGAACATGAACGCGAGTCCCGGCCCGCAGGTTGCGGTGTAGGTGCGGGCGCCGGCGAGCGCCGCGCCCTGAAGGACGGAGAGCACCGAGTGCTCGCCCTCGACATCGACGAGCTGGGCGTCGATCTTGCCCTCGGCGATGAACTTCGCGAGGTATTCCACCAGCGAGGACTGGGGGGTGATCGGATAGACCGCGACCATGTCGACACCCGCCAGCGCCACGCCCCAGGCCGCGGCCTGGTTTCCGTCGCAGACCATGATCTTCGGCTTCGACTGCGCGTCGCGCGGCTCGGCGGACCGATCGAGGCTCGCGCTTGCCGGTGTCGCGTTCATGCTGCCCCCAGTCCCCTGCTCATGCCGCCGCCTCCATTTCCCGCATCGAGGATCGACGCGCGCGCGGTCGGCGGCTTGGCGGCATTCGCGGGCGCTTCGCCCCCGTTCGCTTCGCTCACGGGGCCCCCTGCGCTGCTCATGCCGCCGCCTCCGGGATCATGCTGATGGCCCGCTGCGGGCACTCCTGCGCGCAGATGCCGCAGCCCTTGCAGGTGGCATAGCCGATGTCGAACCAGGCCGGTTTCTCGACGATGCACTGCACCGGACAGTACAGCCAGCACACCGCGCACTTGACGCACTTCTGCCGGTCGACGACGGGCCGCATGCTGCGCCAGTCCCCGGGGCGCATCGGGTTCGGCACGGTCGCGATCGGGCACAGATCGCCGGGGACGCTCCTCGCGTCGAACATCGGTCTGGCCTGCGGCTTCATGCGATCGCCCGCTCCTCGATGTGGTAAACGACGGTGCCCGCCCAGCCGCGCGCCAGCGCCTCGATGTTCTGCTGGAGGCCGGCATCGCGCATTTCGGAGTCGCGCAACGCGTGCTCGAGCGCGGCGATGGAAACCAGGCCGGTGGTGCGCGCGAATGCGCCCAACATGATCGTGTTGGTGATGGGTCGCCCGAACACTTCGAGCGCGATCGCGACCGCATCGCACGCTCCGACGGTGCCGATCGCGGGCGGCAGGGCGAGCTCGCCTGCCGCGGCGGAAGTGGTCTGCACCAGGGTGCCGCCGTCGCGCACGCCTTCGAAGACGTCGACCGCCCGCCCGACGGTCGGATCGATGCACACCACGCAGTCGGGCCGGTAGATGTTGGTCATGCGGCGGATCTCGCGCTCATCCACCCGCAGGAAGGCCGCGACCGGCGCCCCGCGCCGCTCGAAGCCGAACGAGGGCACCGCGACCGCGTACCTGCCCTCCTCGACGAAGGCCGAGGCCAGCATGGCGGCGGCCATCACCGCTCCCTGCCCGCCGCGTCCGTGAAACCGGATCTCGTACATGCGCGCCGTCTCCGTTCGTTGATCGCTACAACGATTCGCCAGTGCAACATTGCACCGAAGCGCGGCCGGGATTCTTGACCGGGCTCAAGCGTGGCGCGGATTTCCCGGCTTCGGCGGCTCCGCCGCCGGGGCGCCTGCGGCCGCGCCAGTGCTCCAGCCCGGCTGCACCGCGGGTCCGGGCACCCCCACGCCGCGCACCGGCAGCGCGGGCAGGGCGAAACCCTGATTGTAGGCCGCGCGCGCGACGATGACGTACTTGATCCACCAGCCGGCCAGCGCAGCGGCGAGACCGGCGGCCGCGCCCGGCCACGGGCTGCCGAGCACGAGGCCGGCGGCGGCAAGGATCGCGGGCAGGGCGCTTCCGGCGAGGAGGAAGGTGCGGTCGCAGCGCTCGAGCACGGCGAGCGCCTTGACCGGCGCTCCCCGCGCCCGCAGGCCCCCGAGGTAGGCGCGCCACCCCCACGCGCGCAGCACGGCGGCCGCGATCAACGCCGCGGCCAGCGAGGACGTGGTCTCGTCGCCGAACGCGGCCGCGACGAGCGCCGCCCAGCCGCAGCCCTCGGCCAGCGCCGTGGCGATGATCAGCGCTCCGAGGCGCGGCTCGCGCCACGCCGGGATGCCCCTGGAGGCGAGCAGGATGCGCATCTGGCAGTAGAGGAACAGCATCGCCAGCGCCGCGCTGATCCATGCGGCGGGGCTTCCGCCCCCGAGCACGAGCGCGGCGAGCCCGGCCGGGAAGAGGACCAGGGACACCAGACCCTCGCGCGTCATCCACGAAGTCTGCGGATGCCGGAACACGTTGATGGCCCGCAGCGGCTTGCCGATCTCCAGCCAGACGCAGGTCAGGCCCGCGGCGATCATGACGAGCGCGGCAGCCGCCTGGACCCGGTAGGCTGGGCCCGCGGCGAGCGCGGCGAACAGCAGCAGCCCGGTTCCCGAGCCCCCGCCGATGAAGTTGCCGGCCGCCCGCCAGTCCCAGTTGGTCTGGTGGAAGGGCGCGACGCTGAACGGGATGTCGTGTTTCACTTCTTGGCGTCGACGATGTAATAGAAGCCCGGATCGGTGCCCAGCTCCTCGTGCATGCGGAACCAGACGTTCTCGGCGAGCAGTTGCGAGATGTTGCTTTCGGGATCGTCGCGGTCGCCGAAGTGCAGCACGCCCGCGATGCACGCGTTCACGCAGGCGGGCGTGACTTCCGGGTCGATGCCCGGCTTGAGTCCCCTTTCCTTCGCCTCGTCGATGCGGTCGATGCAGAAGGTGCACTTGTTGGCGACCGCGACGCGCCTGGCGTCGAAACCCTTCGCCTCGGCGTCGCTCGCCCGCTCGCCGAAGGCGAACTCGGCGCGATGCACGATATAGCGCGCCTGGTACGGGCAGGCCACCGCGCAGTAGCCGCAGCCGATGCACTTGTCGTAGTCGATGCCGACCAGGCCGTCGGCGCGCTGGTAGGTGGCGGTCGAGGGACAGACATGCATGCAGGGCGGATCGCCGCAATGCATGCAGCCGACCGGGACGAAGGTGCGCTGCACGTCCGGGTATTCGCCGGATTCGATGTCGAGAACGCGCCGCCACTGCACCCCCGGCGGGGTGGCGTTGGCCTGCTTGCAGGCGGCGGTGCAGGTCTGGCAGCCCACGCAGCGGCGCAGATCCGCGGCCATCACGTACCTCATGGGGCCGCCGCCTCCCGTCCCCTGTCCCCTGGAGCCAGCGGCCGGACCGCGACACGGACGATGTCCGCGCCCGAGCCGGTGGCGTCGGTGAGATCGAGCGACATGTGCGCGATGGTGTTGAGGCTGGGCGCGTGCATGTCCTTTGCATAGGGCATGGCCCAATGGTCGAACTGGCCGATCATGAGCAGCGTGTCCGGCCGGATGCCTTCGACCAGCACGGCGCGACCGCGCGTCGAGCGCAGCGAGGAGCGCACTTCGACGAACGCGCCGTTCGCGATGCCCAGCTCGTGCGCGCGCCCGGCGTTGATGACGACGCCGCCGTGGCCCTGGAGGTTGACGCTCACCTCGTCCATGAGCTGGATGCCGGCATTGCCGCCCCATGCATACTGCATGCTGCGCGCGGTGAGCAGCCAGAACGGATAGTCCGCGGCGGTGCCGCCGAGCTTGAGCGCCTCCTTCTCCCAGATGCCTGGAAAGTCCTTCCACACCGGCAGCGCCTGGTATTCCTTGAGCTGGGCGTCCCACCATTCGATGCCCTGCTCGTGCAGGCGGTTGGCGAGCTCGCGTCCGACCCGCAGCATGCGTTCCTGGTAGGGCATCTCGAAGCGGATTCCCTTGGCCTGGAACGAGGGCAGCAGATACCACTGCAGGCGCGAGATGCGGCGCATGCGCAGGCCGTGGCTGCGATACCAGTCCAGCCCGTCCGAGGATTTGCCGTCGGTCAGCTCCCAGCTCGCCGAACGGCAGATGCGGTCCCAGATCTCCTCGGCCGGGTGGGCCTGCGAGGGATCGAGCGAGAAATCGTAGTCCTTGCCCGAGAGGGCCCATCCGGTCGCACCGCGGTTGATCGCCGCGTTGTACTTCTCGATCAGGGAGGTTCGCCGCGCGAGTTCGGTCGCGATGTCGGTGAAGTCGCGGGTCTCGCCGCGGGGGGGCACCGCCGGCTGGCGGATCGCCACGCCCTCGTAGTCCCAGAACTGCTCGATGAACTTGGTGCCGCCGAGCGACAGCAACTGGGTGCTTTCGAGATCGGTTGCCTCCGGGATCAGTACGTCAGCATAGTGATTGGTCTCGTCGGCGGTATAGGCGAAGCAGACCACGAAAGGAAACTCGGCGATTCGCTTGCCGATCTCCGGGGTGTCCCACAGGGAGATCGTCGGATTGGTGCGATAGACGAACCACAGGTCGGGGGCGGAGACCTCCGGCCAGTGATCGGGACGCTGCCTGCGGAAGATCCAGGCCAGATGGGTCGGGCCGAGCGCAGTGCTCCAGGGCGAGTTGGCCGAAAGCGGAACCAGGGTGCGGTGGGCATTGCGTACCTGGGGCCGCGATTGCCAGCCTTCCTTGTCGGTCGGGTTCATCGGATAGACCATGAACCCGTCGTCATTGCGCGTGAGGCTGAACTGACGCTTGAGTGCCGGCCGGTTCAGCCGCACCGTCGTTCCGAGGATGCCGCCCGGCGTTTCCACCGCACCCACCAGGATGCACAGCAGGGTGCGGCCCCAGCAGGCTTCGAAGCCGCCCCAGCCGTTGGAGACCGTCTTGCCGAGCGTGATCGCAACGGGGCGCAGCGGCAGTTCGAGCCCGTCGATCACCGTGGTCGCACCGACCTGGGCGTGGTCGAGGAACTCGTTGGCGATGCGCCGCACCGTGCCCGGCCGGATGTCGCAGATCCTGTCCGCCCACTCGGGGGTGTAGGGCTTGACGTGCGCGACGAGTTTCCCGAAGCAGGTGTCGACTTCGACCGACTCGTGGGACCAGAGCTCGTCGTCGGCGCCCACTTCGATGCCCGAGACGCGGTAGCGTCCTTCGAGCGCCGGATCGATGTTCGGCGTGTCCCACGGCACCGCGGCCTCGTGCCTGACATCGAACACGAGGGGCTTGCGGGTCGCCGGATCGCGCAGGAAGTAGCCGTTCGGTGCGACCAGATACGGGCTGCTGGTCATGTCGCGCAGGAAGGCGAGATCGAGCCGCTCGCGCGCGGCGCCGTGCAGCATCGCGTTCAACATGCCGAGCATGAATGCGGGATCCGTCTTGGGCTTGACCGGAACCCACTCGGCCGAACAGCCGCCGGTGACCGAGAGGTGCGGCTCGATCTGCACCCGCTTGATCCCGTCGACCCTCGCCTGCGCGTGGCGCGCCACACCGCACACCCCGCCCGAGGCCTCCACGTTGGAGCCGAACGAGATCAGGTATTTCGTGGTCGGCGTGTCTGCGGCCACCGTGAAGGCGCGGTGCCACAGCTCGCCGTACAGGTGCTCCGAGTGATAGCACTTCACGCCCTGGCCGCTGCCGAAGCTGAAATCGACCGGCCCCCAGGCCGAGAGGAAGGCTGGGAAGGTTCCCATGTAGTAGGTCGGCGTGCCGCCGCCGCCGAAGCTCGCCGCCACCCGCGGGTAGCCGAGCGCGTCGGTCAGGCCGTTCGCGCGGATCTCGTTGAGCTTGCCGCAGACCAGCTCGAACGCCTCGTCCCACGAGATGGGGACGAAGCCTGGGTCCTCGTCGCGTCCCTTCTTCGGGTTGGTGCGCTTCATCGGCCGCAGCACCCGGTTCGGGTTGTAGGTCTTCTGGATCAGGCCGTAGGCCTTGACGCAGACCTTGCCCGCGCCCGGATGCACGCTCGCCGCCGCGAAGTTCGGCTCGACCTCGGTCGCGACGCCGTCGCGCACCTTGACCGTCAGCAGGTCGGGGCCCGCCACGCACTGGTAGCAGTAGACTGGAACCCGCCTGACATCCTGCGCCATCTCAGGCGCTCCGGGCCTTCGCCGCCTTCGCCGCGACACGCGCGCGCAGTTTCTCGACCTCGACCACGAAGCGCGTATGGGTGCCGGTGGAAATCTCCTCGACATCGTCGCGCGCAGTCAATGCGAACTTCACCAGCCGTCCGCTGACTTCGGCGACTTCGACGGCCATCTCGACATGCATGCCCATCAGCGTCGCCCCGGCATGGCTGACCGCGACGCCGGTGCCCACCGAGTCCTCTCCGGGATCGCAGTGCCGGAGCAGGAACTCGCGGCAGGCGATCTCGAAATCCCGCACCAGCTCGGGCGTCGCATACACGCGCAGTTCCTCGCCCAGGAAGTCGATGGTTCGGGCGCGATCCACCGTGAAAGTGCGCGCGAACCTGAGCCCAGGCAGCAGCGTCGTCTTCATGTTCGTCCCCTCGTCAAACAGGGTTGTAATGTTACTGCAACAGGAGCACCAACATTACTCCATGTATCACAATATGGCAATCCCGGAATCGCCGGAATGCCGTGTCCATTGACGACCGTTAGGGGTTCCTGGGCAGACTGTGCCGGAATGACGTATTACACCCGCGCCAATCGTGCGTATCGTGTGGTAATGGATCGTGACCGATCGCCGGTCCGAACGCGGTGCGCGAGGACCGGGGGCTGCGGAAACTGCGGAGACTGCGTAGGTCGGGGCGAGGAACGGCCCTGTCAGGGCGCTCGCCGCGAAGGGGCGGCGCGGGTGCTCAGTGCTGGCAGATGCGCGTACACGCGCCGAAGTGCTCGCCGCACAGCGCCGGTCGGGCTTGGCCGGGACGGGCCGCGTAACGCCGGATCAATTCCATCTTCGCCGCGCACACACGCGTCTCGCCTTCGAACAGGATGACCTCGAGCTTGGGGAAGCGCATCGCGAGGTCCAGCCGGCGCTGGAAGCCGGCCGTCTGGCAGTCCGGAATCGCTCCGTCATGGCCGGTGCTTCCGCAGGCGCGCGCACACCCGTGTGGTCCTGCGGTGTCGCGAAGCGGGTGGCCGGCTTCGCCCGGATTCCCGGTGCCGACGGGGAACGGGCCGGTTGCGAGCAATGCGAGGATCATGGCGCCCTCCGGAAACACGAGTGAGCGTGATGCGTGTCACGATGCTACCGGGAGATTGGACGCGTTTCTGTAGGAAAAATTACTATTTGCCTGTCGGAGGCGTTCCGGGTGTGGGATCGGCGCCACAAAGCCTGTCGGCCTCCGCCCGGTCCGCGCTACTGCCTCGCTCCGTGCGCGAGCAGCAGTTCGACGCACTCCCGGTGGCCGTTTCCCGAAGCCATGACCAGCGGCGACCAGCCGTCATTGGTTCTCGCATCCACCCGGGCACCCGCTTCGAGCAGCCGCCTGAGGATCGCGAGCCTGCCCTTCGATGCCGCGATGAACAGCGGCGAGCGCCCCTGGTCGGTCTGGCAATGGACATCGGCATGCCGCGAGACGAGAGCGGTGGCGACGTCATCGTGGCCGGCCTCGGCGGCGAGATACAACGGGGTCGTACGGTCATCGTCACGGGCATTGATGTCGGCGCCGCGGTCGAGCAGCAGTTCGGCGACGGCGAGGTGGCCGTTGGCGCAGGCCAGATGCAGTGCGGTGGCACCATTGTGGTCCTGGGCGGTCAGATCGGCGCCGTGCTCGAGCAGCCGCCGCACGATTTCCGACTGCCCGTGGATGGCCGCCAGGTGCAGCGCCGTCTTGCCCCCCTTGCGGGCGAGGTTCGCCTGCGCTCCGGTCTCGATGAGGATCGCAGCCACTTCGTCCTGGCCGCTGTTCACCGCGAGGATGAGCGGCGTTCCGCCGCTCGCGGTCTTCGCATCGACCTCGGCGCCGCGCTCGATGAGCAGGCGTGCGAGCCGGGGCGGCCCCTGCATCGCGACCCAGTGCAGCGGCGTGTCGCCGCTGCCGCCCGCCTGATTCACATCCGAGCCGCCGCGGATCAGCAATTCGGCGATGTCCTGGCGGCCGCTCAGGAATGCCCGCGTGAGCGCCGAGAAGCCGACTTCGTCGTGACTGTCGGGATCGTCGCCACGCTCGAGCGCTTCACGCAGGGCTTCGATGTCGCCGCGTTCGACCGCCTGGATGATTTCCGTCGACATGTTCGTCCGGCCCCCGACCCGAGCAGCGATTCCCGGAATCAGCTCAGGTGTACGTATTCGAAATCCGCCGGCTGGTTGTTGATCCCGCGGTCCGGTGGCGCGATCCATGCCGCGATCCTGCCCGGTGCGCTCACCTGCTGCATCAGGCTCGCCACGAAGGCGCGATCTTCGGTCGAGGGGATCCAGTCATCGCGCCGTTTCTCCCATTCCTGCCTGCCGACCACGCGCCCGGCGGGGTCGGTGAAGTGACCCGCCCAGCTTCCCACCGTGCGCCGGAAGCGCGGGCTCGGCAGCGCGAGCCTGAAATCGACGCCCGCCTTCTCGATGTTCCGGTTCCAGCGCTTGAGCCCGGTCTCGCAGTCCTTGAGATAGGCACCGCGCATGATCTCGTTCATCGCGTTGCGCATCGCGACGGCCTCGTGCGTCGCGCCGCCCCGGTCGTCGGGCCGGTCGATCTCCCAGGTGGCGTCGGCGCAGACGTGATCGGGATAGCTCGCCTCGTCGGCACGGCCCTTCAGGCCGCTCGCGAAGTGCGATGCGGCATTCGAGGAGATGTCCGCGCCGAACAGATCGAGCGCCGAGGAAACCCAGAAATTCATGTAGCGCTGGATCGTCGGCAGGTCGATCGCACCGTGGGCGCGGATCCTCGCCGGATCGTCGGTCTTCAGCTCGTTCATGACCTCGAGCGTGCGGCGCACGATCCGGCCGATCCCGGTCTCGCCCACGAACATGTGGTGGGCCTCTTCGGTGAGCATGAACTGGCAGGTGCGCGCGAGCGGATCGAACGAGGATTCGGCCAGACACTTCAACTGGAACTTGCCGTCGCGATCGGTGAAATACGTGAACATGTAGAACGAGAGCCAGTCCTGGATCGGCTCGTTGAAGGTGCTGAGGATGCGCGGCTTGTCGATGTCGCCGGAATGCCGTGCGAGCAACTCCTCGGCCTCCTCGCGTCCGTCGCGGCCGAAGTAGGCGTGCAGCAGGTAGGCCATCGCCCACAGGTGCCGGCCTTCCTCGACATTGACCTGGAACAGGTTGCGCAGGTCGTAGGCCGAGGGGCAGGTGCGTCCGAGCAGGCGCTGCTGCTCGACCGAGGCGGGTTCCGTATCGCCCTGGGTGACGATCAGCCGGCGCAGCGAGGAGCGATGTTCTCCCGGCACCTGCTGCCAGACCGGCTCGCCGTAATGGTCGCCGAAGCCGATCCTGCGGTCGGGCTGGCGGTCGGCGAGAAAGATTCCCCAGCGATAGTCGGGCATGTGCACGTAGCCGTACTGGGCCCAGCCCTTGGCGTCGACGGACACCGCGGTGCGCAGATACACGTCCGCCTTCTCGAAATCGGTCGGCCCCATCTCGTGCCACCATTGAAGATAGTGCGGCTGCCAGTGTTCGAGGGCGCGCTGCAGGGTCGGATTCGACACCAGGTCGACGTTGTTCGGAATTCGCTCGGAATAATCAATCGTCATGTTCGTCTCCTCGGTTTGCGGGCACCGTGGCGCGGTGCCGCGGGTGCCCCGGACCGGTCAGATCCGTTCCCAGTTGAACTGTGCCTTCGTGCCCTTGCCGTACATCTTGAGCGCGCCCTTTTCTCCCACCGCGTTGGGGCGGTTGAAGATCCAGTTCTGCCACGCGCTGAGCCGCCCGAATACCTTGGTGTCCATCGTCTCGGCGCCGGGGAAACGCAGGGACGCCTCCAGGCCCGTCAGCGCGTCCGGCGAGAGGCTGGCGCGCTCCTCGATCGCGAGCCGGATCTCGTCGTCCCAGTCCAGCGCGTCGGGTGCGAAGGTCACCAGGCCGGCTTCGAGCGCCTGCCCGGC
This sequence comes from Betaproteobacteria bacterium CG2_30_68_42, assembly GCA_001872285.1. Classification (GTDB taxonomy): domain Bacteria; phylum Pseudomonadota; class Gammaproteobacteria; order Burkholderiales; family Rhodocyclaceae; genus CG2-30-68-42. The sequence goes on from MNXU01000064.1 coordinate 27,277, forward strand.
CGAGAGGCGTTCGCCGGCACGTTCCCGCGCGGCGGCCACCGCGGCCGCGTCATGGCTGAAGCGGGTCGCCAGCCGCGTGCAGCCGTTGTTCATCGCGAGCGGCCCGAGGTTCATGCCCGAGAGCACGATGTGGGGGGCCGCCTCGTCTCCCGCCAGCAGCATGAAGGAACGGTCGGCCGCGAGCGCCGGCTCCAGCAGCGTTCCCGCGAAACACGAGCCGCGGTCGATGATCGCGAACAGACTGCGCGAGGAAACGTCGAGCCGGCGGAAGGTGCGCCGCAGCAGGTTGGTCGCCTCGCGCACGAACCAGTCGCTCCGGTGCGCGAGCATCGCCGCATCGAGCGCCAGCGCCGCATCGACGTCTCCCTCCGTGCGCAACAGCCAGGTGCCGGCCTCGAGCTCGTTGATGCGCGCCATCAGGATGGCATCGTCGAGTTCGCGCGCCATCGCGAGCGGCCACCACGCCGCACCGCGGGTCCGGATGCCATCGACATCGGTCGCCTCGCCCGCGTCCGGTCCGCGGAGCGTGAAGGTCGCCGTGCGCGCCGCGCGATCGAACGCCACATCCACCCAGCGGTAATGGTAGCCGCGCTCGTCGATTGCGCGCGCGAGCGGTGCCAGCGTGATGGCGGCCGCCGTCTGCGGGCGATCGGTGCGGGCCGCGAGATCGCGGGCGCGCTCGATGACTTTCCGTGCGAACTCCTTGGGCGGCGCGCTCCCGTCGATGAGCCGCCACTGCACGGCGCGCTTCGCGCGCACGCCCTCGGCGGTGGTGCAGAACAGGTCGGCGATGTCGTGACGCACCCTGCGCTTGTCGACGAGCCGCGTGAGCCCGCCGGTGCCGGGCAGCACGCCGAGCAACGGCACCTCCGGCAGGCTCACGGTGGAGGAACGGTCATCCACCATGAGAATCTCGTCGCAGGCCAGCGCCACCTCGTAGCCTCCGCCTGCCGTGGTGCCGTTCAGGGCGGCGAGGAACTTGAGACCGGAGTTCGCGCTCGACTCCTCGATGCCGTTTCGCGTCTCGTTCGTGAACTTGCAGAAATTCACTTTCCAGGCGTGCGTGGACTGGCCGAGCATGTAGATGTTTGCGCCGGCGCAGAACATCCGCTCCTTGCCGCTCGTGAGCACGACGCAGCCCACTTCGGGATGCTCGAAGCGGATGCGCTGGAGTGCGTCGTTCAGCTCGATATCCACGCCCAGATCGTAGGAGTTGAGTTTGAGCTTGTAGCCGGGGAGCACGCCCGCCTGCTCATCGACGTCGAGGGTGAGGGTCGCCACCCTGCCATCGAATGCGAGCCGCCAGTGCCTGTAGCGGTCGGGATGGGTATCGAAGGTGATCATTCGCGGCTCCGGTTTCGGGGAGTGTCCCAACGGTTCAAGGTTAAAGAATTATAATTCACTATCAGCGGTGACGCAAGCACTATGATGCACTAGGCGCCCAGCGCCTGGCACAGCTCGTCGAAGCTCTGCTCGACCGAGCTGCCTGAAGTCTCCAGGATCACATCGGCCTTGCTGTAGAGCGCTTCCCGTCCTGCCAGGATGCGCCGCAGGTCTTCCATCGCCTCGCCGTCGCCCGCCATCGGACGGTAGTCGCCCTGCGCGATGACGCGCGCCATGTGTTCCTCGGGCGTGGCCCTGAGCCACACGGTGAAGCACGAGGTGAGCAGGAGATCGAAGGTTGCCGGCTCGCTGACGATGCTGCCCCCCGGCGCGAGCACGAACGCATCGTGCTGTTCGAGCACCGCCTCCAGGGCGCGCCGTTCGTAGCGCCGGTACGCCGCCTGACCGTAGAGCGAGAAGATTTCGGAGAGCACGGTCCCGGCTTCGCGCTCGATCGCGCGCGCGGCTTCCACGAAGACGACACCGCGGCGGGCGGCGAGCATCTGACCGAGCGTGCTCTTGCCTGCACCGCGCAGCCCCACGAGCGCGATGCGACGGCTGCGGTCGCGGTTGCCGGCGGCCTCGAACTCGGCGGCGAGCAGCGCGCGGGCGCGGGCGAGCTTCGCCGGCGACAGGCGTGCCAGAAACTGGATGAGCAGGGTCAGTTCGACCGGCTGCTCGGGCCCTTCACGAGACAGATCGACGAGTGGCAGCCCCATCGCCTGCGCGATCCTCCGCAGCAGGACGATCGAGATGTTGCCGTGACCCGTCTCGAGCTGCGCGAGGTAGCGTTCCGAGACGCCCGACTGCTGGGCCAGGATCTTGCGCGTCATGCCGCGCCGCGCCCGCAGCCCGCGGATCCGCTCGCCGAGCATCCCCAGGTACTCGTTGTCGTCGGCGCTCAGGTCCGGACGCCGCAAGCGCCGGAGACTCTCGGTCCTGGCCATGTTTCGAGCGGCTCCGCGCGCCGCGTGGTAGGAAATTGGTGAAATATACTGCTTGAATCTGACTCTGCTTGCAATATAATGGCACTCGCCGTATCTTTCAAGCGTCAAACACCCGCCCGACGCCTATGCGACTGATGATTCTGGTCGGAACGATGACCGGCACGGCCGAACTGGTCGCCGAAGAATTGCAGAATGCCCTCGAAGCGCAGGGCCACGAAATCGAGGTTCGGCTGATGGACGGCCTGGATGCGGGCGTGTTCGCGCGCCGGGACACATGCCTCGTCGTGATCTCGACCTACGGCCAGGGGGACGTTCCCGACAACACGCGTGCCCTGGTCGAGTCCTTGCAGCGCGACCGGCCCGATCTGTCCCGCTTGCGCTACGGAGTCATCGCGCTCGGCGATCGCACCTACAGCGCCACCTACTGCCGGGGCGGCAGGCAGTTCGACGAGGCGCTCGGCGCGCTCGGGGCACGGCGGGTGGGCGAGATGCTGCTTCACGATGCCTCCGCCGGCACTCTGCCCGAAGAGGTCGCCGTCGAATGGATTCCCGGCTGGATGAGCGCCCTGGAGGGCGAGCTCGCGGGCGAAGCGGTCGGAGGAAACGCATGAACCCAGTGGATGAGTTTGAACAAATGCTCGCCGGGCTCACCGGCGCGATCGCGGGGCTGCCGCTGGATGCGGCTCTGGAAGCGAAGCTGAACCGCGAGTTTCCGGCCGGCGGCGCGTTCTTCGCGCGAATACGAAAGGCTTGCGAGGACGGCGTCTCCGCGGGATGGATGTGCGCCCAGGGCGAGGGTCGCAGGCGTTTCGGCCGCATCATCGCTCCCGGGCCGGCGACGTCCGGCTTCAGCGTGGATGTGGTTGACATCGAAGAGCTCGTCGGACCCCACCACCGCCACCCGACCGGCGAGATCGACATGATCATGCCGGTAGCGGGCGATGCCCGCTTCGACGGGCGCGCCGAGGGCTGGCTGGTCTACGGCCCGGACACGGCTCACCGTCCGACGGTGAGCGGCGGGCGGGCGCGGATTCTTTACCTACTTCCCGGTGGTGAAATCGAGTTCACCGGAAGCTAGACCACGGGGCGGGCTCGGCGACCGTCACCTTTCGAAGCACTCAAGCGAGGAGGAACCCATGTCCATTTCCCTTTCCAGTGCCGATCACTCGGTCGCGCCGCCCCGCATCACGATTCCGCGCGAGTACAACGCGGCCCACGACCTGATCGAGCGCAACCTCGCCGCGGGTCGCGGCGCGAAGGTCGCGATCCGTGATGACGCCGGCGAATACACCTACGCGGAAGTCGGCGCGCGGGTGAATCGCTTCGCCAACGCGCTCGCCGGCCTGGGCATGAAGATGGAATCGCGGGCGTTCGTCGCGCTGTACGACACCATCGATTTCCCGACCGTCTTTCTCGGCTGCATCAAGGCCGGGGTGGTGCCGATCGCGGCCAACACGCTGCTGACCACCGAGGACTACCGCTTCATGCTGGAAGACTCGCGCGCCGAGTTGCTGGTGGTCTCCGAGGCGCTCCTGCCGGCGTTCGCCCCGCTGATCGGGAAGCTGCGCTTCCTGCGCCAGGTCGTGGTCTCGGGCACCATTGGTGCCGGTCATCCCCGCCTGTCTGAACTCATGGCCGGGGCCTCCGATCGGTTCGAGCCCGCGCCCACGACCAGCGACGACCTGTGCTTCTGGCTCTACTCGTCGGGGTCTACCGGCTCGCCGAAGGGCACGGTGCACCTTCACCAGGATCTGATCCTCACCGCGGAACTCTACGCGCGGCCGGTGCTGGGGATCGCCGAGGGCGATGTCGTATTCTCGGCCGCCAAACTGTTCTTCGCCTACGGACTGGGCAACGGGCTCACCTTTCCGTTCTCGGTGGGGGCCACGGCGGTATTGATGGCCGAGCGCCCGACGCCGGCGTCGGTGTTCCGGATCCTGAGGAAGCACCGCCCCTCCATCTTCTATGGCGTGCCGACGCTCTACGCGGCGCTGCTCGCCAGCCCGGAACTGCCCGCGCGCGAGGAGCTGCGCCTGCGCCGCTGCACTTCGGCCGGCGAAGCGCTTCCGTCGGAGATCGGCAAGCGCTGGAAGGAGCACTTCGGGGTCGACATCCTGGACGGGATCGGTTCGACCGAAATGCTCCACATCTTCCTGTCCAACCGTCCCGAGGACGTGCGCTACGGCACCACGGGCAAGCCGGTGCCGGGCTACGAGCTGCGGCTCGTCAATGACGATGGCAATCCGGTCGCGCGCGGCGAGATCGGCGAACTCCAGATCAGCGGGCCGACCGCGGCGGTCATGTACTGGAACAACCGCGCCAAGAGCCTCGCGACCTTCCGCGGACCGTGGACCCGCAGCGGCGACAAGTACGTCGAGGACGCCGACGGCTATTTCGTGTATTGCGGGCGCTCCGACGACATGCTCAAGGTCTCCGGGATCTATGTCTCGCCGTTCGAGGTCGAGGCGGCGCTGATGACGAACCCGGCGGTGCTGGAGGTCGCGGTCGTCGGGCAGGAAGACGAGGCGGGGCTCGTCAAGCCCAAGGCTTACGTTGTGCTCAAGCAGGGCCAGAGCCCCTCGGATTCGCTCGCTGCCGAACTGAAACAACATGTCAAGGATCGATTGGCGCCGTACAAGTATCCGCGCTGGATCGATTTCGTTCCGGAACTTCCGAAGACCGCGACCGGTAAGATCCAGCGCTTCAAGCTGCGCGGGGCGAAGGGCGGGCCTTCGTTCGGGTCCTGAGCCGCCCGGGCGCTCGCGGCGCGAAGAATCCGCTTGCAAGCGGCGCGCACTTCCCCTACAGTGCGCGCGCGGAGAAATCAAGTGGTCGGCTTGTCGGCAGCATCCCATTGCGGTTCGTCGGTGCCCCTGTCTTGAGTCTCGTCCGCCGCGGGCTTCCGCCCGCACTTCCATCACTACGTCAAGGAAATCGCGATATGGCAACCGGCACAGTCAAGTGGTTCAACGAATCGAAGGGCTATGGCTTCATCACGCCCGATCAGGGCGGGGAGGATCTGTTCGCGCATTTTTCCGCGATCCAGGGCTCCGGCTTCAAGACTCTCCAGCAGAGCCAGAAGGTGTCCTACGACGTGACCACCGGTCCCAAGGGCAAGCAGGCCACCAACATCCGGCCCGAGTAGCCCGCTCGGCCGCAGGACAGGCCGATGATCGAAAAAGCCCGGCTCGCCGGGCTTTTTCGCCTGGCGCGACCGGCAAGGCAACGGGAGCGGTGTAACCGAAGTCACCGGAACCCTCGCGTGACTTAGCACTCATAAGCGGCGAGTGCTAAAATACATCGACAAGGGGGTTCGTCCATGACGCAAGCGTTGAGCTTTCCGGTGCCCCGTACCCTCGGGAGCCTGGATGCCTACATTCAGAGCGTAAACCGGTTTCCGATCCTCAGCGAAGAGCAGGAGTTCGAGCTGGCGCGGCGGCTGCGCCGCGATGACGACGTCGAGGCGGCGCGCGCGCTGGTGCTCTCGCACCTGCGGCTGGTCGTCTCGGTCGCGCGCAATTACCTCGGCTACGGCCTGCCTCATGCCGACCTGATCCAGGAGGGCAACGTCGGGCTCATGAAGGCGGTCAGGCGCTTCGATCCCGAGCGCGGGGTACGGCTGGTTTCCTTTGCCATCCACTGGATCAAGGCCGAGATCCACGAGTACATCCTGCGCAACTGGAGGCTGGTCAAGGTCGCGACGACCAAGGCGCAGCGCAAGCTCTTCTTCAATCTGCGCAGCCTCAGGCGGGATCTGCGCACGCTTGGAGCCGAGGAGAGCGTCTCGATCGCGCGCCGGCTCGGCGTGAAGGTCGAGGATGTCGCTGAAATGGAAGTCCGGATGTCGGGTCAGGACGTCTCGCTGGAAAACGGGCCCGAGGATGCGGAGGAGCGTGTCGCGCCGATCGCCTACCTGGCCGACCCGGCTGCCGGTCCCGCGGAGGTGCTGGCGGAGCACCAGAGCCAGACTCTCCAGGCGGAAGGCCTGAAGCGGGCGATCGAGGGGCTCGATTCGCGCAGCCGCGCGATCATCGAGCGGCGCTGGCTCGGAGAGGCCGCGACCCTGCACGAGCTGGCGGCGGAATACGGGGTCTCGGCCGAGCGCATCCGGCAGATCGAATCGAAGGCGATGCAGAAGATCCGCGGCGAGCTGACCGCGGCCTGAATCGCGCACGTCCCTCGGCTCAACGGGGGACGCCCAGCGCCTCCCGCACCGTTGCCATCCTCGGGCGCCGCCTGAGAACGTAGCCGGGCAGTCCGGCGGCGATGCGCCGCGCCGCGGCGCTCCCCGCCAGCCTGAGCAGTTCGCGGCCGGCGGGGCCGTCAAAGGCGCTCGCGTGTCCGGCCAGGAAGTAGCGCTCCTCCACGATCGGCACGAAGCCCAGACCGAGCGGGGCGGTCGCCGCCCGGATGCCGAAGCCGGCGGCGGCCAGCCCACTCGCCACGGTCGCAGCGACCGCGTCGTGGGTGAATTCCTCGTGCGCGTAGCCGGCGACCGATTCCGGCGCTACGCCGGCGGCCTGCAGGAGGCTGTCGAGCAGGATCCGGGTTCCGGAGCCCTCCTGGCGGTTGACGAACACGATCCCCGGGCGCGCGAGATCGCCGATCGCGCGGATACGTTCGGGATTGCCGCGCGCGACGATGAGGCCCTGGCTGCGCGTCATCAGCTCGACGAGGCGATACGAGGCGGGACGAAGGAGGCGCCGGAACCTGAGACGGGCATCGGAGCCGAGTTCAGAACTCGCGACGTGGAAACCGGCCAGGTCGCATTCCCCGCGCGCCAGTGCGGCAAGCGCGTCGAGGCTGCCGCAGAAACGCAGTTCGATGGACACCCCTCCGGTTTCGTTGGCGAGATCGCGCAGTCGCGCGATCAGGCAGTCGTGGCTCGCGGCGATGCCCATCGAAGGGCGCGCCTCGGGTGTGAGCGCGCGCAGGGCTTCCGTGGCCGTCGCGGAGGCTGCTGCCAGCCGCGCGTCCAGCAATGCCGCGGCCGCCTCGCGCGCGCGCAGCAGCCCCTCGCCGAGCGCGGTGAGCTGCGCGCCGCGGCCCTTTTCCAGTTTGGCGAGCGGTGCGCCGAAGAGCTCGGTGTACTCGCGCATCCGACCCCACAGATGGCGGTAGCTCAGTCCCATCGCGCGCGCCGCCTGCTGCAGCGAACCGGCGTCCCGGATCGCCTCCAGCGCGAGAAAGACCCCGGCATCGCAGTGCGCGCCGGCGGAGTTGGCGATCGCCCAGTCGCAGGAGAGCCGGACACGAATCGGCAATCTATGCATGTCGGTACATATTTGATGGATAGAGATGTTCGCGTATCTTAGCAGCCCGAAGGGCGCCGGCGCAGGGCCGCGGCGCCCGCGCGAAGCCGACATGAGCGAACTGCTGTACTCCTTCACCGATGCCGTCCGGCTGATCGCCGCCCTGGACCCGGAACTGGCGGGGATCATCCTGCTCAGCCTGCGGGTGAGCATGACCGCGGTGCTGGTGTCGGCCGCGATCGGCCTGCCGCTCGGCGCGGCACTCGCGATCGGGCGCTTTCCGGGGCGCCAGGTGATCGTGGTCGTGCTCAACGCGTTCATGGGCCTGCCGCCGGTGGTGGTCGGGCTGGTAGTCTATCTGCTGCTGTCGCGTGCCGGTCCGCTCGGGGAACTGGGCATCCTGTTCACCCCGGCCGCGATGATCGTCGCGCAGACCCTCCTGATCACTCCCATCGTCGCCGCGCTCGCGCGCCAGGTGGTGGAAGATGCCTGGCGTGAATACGAGGAGCAGTTGCGCTCGCTCGGGGCGCGCTGGCACGACGCCGTCGCGACGCTGCTGTGGGATACCCGCTACTCCCTGATGACCGTGCTGCTCGCCGGCTTCGGGCGGGCTGCAGCCGAGGTCGGCGCGGTGATGATCGTCGGGGGCAACATCGCCGGGGTCACCCGGGTGATGACGACCGCGATCGCGCTCGAGACGACCAAGGGCGATCTGCCGCTCGCGCTCGCCCTCGGGATGGTGCTGATCGCCCTGGTGCTGGCCATCAACGTGGCCGCCTACAGTATCCGGCAGTTCAGCGTGCACCGCTATGGCTGATGTCGTCGCGCAGCGCCGGACGCTGTTGCCGCTGGTCCTCGATCGGGTCGGCTTCGACGCGGGCGGCCGCGCCATCCTCGCAGGCATCGACGCGCGCATCGAGGCCGCGGTGCGCACCGTGATCCTGGGACCGAACGGCTCGGGCAAGAGCCTGCTGATGCGCATCTGCCACGGGCTGCTCGCACCCACGCGCGGGGCGGTGCGCTGGAGCGGGCCGGACGCCCGCCGGCCCGGTGTGCAGGCGATGGTGTTCCAGCGCCCGGTGCTGCTGCGCCGCTCGGCGCTCGCCAACGTGAGCTACGCGCTCAAGCTCGCGGGGATCGGACGCGCGGCGCGGGAAACGCGTGCGCGCGCCGTGCTCGACCGCGTCGGGCTCGCCGCAGTGGCCGCCCGAACCGCGCGCGTGCTCTCCGGGGGCGAGCAGCAGCGGCTCGCGCTGGCGCGCGCCTGGGCGCTGGAGCCGCAGGTGCTGTTTCTCGACGAGCCCACCGCGAGCCTCGATCCGAGCGCGGCGCGCGAGGTGGAGGCGATCATTCAGGCGATTCACTGCGCCGGCACAAAGATCGTCATGACCACGCACAACCTCGGTCTGGCGAAGCGCTTCGCCGACGAAATCCTGTTTCTGATCGACGGGCGCATCGAGGAGGCCGCGCCGGCCGACCGTTTCTTTCGTCAACCGCGCTCGGCGAAAGCCGGCGCCTTCCTTCAGGAGGAACTTCCATGGAGTTGAATCGCAGCGCCCTGCGGGGCATGGTCGCCGCCGCAGGCATCCTCGGCGCACTGCCCGCGCTCGGGCAATCGACGTTCATCACGGTGGCCTCTACGACCTCGACCGAGCAGTCCGGGCTGTTCGGCCATCTCCTGCCGCGGTTCGAGAAGGCCTCGGGCATCCAGGTGCGGGTGGTGGCGCTCGGCACCGGCCAGGCACTCGACCTGGGCCGGCGCGGAGATGCCGACGTCGTGTTCGTCCACGACCAGGCGGCCGAGGAGAAGTTCGTCGCGCAGGGCTACGGGATCGGCCGCCGCCAGGTGATGTACAACGACTTCGTGCTGATCGGCCCCAGGGGCGATCCGGCGAAGGTCGGCGGCGGGAAGGACGTGCTCCAGGCATTGCGAAAACTCGCCGCGGCGCAGGCGCCGTTCGTCTCGCGCGGAGACAAGAGCGGGACCCACGCCGCGGAGCTGCGCTACTGGAGGGCCGCCGGGGTCGATCTCGACCAGGCGAAGGGGCCGTGGTACCGGGAGACCGGCTCCGGAATGGGACCGGCGCTCAACACCGCCGCCTCGATGAACGCCTATCTCGTCGCCGACCGCGGCACCTGGCTGTCGTTCAAGAACCCGCGCGAACTGGCGGTCCTGGTCGAGGGCGATACGCGGCTCTTCAACCAGTACGGCGTCATGCTGGTGAATCCCGCCCGGCATCCGCACGTGAAGGCGGAGGCCGGCCGGCGCTTCATCGACTGGCTCGTCTCGAACGAAGGGCAGGCGGCGATCGCGGACTACAGGATCGGCGGCCGGCAACTGTTCTTCCCCAACGCCGCCGCCAGCTCGCCTGCGGCGCGCTGACCGAGCCGATCCCCGGCGCGCGGGCGGCCTGCCCGCGCCTCAGGTCTCGGTATCGAGAAAGCTGCGCAGCTTCTCGGAGCGCGAGGGGTGCCGCAGCTTGCGCAGCGCCTTGGCCTCGATCTGGCGGATGCGCTCGCGGGTGACGTCGAACTGCTTGCCGACTTCCTCCAGCGTGTGGTCGGTGTTCATCTCGATGCCGAAGCGCATCCGCAGCACCTTCGCCTCGCGCGGGGTGAGCGTGTCGAGGATCTCCTTGGTCACCTCGCGCAGGGAGGCGAACAGCGCCGCGTCGGCCGGTGCGAGCGTGGCCGCGTCCTCGATGAAGTCGCCCAGGTGCGAGTCGTCGTCGTCGCCGATCGGCGTCTCCATGGAGATCGGCTCCTTCGAGATCTTGAAGATCTTGCGGATCTTGTCCTCGGGCATCTCCATCTTCACCGCCAGCGTCGCGACATCCGGCTCGACGCCGGTTTCCTGCAGGATCTGGCGCGAGATGCGGTTCATCTTGTTGATGGTCTCGATCATGTGCACCGGGATGCGGATGGTGCGGGCCTGGTCGGCGATCGAGCGCGTGATCGCCTGGCGGATCCACCAGGTCGCGTAGGTCGAGAACTTGTAGCCGCGCCGGTATTCGAACTTGTCCACGGCCTTCATCAGGCCGATGTTGCCCTCCTGGATGAGATCGAGGAACTGGAGCCCGCGGTTGGTGTATTTCTTGGCGATCGAGATCACCAGGCGCAGGTTCGCCTCGGTCATTTCGCGCTTGGCGCGGCGTGCCTTGGCCTCGCCCGTGGACATCTGCTTGTTGATGTCCTTGAGATCCTTCAGCGGGATGCCGATGCGGGTCTGCAGGTCGTTCAGCTTGTGCTGCTCCTCGATGATCGCCGGCGCGACCCGGATGAGCTGGCTGCTGTAGGGGTGGCCCGCCGCGATCTCGCCCTTCAGCCAGTCGAGGTTCAGTTCGTTGCCCGGGAAAACGGCGATGAAATGCACCCGCGGCATGCGGGCCTTGTCGACGCACAGGTGAAGGATCTTGCGGTCGCAGGCGCGCGCATGTTCGACCATGTGGCGCACCGAATCGCACAGCCGCTCGATGGAGCGCGCGGTGAAGCGGATGTTCATCAGCTCGTCCACCACCTGCTTGCGGGCCTTCAGATAGACCTTGTCGTGCGGGCCCTTCTTCGCCAGGCACTGCTGCATGCGCGCGTACAGCTCGCCGATGGTGGCGAAGCGCGCCAGCGCATCTTCCTTCAGGCGCCGCAGCGAGGCGGACTCGGCCTCCTCTTCGCTTTCCTCCGTTTCGGCTTCGTCCTCCTCGATCGCCGCGATCTCCTGGTCCGGCGGGAGCGCGGCGATCACCTCCTCGCCGTCGGCGTCGATCAGGCCGTCCACGAGCTCGTCGATGCGCATCTCTTCCCGCGAGACGCGACCCGCGAGATCCAGGATTTCGGCGACCGTGGTCGGGCAGGCGGCGATCGCCTGGATCATGTGCTTGAGGCCGTCCTCGATGCGCTTGGCGATCTCGATCTCGCCTTCGCGGGTGAGCAGTTCCACCGAGCCCATCTCGCGCATGTACATGCGCACCGGATCGGTGGTGCGCCCGAAATCCGAGTCGACCGAAGACAGCGCCTGCTCGGCTTCCTCCTGGGCCTCGGCGTCATCGACCACCGCCGGAACCTGCTCGACCATGAGCAACGCTTCGGTGTCCGGCGCCTCGTCGAACACCTGAATGCCCATGTCATTGAAGGTGGTGATGATGGCCTCGATCTGCTCCGCGTCGACCATGTCGTCGGGCAGGTGGTCGTTGATCTCGGCATAGGTCAGGAAGCCGCGTTCCTTGCCCAGCCCGATCAGCGTTTTCAGGCGGGTGCGCCGCTGCTCCTGATCGATGCTGGCCACCGGAGGCGCGGGAAACTGCGGTGCCGGCTTTTCCTTCTGGCGCCGGGCTCGCGGCTTGACTGCTTCCGGCCTCTGGTCACGGCGCGCCTCCGTGCCCTTCGCCCTGGGCGCGGGCGCAGTGGCCTTGCGTTCGCCGGCCGCGGGCCTCGCCGGGGTGGCGGCGCCCGCCGCCGGTTTGCGTGCAGCCTTGTCCTTTGCCATGGATGTCCTCGAGTCTCCGATCGGGCAGGCCGGACGGAGAAAAGTTGCTATTTTACCAAAAGCCCCGACCGCGTCATGCTTCCCTGCTCGCCGCCAGCTCCTGCTTGCGGGCCAGCAACTCGGCGAGCCGGCTGCGCTCCTCGCCGTTCAAGCCCCCGGTGCGCCCCTTCGCGCTCAGCGCGGCGATGTCCCGGCTCAGGCACTGGCGGCGAAGCTGATCGATGGCGTCCCCGAACACGGTCTCCAGCGAACCTTCATCGATCGGTTCGGTGGCGCTACTGCGACAGGCCGCGTCCAGGACGGCCTCGTGAGGGGTGTCGCGAAAACGCTCGACCACCGTGTCCAGCCTGCCGGCCGGCAGTTCGCCGCGATCGAACGCCGAGGCGATGGCACGCAGCAGCGCCGCCTCGGGTTCATCCGCCGACAGCAGCTCGACCGGGATCCCGGCCGACCATTCAGGCTTCTGGAGGATGATCCGCAGCAGTCGGCGGGACAGGCTGGCGCGCTGGCGCGCCGCAGGGGCCGGCCGTGCCGCGCGTGCGAGCGCCTTGAGCCCGAACAGGTCGCTCACTTCCGCCGGCGCGAGCCCGGCCAGCTCCGAGAGCGAGCGCACGAGCTGCGAACGCAGCATGGGCGCCCGGATGCGCAGCACCAGCGGCTTGGCTTCCGCGAGCAGCCGCGAACGACCTTCCGCGGCTGCGAGATCGTTGCGGCCCCGCAATTCGCGCAGCAGCAGTCCGGTGAGCGCAGTCGGGGCGGCGGCGAGGCTGCGGAAGGCCTCCGCGCCGAGCGCCCGTACGAAGCTGTCGGGATCGTGCTCGGGCGGCAGGAACACGAAGCCCGCCGCGGAATCGTCGGTCAGCTCTTCCAGACTGGCTTCGAGCGCGCGCCAGGCCGCACGCCGCCCGGCTTCGTCGCCGTCGAAGCAGAACACGATCCGGTGCGCCTGCCGGAAAAGCTTCTGGACGTGCTCTCCGGTGGTCGCGGTCCCGAGCGTCGCGACCACATTGGCCACCCCATGCTGGGCGAGCGCCACCACGTCCATGTAGCCCTCGACGACGATGACCGAATCGGCCTGCCGGATCGCCGCGCGCGCCTGGGGCAATCCGTACAGCTCGCGTCGCTTCTCGAACAGCGGCGTTTCCGGGGAGTTCATGTACTTCGGTTCGCCCTCGTCGATGACGCGCCCCCCGAAGGCGATCGGATTGCTGCGCGCATCGAGGATGGGGAACATCACCCGGTCGCGAAACCGGTCGTAGAGCCTTCCTTCCGCAGATTCGATCACGAGGCCGCAGCGGCGCAGCATCCCCGCATCTTCGCCGGAGAAGATCGCGTCCAGGTTGTGCCAGCCCGGCGGGGCATAGCCGATGCCGAAGCGCGCCGCGATCTCTCCGCTCAACCCGCGCCCCTTGAGATAGCCGATCGCGCGCTCGCTGTCCTTGAGCGCTTTGCGGTAATACTCGGCGGCACGGCGCATGGTGTCGAGCAGGCCTGCGCTGTCGGCGCCGTCCGTGCGTGCGGGCGAGGATTCGACCGGGACGCTCATGCCGGCGCGTCCGGCCAGTTCGCGCACTGCATCGACGAAGCTCAGCCCGGCATGCTCCATGAGGAAGCTGATGGCGCTGCCGTGCGCGCCGCACCCGAAGCAATGGTAAAACTGTTTGGACGCGCTGACGGTGAAGGACGGGGTCTTCTCCGCATGGAAGGGGCAGCAGGCGACGTGGTTCGCCCCCGCGCGCTTGAGCGGCACGTAGTGCCCGACGACATCGACGATGTCGACCCGGGCGAGCAGATCCTGGATGAACGACTGCGGTATCACGCCTCGGATCGCGCTGGGTTGGCGATGAGCGTTCCCGGCCGCGCCGGTGCGGCCCCGGGAACTGCTTGCGGAATTATAGGCGGGCGGCGCGTTCCTGCCGCGCAGCCTATCCGTGGGCCAGGATCACGCGTACCCGCTGCGAGACCCGAGCCATGTCGGCGCGGCCCGCGAGCCGCGGCTTGAGCGCGGCCATGACGCGACCCATGTCGGCGACCGTACGGGCGTCGCTTGTGGCGATCGCCTCCGTCAGCGCGGCTTCGATCTCGGCCACGCTCAGCGCCTTGGGCACGAAACCGGTGAGCACCTCGATCTCGTGGCGCTCGGCATCGGCCAGATCCTTCCGCGCGCCTGCCTCGTACTGGCGGATCGAGTCGCGACGCTGCTTGAGCATCTTGTCGATCACCGCGACGACGCCGGGATCGTCGAGCTCGATGCGCTCGTCGATCTCGCGCTGGCGGATCGCGGCAAGCAGCAGGCGCAACGCCGACAGGCGCGCGCTCTGGCGCGCGCGCAGCGCCGCCTTCATTTCCTCGGTGATGCGCTCTTTCAGCGGCATGTTGAGCGGGGGGACTCCGGCGAGTGCACGGAACGGAACGACGCGTGGCGGTCGAACGGCCGCCCCCCGGATGGCCGGATCTCAGTAGAGCTTGGGCGGCAGCACCTGGTTGCGCAGGCGCTTGTGATGGCGCTTGACCGCGGCGGCCTGCTTGCGCTTGCGCTCCGTGGTCGGCTTCTCGTAGTACTCGCGCGCGCGCAGCTCGGTGAGAACCCCGGCCTTTTCGATGATCCTCTTGAAGCGCCGGATGGCGACTTCGAACGGTTCGTTTTCCTTGACTCGGATACCCGGCATCGCCTGAAACTTCCCCTGTGCGAAAGGCGCGCAGTATAACCGCACGCCGCCGCCGCTACAATATGGTCGATGAAGGTTCTCGGCATCGAGACGTCGTGCGACGAAACCGGCGTGGCCGTCTATGACACGGAGCGCGGCCTGCTCTCCGAGGTCCTGCACTCGCAGGTCGAACTGCATGCCCGCTACGGAGGCGTGGTTCCGGAACTGGCCTCGCGCGATCACATCCGGCGCCTCAGCCCCCTGGTGCGCCAGGCGCTCCGCGATGCGGGGACGCGGTGCGGCGAGCTGGATGCGATCGCCTATACCGCGGGGCCGGGGCTGGCCGGTGCGCTGCTCGTCGGGGCCGGCTTCGCCGAATCGCTGGCGCTTGCGCGGAACATCCCGGCACTTCCGATCCATCATTTGGAGGGCCATCTACTCTCGCCGCTGATCGGCCTCGATCGCCCGCAATTCCCCTTCGTCGCGCTGCTGGTTTCGGGCGGTCATACCCAGCTCATGCAGGTCTGCGGGGTCGGACGCTACGAGCTGCTCGGCGAATCGCTCGACGACGCCGCGGGAGAAGCCTTCGACAAGACCGCCAAGCTGCTCGGCTTGGGGTACCCGGGAGGCCCCGCGCTGGCGGCTCTGGCCGTCGCCGGGCGGCCCGGACGCTTCAGGCTGCCGCGGCCGATGATCGCCAGCGGTGATCTCGACTTCAGTTTCAGCGGACTCAAGACGGCCGTGCTCACCCTCGCGCGGGGGAGTGATCTCGACCAGCAGGCGAAGGCGGATCTGGCCGCCGAATTCCAGCAGGCGACCATCGACGTGCTCATCGCCAAGGCGCTCGCCGCGACCCGCCGCTGCGGCGGGCGGCAGCTCGTGGTGGCGGGCGGGGTCGGCGCCAACCTGGCGCTGCGCGCACAGCTCAGCGCGGCGGCGGCGAGCGAGGGCATCCGCGTGATCTATCCGCCGCCTCGCCTATGTACCGACAACGGCGCGATGATCGCCTTCGCCGGCGCTGCGCGGCTCGCCGCGGGTGGCGCAGCGCCGGGCGGGGGCGCCTTCTCGGTGCGCCCGAGATGGCCGCTTCAGGACTTGTCGCCGGCATCCTGACCGGGCGCCGGCTTCTCGCCGATCCGTGTCTCGCGGCCTTCGCGCAGCCGGCGGATGTTGTCGAGATGGCGCCAGACGAGCAGGATGGACATGCTCAGCACCGCGGTCGTGTGGTTGGGCTCGGCCAGCAGGAACCCGGCGAGTAGCGGCGCGGCCAGGGCCGCCGCGACGGCGGCGGCAGAGGAGTAGCGGAAGGCCGCGGCCACGACGACCCAGATCGCGAGGCACGCCAGTGCGAGCCAGAGGCTGAAGCCGAGCAGCACGCCCAGCGCGGTCGCGACGCCCTTGCCGCCGCGAAAGCCGAGGAAGGCCGAATGCAGATGGCCGAAGAACGCCGCGAAGCCCGCCAGCGCGACATCGGCGGGCGCCACTCCCAGACCCGGCGCCGCCGCCTCGGCGAGGGCCACCGCGAGCCAGCCTTTCCCGATGTCTCCGAGCAGGGTGAGCACCGCCGCGAGCCGGTTTCCGCTTCTCAGCACGTTGGTCGCACCGGGGTTGCCCGAACCGTAGCGGCGCGGATCGGCGAGGCCGAAGGCGCGGCTGACGATCACCGCGAAGGGCGTCGATCCGATCAGGTAGGCGACGAGGGCCAGCGCCAGCGTGTTCATTCAGGTTCTCCAGGAGGTCGTCCCGGCGGGGCCGGGATCGCCGCGGGCCGCCGCCGAGCGGCTACAATCGGCGCACTCCCATCCGGACGAACATGGATTTTATCTTCATCGAGGCGCTACGCGTCGAGGCGCATGTCGGCATCTACCCGCGCGAGCGCGCCGCCGCGCAGGCGCTCGAGATCGATCTCACCTTCGGCGTGCCCGATGTGGCCGCCCAGCGCGACGACATCGCCGACACCATCGACTACGCGATCGTCATCGAACGCATCCGGGCCGAGCTGGGTGCGCGCCACTTCAACCTGCTGGAGGCGCTCGGCGAGCACATCGTCGGCGTGATGCTGGAGCACTTCAAGGCGCCGTGGGTCAAGATCTCGGTCGCGAAGGTGGGGGT
Source organism: Betaproteobacteria bacterium CG2_30_68_42 (assembly GCA_001872285.1). Taxonomy (GTDB): domain Bacteria; phylum Pseudomonadota; class Gammaproteobacteria; order Burkholderiales; family Rhodocyclaceae; genus CG2-30-68-42. Next base: position 44,099 of record MNXU01000064.1, read on the forward strand.
CGCGCGCGGCGTGCGCCGGGTGGGCGTATTCATCGAGCGCGGCAGCGGCTGAGCGTCGGGGCACAGGCGACGGTGCGTCCCGGACACGCCGCGGGCGCCGCGGCTCAGCCGGGCAGGGCGCAGCTTACCAGCGTGGGCGAGAGCACCCGAAGCAGGTCGTGCGGGTGCAGGCCGACCAGATAGCCGCGCCGCCCGCCGTTGATGTAGATGAGCGGCAGGTCGAGGATGGTCTTCTCCATGCACACCGGCAGCGGCTTCTTCGTTCCGAACGGGGAGGTGCCTCCGACCAGGTATCCCGTATGCCGCTGCGCGACCTCGGGCGCGCACGGCTCCACCGCCTTGACGCCGAGCTGGCGCGCGAGCTCCCTGGTCGAGACCTTGCGGTCGCCGTGCATGAGCACCAGGAGCGGGCGCCGTTCGGAGTCCTGCATCACCAGGGTCTTGACGACGGCATGTTCGTCGACGTTCAGCTCGCGCGCGCTCACCCGCGTTCCGCCGTGCTCCTCGTACGCGTAGGGATGGTTCGAGAAGGCGACCTGCCGCGCGCGCAGGAAGCGCGTGGCGGGGGTGTCCTGTTCCGCATCGGCTCTGGCCATGCCGTGGATCCGGGGTTCGCAAGAATCGCTCTTGCGCGAAGTCTACGACGATTCGACGATCCGGCGATTCCGCGGGCGGTGTGCCCGCGGGTTCATCCGCGCGGATGATGCCGCGCGTGCAGCTCCTTGAGACGCTCGCGCGCGACATGGGTATAGACCTGGGTCGTCGAGATGTCGGCGTGGCCGAGCAGAAGCTGGACGACGCGCAGGTCGGCGCCGTGATTGAGCAGGTGGGTGGCGAAGGCATGGCGCAACACGTGGGGGGAGATGCGTCGCGGGTCGATCCCGGCGCGAAGCGCGCAGCCCTTGACGATCTTCCAGAACATCTGGCGCGTGAGGGCGCGCCCGCCGCGTCCGAGGAAGATCGCCTCGCCGGTGCGACCCGCAGCCAGCGCGGGGCGCGCCTCGCGCAGGTAGTGCTGGAGCCATTCGATCGCGATCTCGCCCAACGGCACCAGGCGCTCCTTCGATCCCTTGCCGAGAACCCGCAGCACGCCGGCGTCGAGGCTCACCTCGAACAGGCGCAGCGACACCAGCTCCGACACGCGCAGGCCGGTGGCATACATCAGCTCGATCATGGCGCGGTTGCGTAGCCCCAGCGGGGTGGACGTGTCCGGGGCATCGAGCAGTGCCTCGACCTGCGCTTCGGAGAGCGTCTTCGGGAAGCGCTCCGGCGCCGCCGGCCGATCGATGCCGGCGAGCGGATCGGCGCTCACTGCGCCGCGCTCGATCAGGTGGCGGTAGAGGCGCCGCAGCGAGGACAGCAGGCGGCGCTGGCTGGTCGCTTTCGCTCCGCGGCTGAACTCGCGCAGATATTCGTGCAGGTCGGCCGGCCCGGCCTGGGGCAGGGTTCGTCCGCGCGCGGCGAGCCAGAGCGCGAGACGGGACAGATCGGCCCGGTAGGCGGCGAGTGTGGTGCGCGCCAGTCCCGCCTCCAGCCACAGACTGTCGGTGAAGGCATCCAGCAGCGCCTCGTCGGCGGGCGCGACGCTCGAGACCGGCCTCACCCGTTCGGCTCCACGCCGGCGGACGCTGCCGCTCAGAGCGCGCCCTCGTGGCGCAGCAGCCAGCGCTTGACCTCGATCAGGAATCCGCCGCGCGCTCCCGCGAACCCGCCCGGCCCACCGCCCGCAGCCACCACGCGATGGCAGGGCACCACGATCGGGAAAGGGTTCGCCGCGCAGGCCTGGCCCACCGCGCGCGGGCTCGCCGCGAGCGCCAGGGCGATGCTGCCATAGGTGCGCGTCTCGCCTCGGGGGATCGCCGCGATGGCCTTCCACACCCGCCGCTGGAAGGGCGTGCCCGCGGCTGCCAGCGGCAGCTCGATGCGCGCATCGGGATCGTCGAGCCATGCGCGCAGTCGGGCGCAGGCAGTGCGTTCCAGCGCACCCTTCGCGCGCACCGGTGTCGTGCCGGGCGGAAGGAACCGGATCTCGGATAATGTTTCGGCCCGGGTGCGCAGTCCGAGCGCTCCGAAGGGCACCTCCAGAACCGCGTCGAATTCAGCGTCCATTCTCCGGCCTCCCGTCGCATGCGTACAGCTCGACCGTGGCATTGTGCGCGGGGCCGGCGAGCTCGGCAAGGGGCCGGCAGCGCCCCGCCGCGCACAGCGTGTAGCCGGCCACGAAGTTCGAATGGGCGAGCCGCAGGCGTTCGATCGGGGCGAGCCGGGGGCGGTAGCGCCAGACCCCGTGCTCCAGCACGGCGTCATCGGGCGGCTCCATGCCGGCGCCGCTGGCGCGGATGCGCGCTTGCGCGATCACGAGGCGACCGGCCTCGATGCGCCAGTCTTCTTCCCAGCGGACCTTCTCGATCGAGTGGGTCCAGGCGAGCGTGAAGGCCTGCACCGGCAGGAAGGCCACGAGGGCTCCCGCGGCCACGCACAGGCCGCTCACGCCTGCGCGCTCCGCCGCCCGCGCCAGAGGTGCCAGACGATCGTCACCGCGGCGAGCGCGAAGCCGATCTCGTCGGTGAGAGGAAGTGCCGCGATCAGGAACCCGGCCGTGGCCGCAGCGAGCGCGCGTTCCGGCCAGGTCATGGGGGTTCTCAGGAACCCGATCAAGGCGGCTCCCCACAGTCCGATCGCGACCAGGGCCTTGAACGCGATGTAGGACACGTCGAGCGCGGTGCCCCCCTGGATCATCAGCGCCGGTGCGTAGACGGCCATGTAGGGGATCATGAAACCGGCGGTCGCGATTCGCACCGCCTGGATGCCGATGCGCAGCCCCGTCGCTCCGGCGATCGGCGCGGCAGCGAAGGCGGCCAGCGCGACCGGCGGGGTGAGATCGGCGAGGATGCCGAAATAGAACACGAACATGTGCGAGACGATGAGCGGCACGCCGAGCTGGAACAGCGCAGGCGCGGCGAGCGAGCTGGTGATGATGTAGTTGGGGATGGTCGGGATCCCCATGCCCAGCACCAGGCACACGAACATCGTCAGTACCAGGGACAGGAACAGGCTCTGCCCGCCGAGCTGGATGACGAAGCCGGCGAAGGTGGTCGCCACCCCGGTCAGGGTGATGACCCCGATGATCACGCCGACGATCGCGCAGGCGATTCCGACCGGCAGCGCGTGCTGCGCGCCTTGCGCCAGCCCATCCACCGCGAGGCGCAGCGTCTGCCTGCCGCCCCGGACGATGAAGCACCCCAGCGCGAGGACGGCGACGATGGCGAAGAACACGCCCACCCCGAGCTTGACGAACGCCGCGCAAGCCAGCCCCAGCGCCACCCAGAACGCGATCCGCAGCGCGTTGCCCGTCAGCCGCAGCGCGATCGCCATCCCCAGGATCAGGATGGCGGTGAGTGCAAGTCCGACGGTGCCGGAGAACAGCGGCGTGTATCCCGCGAACAGCAGCCAGACGAGTGCGACGAGCGGGAGCGCGAGGTGCCATCCTGCGCGCAACGCCGCCCACGCATCGGGACATTCCGCCTTCGGCAGGCCGGTGAGTCCCAGCCGCCCGGCCTCGATGTGCACCATCCAGAACGCGGAGCCGAAATACAGCAGCGCCGGGATCGTCGCCGCCTTGACGATCTCGACATAGGGGACGTTGATCGTCTCGGCCATGATGAAGGCGACCGCGCCCATCACCGGCGGCATGATCTGCCCGCCCATGCTCGAGGTCGCCTCCACTCCGCCGGCGAACTCCGGCCGGTAGCCGAACCGCTTCATCAGCGGAATCGTGAACTGGCCGGTGGTCACGACGTTCGCCACGCCCGAACCGTTGATCGTGCCCATCAGTCCGGAGGAGATCACCGAGACCTTGGCTGGCCCGCCGCGCGTGTGCCCGACGGTGCCGAGCGCGACGTCGGTGAACAGCCGGATCATCCCGGCCTGTTCGAGGAACGATCCGAACAGGATGAACAGGAAGATGTAGGTCGAGGACACATAGGTCGGAATGCCGTAGATTCCCTCGGTGCCGAAGCCGAGCTGGTCGATCACCTGGCTCGCGGCGAAGCCGCGGTGCGCGAGCCCGCCGGGGAGATGATCGCCGAACAGCGCATAGGCGAGGAAGCCCGCGCAGATGATCGGCAGCGCCGGGCCCATCACCCTGCGGGTGGCCTCGAACACCAGGATCAGGGTGAGCGTGCCGACCACCATGTCGAGGCGCGTCGGATCGCCCGCATGCTGGATGAGATCTGCCTCGAAGACCCAGTGGTACAGGCCAAGTACGAAACTCCCGAGCCCGAGCACCCAGGCGATCCCCGGCCAGGGCCGCCGGCCGGGGTGCCATGCCGGGAAAAGCAGGAAGCTCATCCACAGCAGGAAGCCGACGTGGATCCCGCGCACGACCACGCTGGACAGCGGGCTGAATGCGGCGGTGACGACCTGGAAGGCCGAGAAGAGAATCGCGATCAGGTAGATCGCGCGGGCGCGCCCGCCGGCGTCCCAGCCGAACGAGCGCACCACGCCCGGCAGGCCGTCAGCGGCCGATGTGGACAAGATCTCGGTGCGCCAAGACGGGGATTCGCCGGCCGCAGCCGCTCAGGCTGCGGCCGGCCGAGGCTCTATTTGATCAGGCCGACCTCGCGGTAGTACTTCTCGGCGCCGGGGTGCAGCGGCAGCGGCATGCCCTTGACCGCGTTCTCGCGCCTGATCTGCTTGGCCGCCGCGTGCGCCGCGACCATCATGTCGAGGTTCTCATACATGGCCTTCGTCATCTTGTAGACCAGATCGGCGGGCACGCCCTCGTGGCTGACGAGAAAGTTCGGGATGCCCGCGGTCGGCACCGCGCTCGTCTGGCCCTGGTAGGTGTTGGCGGGGATCTGCACCGGCTGGTAAGCCGCGTCGCCGACCTTGGCGACGACCTCCGGCGGGATGGGCACGATCACGATGCTGACCGAGGCGGCCAGGTCCCGGATCGAGGCCACCCCGAGGCCGGCGGACTGGAGCGTGACGTCGAGCTGGCGGTTCTTCATCAGCTCCACCGATTCCCCGAACGGCAGGTACTCGACCTTGGCGAAGTCGGCATAGGACAGCCCGGCCGCCTTGAGGATCGAGCGCGCGTTCAGCTCGGTGCCCGACTTCGGCGCGCCCACCGAGATGCGCTTGCCCTTGAGATCGGCCATCGACTTGATGCCCGAGCCGGCCGAGGCGACGATCTGGATGTAGTTCGTATAGGTCGCCGACACCCCACGCAGCCGCTTGAGCGGGGTCTTGAAGCCCGCTTCGGCGTTGCCGTTCCAGGCCAGGCTCAGGGCGTCGCCCAGCGTGAGTGCGGCCTCTCCGCGTCCGGCCTGGAGCAGATTGAGGTTCTCGGCCGAGGCCTTGGTCGACTGCACTGTCGCCTTCACGCCGGGGATGGCCTTGCCGTAGATCTGGCTCAGCGAAACCCCGAGCGGATAGTAGATCCCGCTCGTACCGCCGGTGAGCACGTTGATGAACTGCTGCGCGGCGGCAGGCGCAGCGAACATCGCGGCGGTGACTGCTGCCAGGAACGCGCGTGTCCAGTGTTTCATCTCTCCTCCTCTGTGACCGGGTTGTTGGAGTTGCAAATTATAGACGCATCCGGGCATCAGCCCGCCGGCTTGCCGAGCAGCGCGTCCTTGAGGTCGTCCTGCGCCGGTCTTGCGCCGAGCCAGATCCTGAGCAGGGCCTGGTAGAAATCCTCGCCGGCGATATCCTTGCCCATCGGCTGGCCCCGCACCGTCAGGCGGGTGCCCGACTCGGGCAGATAGTCGAGATCGACCACCGTGCCCTCGGTGACCTCCTTCGCCTCCAGCATGGCGGCGCGGAACTGCTCGGCCCGATCGCGGATTTGCGCGAACTGCGCCTCGCCGGTGTTGTTCTTCAGGCCGCTCATCAGCGCCTCCGCGAAGTCCTGCGCACTGACGTCCCGCAGCAGGACGATGTGGGCGCGCTTCGGGCCCTTGAGCGCGAGCACCTGCGCCGCATCGGGTTTCTTCTCGCTCAGGTACAGGCCCATGGCATAGACCTTGAAGAAGACCTTCACCCGCAGCCCGGCGCCGTTCAGTACCAGTTCGCCCGCGCCGGCCTTCATTCGGTCCTCGAATTTCACCCCGGCGACCTCCGTGGCCGCGAGCAGCGGAACGGCCGTGGCGGCGGCCAGCACCAGCAACATCGCCCGAATCGCCTTCATCGCACTCCTCCCCTCGTTCGATGGCAAGTCCCGTACTCTACACCGCCTGCGCCACCGCCCGACCGACCTCGGCGGTGGTGGCGGTGCCGCCCAGATCCGGAGTCTTCGGCCCGCTCTCCAGCACCGCCTCGATCGCGCGCACCACCGCCTGCGCCGCCTCGGCGTGTCCGAGGTGTTCCAGCATCAACGCGCCCGACCAGATCTGTCCGAGCGGATTGGCGATGCCGCGCCCTGCGATGTCCGGGGCGGAGCCATGCACCGGTTCGAACAGCGAGGGAAAGGTTCGCTCGGGGTTGATGTTGGCCGAGGGCGCGATGCCGATCGTGCCGGTGCACGCCGGCCCCAGGTCGGAGAGGATGTCGCCGAACAGATTCGATGCGACCACGACGTCGAACCAGTCGGGATGCTGGACGAAGTGCGCGCACAGGATGTCGATGTGGTAGCGGTCGGTGCGCACCTGCGGGAAGCCCGCTGCCATCGCCTCCACCCGCTCATCCCAGAACGGCATGGTGATCGCGATGCCATTCGACTTGGTCGCCGAGGTCAGGTGCCTGCCGCGCCGCGCGGCGAGTTCGAATGCGTACTTCAGCACGCGGTCGACGCCCGTGCGCGTCATCACCGTTTCCTGCAACACCACTTCGCGCTCCGTGCCCTCGAACATGCGGCCGCCGATCGAGGAGTACTCGCCCTCGGTGTTCTCGCGCACCACGACGAAGTCGATGTCGCCCGGACGCCTGCCGGCGAGCGGGCAGCGCATCCCCGGCATCAGCCGCACCGGGCGCAGGTTGATGTACTGGTCGAAGCGGCGCCGGAACTGGAGCAGCGAGCCCCACAGCGAGACGTGATCGGGAACCGTCTGCGGCCAGCCGACCGCGCCGAAAAGAATCGCATCGTGGCCGCGAATGCGCTCGAACCAGTCCTCCGGCATCATCTGCCCGTGCGCCCGGTAATAGTCGCAGTTCGCCCACTCGATCCAGTCCCAGGCGAAGGCGATGTCGAACTTCGCCGCCACCGCGTCGAGCACGCGCACGCCCTCGGGAACGACCTCGCGGCCGATGCCGTCTCCGGGGATGGTCGCGATCCGATGATTTGTCGCCATGTGCATGCCTCTCCTCTCGGCCTTGCGCGTTCTGCCGCCCGCGCAGTCGTTCAGGTCACGGTGCCGACGAGCGCCCCGACCCCCGCGGTCAGCCCCATCGCCGCCGCGCCCCAGAAGCTCACCCGCACCGCCCCCGTGCCCATGCGCGCGCCCCCGGCGCGGGCCGCGAGAGCGCCGAGGCCGGCGAGAAATGCGAGCGACATCGCGGCGACCGCGGCGATCAGCGCCTTCCCGGGGACGAGCGCCGCGACCGCGAGCGGCAGTGCAGCGCCGAGCGCGAAGCTCGCCGCCGAAGCGGATGCCGCCTGGAGCGGGCGCGCGGCGAGCGGCGCGGAAATGCCGAGCTCGTCGCGCGCATGGGCGCCGAGCGCGTCATGGGCCATGAGCGCTTCGGCGACCCGCTGCGCGAGTTCCGGATCGAGTCCCCGGCCGATGTAGATGTGCGCCAGTTCCCGGTGCTCGGCGTGCGGGTCGGCGTTGAGCTCCCTGCGCTCGCGTTCGAGGTCCGCCTGCTCGGTGTCGGCCTGCGAATGCACCGAAACGTACTCGCCGGCGGCCATCGACATGGCTCCCGCGACCAGTCCGGCCACTCCGGCGATCAGCACATCGGCATGGGTGGCGCCGGCTGCCGCCACGCCCAGCAGCAGGCTCGCGGTGGAGACGATGCCGTCGTTCGCGCCCAGCACCGCGGCGCGCAGCCAGCCCACGCGATCGGTGCGGTGGCGTTCCCAGTGGTGCGGGATCATGCGAGGGTCAGCGGCGGACTTCGCCGTTGCCGAGCACGATCCACTTCAGGCTGGTCAGGCCTTCCAGCCCGACCGGCCCGCGCGCGTGCAGCTTGTCGGTTGAGATGCCGATCTCCGCGCCCAGACCGTATTCGAAGCCGTCGGCGAAGCGGGTCGAGGCATTCACCATCACCGAGCTCGAATCGACTTCGCGCAGGAAGCGCAGGGCGGCACCATAGTCCTCGGTGACGATTGCGTCGGTATGCTGCGAGGAATAGCGGTTGATGTGCCCGATCGCCTCATCGAGACCCGCCACCACCTTCACCGAAATGATCGCGGCGAGGTATTCCGCGCTCCAGTCCTGCTCGGTCGCAGGCCGCAGGCGCGCCTCGTCGATGCCTGCTGCGCGCAGCAGCGCGAGCGATTCGGCGCAGCAGCGCATCTCCACGCCCTTGCGCGCGAGCATCGCGCCGATCTTCGGCAGCAGGCTCGCCGCCGCCGCGCGCGCCACGAGCAGCGACTCCGCGGTGTTGCAGGTGCCCAGCCGCTGGGTCTTCGCGTTCTCGACGATCGCCAGCGCCTTTTCCGGATCGGCCGCCGCATCGACATAGACGTGGCAGTTGCCGTCGAGATGCCTGATCACCGGGATGCGCGACTCGCGTGCGACGCGTTCGATCAGTGCCTTGCCGCCGCGCGGCACGATGACATCGACGAACTCGCGCATCGTCACCAGTTCGCCCACGGCCGCGCGCTCGGTGGTCTCGACCACCTGCACCGCGGTCTCGGGCAGCCCGGCCTCGCGCAGTCCTTCGCGCAGCAGGCCCGCCAGCGCGCGGTTGCAGGAGATCGCCTCGGAGCCGCCGCGCAGGATCGCCGCATTGCCCGATTTCAGGCACAGTCCGGCGGCATCCACGGTGACGTTCGGTCGCGCCTCGTAGATGATGCCGATCACGCCGAGCGGCACCCGCATCCTGCCGACCCGGATCCCCGAGGGGCGGTACTTGAGATCGGAGATCTCGCCGACCGGATCGGGCAGCGCCGCGACCTGTTCGAGCCCGGCCGCCATGGCCTCGATCGCGGCTTCCGAAAGCTCCAGCCGGTCGAGCAGGGCGGGGGCGAGTCCGGCCGCGCGCGCGGCTTCCACGTCCTCGCGGTTGGCCTGGCGCAGGGCCGCCGCATCGCGACGGATCGCCTCGGCGACCGCGGCGAGCGCCGCGTTCCTCACCCGCGTCGATGAGCGCGCCACTTCGCGCGAGGACTCCCGCGCCTGACGGCCCAGCGTCTGCATGTAATTCCTGACGTTCATGAATTCCCAGTTTCAGGTTTCAGGTTTCAGGTTTCAGGTTCGGGATCGCGACGCGCTCCGCCGACTTGGAACATGAAACTTGAAACCCGGAACCATGTAATGGGGTCGTGATCCGCAACGCGAGCTGGAGAAACTCGTCCCACACGTCCCCGCGGCGCAGGCCCTTGATGGTGCGGTCGATGCGGGCCGCGTGGCTGAGGGCGGCGGACAGCACCTTCGCGGGCAGACGCCGCGCCGCCTGCTCGGCCGCGCGCGCACGCGCGGCGTCGAACACCCGCGCTTGCTTCAGCGCCGCGGCCGGAGGCCGGCCCTGGTCGATCGCGCGCCGCACGGCCGCGACCGTACGGATCTCGGTGGCGAAGGCCCACAGCACCAGCGGCGCCGCGGCGCCCTCCGCACGCAGGCCGTCGAGCAGCCGCGCGCAGCGAGCGCTCGCGCCTGCGGCGAGCGCTGCGCGCAACTTGTCGACATCATAGCGTGCGACGTTCAGCACCGCATCCTCGACCTGCGCCAGGCTCAGCTCGCCTGCGGGGTAGAGAGCCGCGAGCTTGCGGATCTCCTGGTGTGCGGCGAGCAGGTTGCCCTCGACCTGCTCGGCGATGAATTCCAGCGCATCGGGCGGCGCCGACTGGCCCTGCTGCCGCAGCCGGCCGTCGATCCAGGCCGGAAGACGGTCGAGCGCCGGCGCATCGAGCGCGATCGTCACCCCGGCGCGGGAGAGCGCCTGGAACCAGGCGCTCTTGCGCACCGTCCAGTCGATCTGCGGGAGGCTCACCAGTGTGAGGACGCCGGCATCGAGCCGCCCGCAGTGGCGGATCAGCGCCTCGGCCCCCTCGCGTCCGGGCTTTCCGCCCGGCAGGCGCAGGTCGATCAGCTTGCGTGTGCCGAACAGCGAGAGGTTCCCGGCGGCGAGCGCGAGCGCGCCCCAGTCGAAGCCGGGCGTGGCCACCAGCACCTCGCGCTCGGTAAAGCCGTTCGCCCGTGCTGCCGCGCGGATGGCGTCGGCGGCCTCGATCACCAGCAGCGGCTCGTCGCCGTGCAGGACGTAGAGCGGGGCGAGCGTCTTGGCGAGATGCGCCGGGAGCTGTTCCGGTCGAAGTTCCGCCATGGGCGCCGTCGCGCTCAGAGCTGTGCCGCCGCCAGGCGCCTGAGCATCTGGTGCACGGCATCGCGCTGCATGTCCTGGTAGAGCAGCGCCTCCTCGGCCTCGCGGGCGAGGAGCTGGGAGCTGCTGAAGGGGAACTCGCGAGTGAGCGCAATCCGGCTTTCGGCCACCGCCACCTTGCCTGCGGCATCGAGCACGTCGAAGGTGACGCGATAGCCGAGGAGGTACTCGCGCACCTGGCCGGCGGCGTTCAGGGTGAGGACCGACTTCTCCCTTTCTTCGCCGCGTATCCTGAGTCGGGCGCGCGCTTCTTTCGGCGTGGCGGCGATGCGCGTGCCGCTCTCCGCCTCGATCGCGCGGCGCAGCGCGAGCCGCAGTTCGGAACTGCCGCCGCTCACATGCACGCTTTCGGTCGCGAGCGCAGGGGCGCCGCGCAACTGGAAGCCGCAGCCGGCGCTCGCAAGCCCGAGCGCCGCGGCAGCCGCGGCGCAGCGAATGATCCGCCTCGCGCTTGCGCCCGTCATGGGACGATGTTGACCAGCCGGCCGGGCACGACGACCACCTTCTTCGGTGTCCGGCCGGCGAGGATCCTGCACGCGGCCTCGGCCGCGAGCGCGGCACGCTCGATGTCCTCCCGGCTCGCCGAGGCGGCGACCTGCACCGATCCGCGCATCTTGCCGTTGATCTGCAGCACGAGTTCGATTCTCTCGCGCGCGAGCGCCTCCGCCGCGGGCTCGGGCCAAGGCGCATCGAGCAGCTCGCCGCCCAGCGCCAGTTCGCTCCACAGGGCGTGGCACAGATGCGGCGTGATCGGAGAGAGCAGCCGCAGCAGGATCGAGAGCCCCTCGCGCACGACCGCGGCCTCGGCTGCGCCGCTGCGCGGCGCAGCCTCCAGCGCATTGAGCATCTTCATCGCGGCGGATGCGACGGTATTGAACTGGAACTTGCCGAAGTCGTAGTTCGCCTGCTTCAGATTGAAGTGGATCGTGCGCCGCGTGGCGGTCGCCGCATCGGGCAGCGGCAGCGGCACGCTGCCGGGGGCCGAGGCGACCGTCTCGCGCATCGTCCAGGCGAATGCCCACACCCGCTTGAGGAATCGGTAGGCCCCTTCCACGCCGGCATCCGACCATTCCAGCGTCTGCTCCGGCGGGCTCGCGAACATCATGAAGAAGCGCGCCGTGTCGGCGCCGCAGCGCTCGATCAGGGCCTGAGGGTCGACGCCGTTGTTCTTCGACTTCGACATGGTCGTGACGCCGCCGGAGTCCACCGGCGCGCCGTCGGCCTTGAGCACGGCCTGGATGCGGTTGCCCTTCTCGTCGCGCCTGATCTCGACCTCCGCCGGGTTGTAATAGGCGATGCGACCCGATGCCGGCTTGCGGAAGAAGACTTCGTTGAGCACCATGCCCTGGGTGAGCAGGCGCGAGAACGGCTCGCCGAAGCCGACCAGGCCGAGATCGCGCATCACCTTCGTCCAGAAGCGCGAATAGAGCAGATGCAGGATGGCATGCTCGATGCCGCCGATGTACTGGTCGACCGGCAGCCAGTAATTGACGCGCTCGTCGACCATGCGGCCGGCATTGTCCGCGCACGCATAGCGGCTGTAGTACCAGGACGAATCGACGAAGGTGTCCATGGTGTCGGTCTCGCGCCGCGCGGGGGCTTTGCACTTCGGGCAGCGGCATTCGACGAAATCGCGGCGCCGCGCGAGCGGGTTGCCGGAGCCGTCCGGCACGCAGTCCTCCGGCAGCACGACCGGGAGCTCGGCGTCGGGCACCGGCACCGTGCCGCAGGTCTCGCAGTGGATGAGCGGGATCGGGCAGCCCCAGTAGCGCTGGCGCGAGATGCCCCAGTCGCGCAGCCTCCAGGTGACCTGCCTGCCGCCGAGGCCCTTCGCCTCGAGGTCGGCGGCGATGGCCTCCATCGCCTCCTCGATGCCGAGGCCATCGTACCTTCCGGAATGGACGCAGCGGCCCGACTGCTTGTCCGCGTACCACTCCTGCCACGCGTCCAGCGAGAAGCTCTTGCCGGGAAGGTCGATGACCTGCCGGATCGGCAGTCCGTATTTCTTCGCGAAATGGAAGTCGCGCTCGTCGTGGGCCGGTACCGCCATCACCGCACCTTCCCCGTAGCCCATCAGCACGTAGTTGCCGACCCACACCTCGATTCTCTCTCCGGTGAGCGGATGGCGCACGAGGATGCCGGTCGGCATGCCCTTCTTTTCCATCGTCGCGAGGTCGGCTTCCATCACCGAACCGTGCTTGCATTCCTCGATGAAGGCGGCGAGCCGGGGATCGTCGCGCGCGGCACGGGTCGCGAGCGGATGCTCGGCGGCGACCGCACAGAAGGTCACCCCCATGATGGTGTCGGCGCGGGTGGTGAACACCCACAGCTTCTCCTGCCTGCCGTCGAGCTCGAAGGGGAAGGCGAAGCGCACGCCGTGGCTCTTGCCGATCCAGTTGGCCTGCATCGTCCTGACGCGCTCGGGCCAGCCGGGCAGATGGTCCAGCTCGGCGAGCAGCTCTTCGGCGTAGCGCGTGATCGCCAGGTAGTACATCGGAATCTCGCGCTTCTCGACCGGCGCCCCGGTGCGCCAGCCGCGGCCGTCGATGACCTGCTCGTTGGCGAGCACGGTCTTGTCGACCGGATCCCAGTTCACCGCCCCGGTTTTCTTGTAGGCGATCCCCTTTTCGAGCATGCGCAGGAACAGCCACTGGTTCCAGCGGTAATACTCCGGACTGCAGGTGGCCAGCTCGCGGCTCCAGTCGATCGCGAAGCCCAGCGACTTGAGCTGGCGCTTCATGTAGGCGATGTTGTCCCAGGTCCATTTCGCCGGCGGCACGCCGTGCGCCATCGCGGCGTTCTCCGCGGGCAGCCCGAAGGCGTCCCAGCCCATTGGCTGGAGCACGTTGAAGCCGCGCATGCGGTGGTGGCGGGCGAGCACGTCGCCGATGGTGTAGTTGCGCACATGCCCCATGTGCAGCTTCCCCGAGGGATAGGGGAACATCGACAGACAGTAGTATTTCGGGCGGCCGGGATCCTCGGCGGCGCGGAAGGCACTCGTGCGTTCCCAGTGCTCCTGTGCGGCGCGTTCGACCGCTGCCGGGTCGTATCTTTCCTGCATGGGCGGAGCTGTGCGGAGGTGTGGCTTCGGAGGCGCGCAGTATACCGCGCGCATCCGCTCCCCGAGTGCGGACGCTAGAGCATCCGCAGCCAGCTGCGCGACGCCGTCACGCTCACGTCGCGCCAGATCGCCAGCGGCAGCAGCCACAGGCGCACCTGGCAATGGACGATCGGCGAGAACGGCGCCTGCTGCGCCAGCAGTTCGTTCAGCCGCTCGACCGCGAGACGCCAGGTTTCCGGCGTTGCGGCCGCGCCGGTGCGCAGCCTGGCGTGCCGGAGCGCCTCCGCCCACAGTCGTTCGGCGCGCCCGATCGGAACGCCGGTCTTGCGCGCGAGCCAGGGCAACATCTTGGGTGACTTCATTTCCGCTTCCTCGAAGACCCGCTGCATTCCAGCGCCGCGCCTTCCAGGCCGGAAATATTGCAGCGCACCATCGCAATATGGCACCGATGCTCTGCGGATGCAATGGGTAACCTCCTCAAGAACGCACACCGGTTATTGCGATGCACCAAGTACCGGCCGGGGCTTCGCGTCACAGACCCGCCGTATAATCAGCTCTTCCCGCGCCATTGCGCCTCAGATGTCCGACCTGCTCCGCAACCTCAATCCGCAGCAACTGGAGGCGGTGACGCTGCCGCCCTGCCATGCCCTGATCCTGGCGGGCGCGGGCAGCGGCAAGACGCGCGTGCTCATCACCCGCATCGCGTGGCTGATCTCGACCGGACAGGCGAGCCCGCGCGACGTGCTCGCGGTGACCTTCACCAACAAGGCCGCCAAGGAGATGCTGGCACGGCTCTCGGCGCGGCTGCCGATCAACACCCGCGGGATGTGGGTGGGCACCTTCCATGGCCTGTGCAACCGGCTGCTGCGCGCCCACGCGCGCGACGCCGGGCTGCCCGAGGCATTCCAGATCCTCGACGCCTCCGATCAGCTCGCGGCCGTCAAGCGCCTGCTCAAGCGGCTCAACGTCGACGACGAGAAACACCCCCCGCGCGAAGTCGCGCAGTTCATCAATGCGCACAAGGAGGCCGGCGAGCGCCCCGATGCGGTCGAGGCCTGGGACGACTTCACCCGCCAGCGGGCGGGGTTCTGGCAGGAATACGAGAACCAGTGCCAGCGCGAAGGCGTCGTCGATTTCGCCGAACTGCTGCTGCGCTCCTACGAGCTGCTCAGCCGCAACGAGCCGCTGCGTGCCCACTACCAGGAGCGCTTCCGCCACATCCTGGTCGATGAATTCCAGGACACCAACGTGCTCCAGTACCGCTGGCTCAAGCTGATGGCCGGCGGCGGCGCGGCGCTGTTCTGCGTGGGCGACGACGACCAGTCGATCTACGCCTTCCGCGGCGCGCAGGTCGGCAACATGCGCGACTTCGAGCGCGAGTTCCGCGTCGGGAAGGTGATCCGGCTCGAGCAGAACTACCGCTCGCACGGCAACATCCTGGATGCCGCCAATGCCATCATTAAGAACAACGCCGCGCGGCTGGGCAAGAACCTGTGGACGGACGCCGGCGCCGGAGAGCCGCTGCGCGTGTTCGAGGCGCAGACGGACCTGGAGGAGGCGCGCTGGATCGTCGACGAGATCCGCTCGGCTGCGCGCGCCGGGCAGGAGGCGAGCCGCGTCGCGCTGCTGTACCGGTCGAACGCGCAGTCGCGCGTGCTCGAGCATGCGCTGTTCTCCGCCGGCCTGCCCTATCGCGTCTATGGCGGCCTGCGTTTCTTCGAGCGCCAGGAGATCAAGCATGCGCTCGCCTACCTGCGGCTGCTCGCCAATGCGGACGACGACACCGCCTTCCAGCGCGTGGTCAATTTCCCCGCGCGCGGCATCGGTGCGCGCTCGATCGAGGCCCTGCAGGAGGCGGCTCGCGCCGGCGGCGTGAGCCTCGCGGCGGCGGCATCCGCCCTGAGCGGAAAGACGGCGATCGCGGTCGGGGCCTTCACCGGGCTCCTCGCGCGGCTCGCTGCGGCCTGCGCGGGCCTGCCGCTGCCCGAAGTGGTCGAGCAGGTCGTCGAGCATTCGGGGCTTCGCGCCCACTATCGGACCGAGCGCGAGGGCGCCGACCGGCTGGCCAACCTCGACGAACTGGTCAATGCCGCGGCCAACTTCGTCTCCGAGAACGAGGACGGGAGCCTCGTCGCCTTCCTCGGCTATGCTTCGCTGGAAGCCGGCGAGCATCAGGCCGGCGAAGGCGAGGGGGCGATCCAGCTCATGACCGCCCACTCGGCCAAGGGGCTCGAGTTCGACGTGGTGTTCGTGAGCGGACTCGAGGAAGGGCTGTTCCCGCACGAGAACGCGCTCGACGAGGACAAGGGGCTGGAGGAGGAGCGGCGGCTCATGTACGTGGCGGTCACCCGGGCACGCCGGCGGCTCTACCTCTCGTTCGCGCAGACCCGCATGCTGCACGGCCATACCCGCTACAGTGTGAAGTCGCGCTTTCTCGACGAGATCCCGCAGCAACTGCTGCGCTGGATGTCGCCTCGCGGCGCGGGACGCGCGAGGCTGCCGGCGCCTGCGCGATTCGCGCCGGCACCGCGCCTCTTCAACCCGAAACCCGGGTCGGAGGACGGAGGACAGGGGACAGAGGGCAGAAACAACCCGGAACCCGAAACCCGGAAAGCGAAACTCGCGGGGCTGTCGGGATTTCGGGTCGGGCAGAGCGTGCTGCATGCGAGGTTCGGTCCCGGCGTCATCGTCGGCGCCGAGGGTGGCGGGAGCGATGCTCGCGTGCAGGTGAGCTTCGAGGGCGCGGGGCTGAAATGGCTGGTCCTCGCGATGGCCAACCTGCGCGCGGCCTGAGAGCGCCCTGCGGGTCGGTCGGACGACGAGGAGGCATGCGGATGAAGACGATTGCGAACGGCATCGAAATGCGATACGAAACGGGCGGAGCCGGACCCTGGGTGACACTGTCCCACTCGCTCGCCTGCGATTGCTCGATGTGGGATCCTCAGGTCGCGGCGCTTCAGGCGCGCTTCCGCGTGCTGCGCTTCGACACCCGCGGGCACGGCGGCAGCGGCGCGCCGCCCGGGCCTTATGCGTTCGAGCAGCTCTCCGACGACGTGATCGGGCTCTGGGATGCGCTCGGCATCGAGCGCTCGCATTTCGTGGGGCTGTCGATGGGCGGCATGATCGGACAGCATCTCGCGCTGCGCGCGCCGCGGCGGCTCGCTTCGCTGGTGCTCGCGGACACCGCGAGCCGCGTCTCGCCCGAGGCGCTGCCGGTGTGGGAGGAGCGCATCCGCATCGTTCGCAGCGAGGGCATGGGAGCGCTGGTACAGCCGACCCTCGAGCGCTGGTTCACCGCGCCCTACCGACAGGCGCATCCCGAGGTGATGGAGCGCATCGGCGCGCTGATCCGTGCGACCCCGGTCGAGGGCTATGCGGGTTGCGCCCACTGCATCGCGCGGCTCGATTCGAGCGACCGGCTCGCCGGCATCCGCGCGCGCACGCTTGTGATCGTCGGCGAGCAGGACACGGGCACCCCGCCCTCGGCGGCGCGCGCGATCGCCGGAGCGATTGCCGGCGCACGGCTCGAAACCATTCCCGGCGCCGCCCACCTCTCCAACATCGAGCAGGCCGAAACCTTCAACCGCCTGCTGATCGAATTCCTCGCCGCCGCGCGAACGGGGTGACTGACGGTTCGGGTTTTTTCCGTCTTCTGTCCTCTGTCCTCTGTGCTCCGACCCCGCGCAGCGCACGCGGCTGCGCCCGCCGGTTGTACCATTGCGGACAGGACGACACGAACGGACGAATCTTTTTCCCGAAGGGAGACGCACGTGGACCGTGACATCGACACCGCCGCACTCGAATACCATCGCCTTCCCACCCCCGGCAAAATCTCGGTCGTACCGACCAAGAGCCTGATCAACCAGCGCGATTTGGCGCTCGCCTATACGCCCGGAGTCGCGGCGGCCTGTCATGCGATCGTGGCGGACCAGGCCCAGGTGAGCGAACTCACCTCGCGCGGCAACCTCGTGGGCGTGGTCACCAACGGCACCGCAGTGCTCGGGCTCGGAAACATCGGCCCCTACGCGGCCAAGCCGGTGATGGAAGGCAAGGGCTGTCTGTTCAAGAAATTCGCCGGCATCGACGTGTTCGACATCGAACTGGCCGAGCGCGACCCCGACAAGCTGGTGGAGATCATCGCCGCCCTGGAGCCGACCCTGGGCGGCGTGAATCTCGAGGACATCAAGGCGCCCGAATGCTTCTACATCGAGGCCAGGCTCAAGGAGCGGATGAAGATCCCGGTCTTCCACGACGACCAGCACGGCACCGCGATCATCTCCTCGGCGGCGCTGCTCAACGGCCTGAAGGTCGTCGGCAAGAAGATCGGCGAGATCAAACTCGTGTGCTCGGGCGCGGGCGCGGCCGCCATCGCCTGCCTCGACCTGATGGTGCGCGTCGGGGTGCGGCGCGAGAACGTCTGGGTCGCCGACAGCAAGGGCGCGATCTATGTCGGGCGCGACGAGAACATGGAGCCGAACAAGTCCCGCTACGCGCAGAACACGAAGCTGCGCACGCTCGCCGAGATCATCGAGGGGGCGGATGCCTTCCTCGGCTGTTCGGCGGCCGGAGTCCTCAAGCCGGAGATGGTTGCGCGCATGGCGCCGCGGCCGCTGATCCTCGCGCTCGCCAATCCGGTGCCCGAGATTCTGCCCGACGAAGCCAAGGCGGTGCGCCCCGACTGCGTGATCGCGACCGGCCGCTCCGACTATCCGAACCAGGTGAACAACGTGCTCTGCTTCCCCTTCCTGTTCCGCGGCGCGCTCGACGCTGGCGCCACCCGGGTGACCGGGGAAATGGAGCTCGCCTGCGTGAAGGCGATCGCCGAGCTGGCCGAGGCCGAGCAGTCCGACATCGTCGCCAGCGCCTACGGCGGGCAGGAGCTGTCCTTCGGACCGGAGTACATCATCCCGCGGCCCTTCGATCCACGCCTGATCGTGAATGTCGCCCCGGCGGTCGCGCGCGCGGCGATGGACTCGGGCGTGGCCACGCGCCCGATCGCCGACTTCGACGCCTACCGGCAGAAGCTGCTGAGCTTCGTCTATCACTCCGGCTCGATCATGAAGCCGGTGTTCGATGCCGCGCGACGCTCCCCGCGCAGCGTCATCTACGCCGAGGGCGAGGACGAGCGGGTGCTGCGCGCGGTAAAGGTCGTCGTCGACGAGGGGCTTGCGCGACCCATCGTGATCGGCCGCCCCGCGGTGATCCAGATGCGCATCGACAAGTGCGGCCTCAAGCTGGTACCGGGCAAGGACTTCGAGCTGGTGAACCAGGAGTCCGATCCGCGCTACCGCGAGCTGTGGGAGGAGTACCACCACCTGATGGGGCGGCAGGGCGTCACGCCGGAACTGGCCAAGGCCAAGCTGCGCAGCGATCCGACGCTGATCGGCGCGATGCTCCTGCGGCGCGGCTCCGGCGATGCGCTGATCTGCGGCACCTACGGGCTGCACCGCAAGCATCTGCGCGACATCGCCGATGTCATCGGCCTGCGCAAGGACCAGCGCATCTTCTCGGCCGTCAATGTGCTGATGCTGCCGCGGCGCACGCTGTTCATCTGCGACACCTATGTGAACGAGGATCCTTCCGCCGAGCAGGTCGCCGAGATCGCCGTCGCCGCGGCCGAGGAAGTCAGGCGCTTCGGCATCACGCCCAAGGTGGCGCTGCTCTCGCACTCGAATTTCGGCAGCTCGGCTTCCAGCGCCGCGCTCAAGATGCGCCAGGCTCGCGAGATCATCGCGCGGCTCGAGCCCGGACTCGAGGTCGAGGGCGAGATGCAGGGAGATTCGGCCCTGTCCGAGCCGCTGCGCATGCGCCAATACATGGACTGCCGGCTGAAAGGGGAAGCCAACCTGCTGGTGATGCCGAACCTCGACGCCGCCAACATCGCCTTCAACCTGCTCAAGGAAACCTCGGGTGATGGCATCACCGTCGGGCCGATCCTGCTCGGTGCGGCGATGCCAGTGCATATCCTCACGCCGAGCGCCACCGTGCGCAGGCTGGTCAATATGACGGCGCTGGCGGTGGTCGATGCCAACGCGCAGAAGTGAGAGGGCGACCATGACCCATGCGATTCGTTTCGACCGCACCGGCGGCCCCGAAGTCCTGAAGTGGGAAGCGGTCGAGGTGGGCCCGCCCGCCGCCGGTGAAGTGCGCATCCGCCATCGGGCGTGCGGCCTGAATTTCATCGACATCTATCATCGCGACGGCCTCTATCCGGTGCCGCTGCCCTCCGGGATCGGCCTCGAGGGCGCGGGCGTGGTCGAGGAAGTCGGATCGGGCGTGGCCGATTTCGCCGTGGGCGACCGCGTCGCCTATGCCGGCGGGCCGGTCGGCGCCTATGCTGAAGAGCGGCTGATGCCCGCGGACCGCCTGGTGCGGCTGCCGGAAGCGATCGCCTTCGAGCAGGCGGGCACGATGATGCTCAAGGGAATGACCGCACAGTACCTGCTGCGGCGCACCTACCGCGTGCAGGCCGGCGACACCCTCCTCATCCACGCCGCCGCGGGCGGCGTCGGGCTGATCGTGTGCCAGTGGGCGAAGGCGCTCGGCGCCACCGTGATCGGCACCGTCGGCTCCGAGGAGAAGGCCGCGGCCGCGCGCGCACACGGTTGCGATCACACCATCCTCTACCACCGCGAAAAATTCGCCGACCGCGTGCGCGAACTCACCGCGGGGGCGGGTGTGGCGGTGGTCTACGACTCGATCGGCAAGGACACCTTCATGGACTCGCTCGACTGCCTGCGGCCGTTCGGCATGATGGTGAGCTTCGGCGCCGCCTCCGGGCCGGTGCCGCCCTTCGACATCGGGCTGCTCGCGAAGAAGGGCTCGCTCTTCCTCACCCGGCCGACGCTCTTCACCCACACCGCGAAGCGCGCGGACCTGCTGGCGATGGCCAGCGAGCTGTTCGGGATGGTCGCTTCGGGCAAGGTGAAGATCGAGATCAATCAGAAGGTGCCGCTGCGCGAGGCCGCGCGGGCGCAGGCCGATCTCGAAGCCCGCCGCACCACCGGCTGCACCGTGCTGCTGCCGTGAGCGCGACATGGCGATGGAACCGGGCATGAAGGCAGGCAGGCGGCGCATCCTCGCGGCGTGCGCGGCCGCGTTCGCGCTCGCGGCGGCTGCGCCCGTCCGGGCGCAGAACTACGACCCGCGTCAGGCGGCCTGGCTGAAAAACGAAATCCGGCAGGCACAGACCCGCTATGTCGAGCAGGCGGCGGCGATCTCCGGCGTCCCGGCGGCAAGGATCCGCCGCTGGGTACCGACCGACGGCCGTGACGTGGCGCCCAAGCTGGCGGTGCTGCCCGCGCTCGAGCGCGAGCGCGGCAAACCGCTGAGCGAAGAAGAGCGGCGCAAGCTTGTCGCCGCCGAGCAGGAACGCTTCGACGCGATCGAACGCGCGAAGAAGGTCGCCGCGACCCGCTAGCCCATCGGGGTCAGTTCTTTACTTTATAGTTTTTTGCGTCGGCGCACGCCGTTTTTCGCGGTGCTGCGGATGTTGTGTTTGTCATGCGGACTATAAAGTAAAGAACTGACCCCAATTTCTACTATAAAGTAAAGAACTGACCCCGTCGGTCAGTCGTATTCGTCGTACTTGCGGGCGCTGCCGCGGACCTTTTCTGCCGGGTAGCGGGTCTCGTTGATGGCGAGCTTGCGGCGGGCGGCGTCCAGCAGGTCGATGTCGAGCCGGTCGGCGAGTCGCACCAGGTAGATCAGTACGTCGGCGAGTTCGAGCGCCACCGCCGCACGTTTCGCCTCCTCCGGATTTGCGCTTCTCTCCTCGGTCAGCCACTGGAAATGCTCGGCGACTTCCGCAGCCTCCACCATCAGCGCGATCGACAGGTTCTTGGGCGAATGGAAACGTTCCCACTGTCTCGCGGCTGCGAATTCGCGCAGGGCCAGCCGCAGCGTTTCGAGATCCTTCATCGTGATTCCCCGGGCTCGACGTCCCCGCCCGCATGCGCAGCCAGGCGCTCGCGCACGAACGCGATGTGCAGCCTGAGCGTGTAGACGAAGTCCGCGAACGCGAGCGGCGTCCGGATGCGATCGACCTCGTCCTCGATGCGCTGGAGCTCGGCGAGCCAGCGGGCGGCGCTGCCGGGCTGCGCCGCCGCCCGCAGCTCGAGGTGTTTGAGCTCGCCGTACCAGCGGTAGACGCGCGAGCGCACGCGCCAACTGTAGAGCTGCGGCCCGATGCGGAAAAGCGGCAGGAGCAACGCGATCACGGGCAGCAGCATCACTATCGCACGGTCGATGAAGTTCGCGGCCCAGAACGGCAGATAGCGCTGGAGGAAGGGCGGCCCGGAACGGTAGAAGCGCTCCGCCCTTTCGTTGAGTGCGAACTCGATGCCGCGGGCCGCGGGGAATTCGTCCGCGCGCGAGAGCAGACCGGGGCTGCGATGCACTTCCCGCATCGCCTGGAGCAGCAGGTCGGTGAGCGCCGGGTGGATGTCCTCGCGCACCACCACGGTCGCGACCGGCGCGATCAGGCGGATGTCGCGCGGCGGCAGGTCGCGCGCGAGGCTCACCGCTCCGCGCGGCAGCGTGAGCGAGGCGAGTTCCGGATAGCGGCGCACGTAGGCCTCGGCCTGCTCGAAGGAGAGCAGCGAGACGCCCTCGCTATGAAGCAGCACCCAGACCGCAGCGGAATACACGTCGCCGACGGCGAACACGGCATCGACCTGGCCGCGCTTGAGCGCTTCGGTGGCCTTGAGCCCTCCCACCGACAGCATCCGGGCGCGCGGACGTGTCATGCCGTGAGCATCGAGCAGCTCGAGCGCGAGGTGCCGCGTTCCGCTGCCCTTGGGACCGATCGCGAGCCGCCTGCCGGCGAGATCGTCGAGGCGCGTGAGCCCCGGTCCGCCGCGGTAGAAGACCCACAGCGGCTCGTAGTACGCGGCCCCCAGCGAGCGCAGCGGCATTCCGCTCGTGTCGTCGGCGGTGCCGCCCTGCACGAAGGCGGCATCGACCGGCCTGCGCCCGTCGAGCAGCAGGGCGAGGTTGTCTGCCGAGCCGGCCGTGGCCCGCTCCTCGAGCGTGATTCCGAAGCGTGCCAGCACCTGCTTGTAGCGCGCCGCGTACTGCTGGTAGGAGCTGCCCTCCGGGCCGCTCGCGAACACGAGCCGGGTCGGGGGTGCGGGCTGGATGAACTGCGCGGCGATCCAGAAGCCCGCGATCACGATCGCGGCAAGCGGCAGCCCCACCGCGAGCAGGTCGCGGGCCGGAATGTCGCGCAGCTTGCGGAACCGCATCGCGGCGCTCCGCCGCTCAGGCGCGCTCGATCAGCTCGATCTTGTAGCCGTCGGGATCCTGGACGAAGGCGATCACCGTGCCCCCGTGCTTCATCGGACCCGCCTCGCGCGTCACCAGCCCGCCGCGCCGGCGGATCTCGTCGCAGGCCGCGCGCGCGTCCTCGACCGCGATCGCGATGTGGCCATAGGCATCGCCCAGCTCGTACCGATCCACCCCCCAGTTGTAGGTCAGCTCGATGGCCGCCGCCTCGGACTCGTCGCGGTAGCCGAGGAACGCGAGGGTGAACTTGCCGTCGGGAACATCCCGGCGGCGCAGCAGCCGCATGCCCAGCACTTCCGAATAGAACCGGATCGATCGTTCGAGATCGCCGACGCGCAGCATCGTGTGGAGGATCCGCATGATGTTCAGGCCTCTCAGAGACAGGGAAGGTGGGCCGCCTGGGCGTTGAGCTGCGCGCGCAGGCGGCGGCATCCGGGGCGCACCCGCTCGACCAGCGCCCAGAAGCGCGCGGAATGGTTCAGCTCGCGCAGGTGGGCCAGTTCGTGTGCGACGACATAATCGATCAGTTCGATCGGCAGGTGCACGAGGCGCCAGTTGAGCCGCACGCCGGTGCGCGGGTTGCAGCTTCCCCAGCGGGTCTGCGCGCTCGACAGTGCGATCCGTGGAGCTTCGACCGGCACGAGCGGTGCGAGCGCGTGGGCGCGGCCGTGGAACAGCGCAGCCGCACGCGTCTTCAGCGCGCCGACGAGCGCCTCGCGCGGCGAGATCGGGCTGCCGAGTTCGATCACGCGCGCAGCCTCGTCCCAGCGCGGCGCCGGCACGCCGCGATGCAGGCGCAGCGTCCACGCGTGGCCGAGCACCGGAATCACGGCGCCGTCGCACACCGGTGCCGGAGTTCCATGCGGCTGCCATGCGCCCAGCTTGCGCAGCACCCATGCGCCGTTGGCCTCGATGAACGCCTCGATTTCGCGCAGCGATGCGCGCGCAGGCGCACCGACGCGCAGCCCTCTCTGGTCGATCGCGAGCCCGATTCCGCGCCGCCGCGCGCGCCTGAGCGCGTACTCGACCACCTCGCGTCCCACCACGATGCGCCGCCGTTCCCCGTCGGGCGGCGGCAGGCGGAAGGGCAACTCGATCTGTCCGGAGACTGGCAGACTCATGGCCGTGAATGGTAAGCGAAAGCGCCGCAAAGATGGGGTCTAAAAAATGGGGTCAGTTCTTTACTTTATAGTGTTGATGACTCTGGCATTGCACATCCGGCCGCCGGGCGCGGGGCGTAGCCGGAAAAAACTATAAAGTAAAGAACTGACCCCGCCGGTGCTGACCCCGGCGGTGTCAGCGGAGCGGGATGCGGGCCTGGAGGCCGGCCGGGCCGATGCCGATCTGCACGGTGTCGTCGGGCTTGCGGCGCCACTGCCAGAACATCGTGCCGGCTCCGTAGCCGACAGCTGCGCCGGCGACGGTGTCCGAGAACCAGTGCTTGCCCGCGGACACCCGCGCGAAGTTGGCAAGCGCCGCGACGCCGTAGAGCCACGGCAGCTCGTACTCGCGCGCGAAGGGCGTGACGAACGCCCAGGCGAGGCTCGTGTGGGTGGAGGGCAGCGACGAGCGCAGATTGCCGGCAGCGAAGGGGTGGAAATCCGTGCGCCCGCGCCCGTCGGTCGGGCGCGAGCGGCCGATGGCGTACTCGGCCGCCTGATCGGTGAGCAGCCCGGCGAGCCCGGCTTCGAGCGCGGCGATGCCGGTGTTCGCGAGGCGCCGATCCTGCCCGGCCATCGCGGCGACTCCGGCAGCAGCGAGCGCCACGAACGGCACGGCGTCGCCCGCCGCGCGCAGCGCCCTCACCGCGCCGTTGCGCCCGTGGCTGCGCGCGAAACGCCAGCCCGGCGCGTCCAGCCCCGCGGAGAGCAACGTGGCCGCCGTGCCGAGCCCGATCGCCTTCCACGTGTCCGCATCGCCGAACAGGCTGCCGGCGCTCGCCGCATCGCGCCCGGCGATGTCGAGCCACGAGCGATCCAGCACCGAGCTGCCCAGATCCGGCAGCGCGTCGTCGTCCTCCACGTCGCCGAGCCCCGAGAGCCCGTCGGCCTCCAGCACCGAGCGGCGAGGGCCTTCCATCATCGCGTACAGATCGGCCGGCGAGGCGACCATCTGCGCCACGTCGCGCCCCCACTCCTGGAAGGCGAAACCGGCCTGTGCGCGCGTGTCCTTCGTGAGCATGATCTCGAACGGAACGGACAGGAACACGCCCTTGTCGCGGTAGCGCTTTCCTTGGCTGCCCGGCGCGTTGAAGTCCTCGTTGTTGGTGGCCGAAATCCATGCGCCGGCTTCGACTCCGCTCGCGAAGCGCCGTTTGAACTCGAAGCGCGCGCCCACGTCCCTGGCGAGGAAACGGCCGCCGCGGATGGCCAGTTCGTAGCCCTTCGCCAGGCGGTAGTGCGCGGAGGCGATCGCGGTCACGGTCGAATAGGACTGGAAGCTCAGCCGGCTGTCATAGCCGCGGCGCTTGAGCGCATCGACCGCGACGTCGAACGCCCAGGCCCCGCGCCGGGGCACGATTAGTGCCTGGCCGCCGACGCCAGCGTACATGTCTTCGTAGAATCCGGCCGACCAGCGCGTGTAGAGGCCGCGCGCGGGGGTGCCGAACCTGTTCACGATCAGTCGCGAGAGCTTCAGCCGCGATGCCCGCAGATACTCATGCGCATCCGAGCGCACGATGTTGATCCTGCTGTCGCTCGGTGCGATGTCGGGACGGAAGTTGTCGTGCAGGCGAAGGCTCATGCCCGCGCCGAGGTAATAGCCCGAGCCGAGATTACGCTCGTAGTCGGCGGTCGCGAAGATCTGGTACTGGTAATACCCGGTGGCGCTCTTGGTGAGCGTGGAGATGCGCAGCGGCACCAGCGAGAAGCGCTCGCCGCGCGCGCTTTCGGAGCGCAGGCTCACCAGATGACCGTCCTCGCCGGTGGCGATCTCGAACGGCCGTTCTCGTTCGGCCTCCATCTCGGCGATCACCGCCTGGCGCTCTTCGCCCGCATCCGGGAAGGCGCCGGGCGCGGCCGCGTCGATCGAGACACTCTGCGCGAGTTCGCGGCGCGGCAACTGACCGTTGAAGTAGCGCTGCAGCGCTGCGAGGTCGACGAATTCGTAGCGCGCGACCGGCATGCCGTGCTCGGTCGGGGTGATGCGGATCTCGCGCGTCTGCGCCGGCGAGAGCAGCAGTGCGGTGCGCACCGCCCGCCCGACCGCGCGCGCGGTGCGCGAGATCCGCGGATGCGACACCGCGACGTGCAGCACCGCGCGATCGTCGAGGCGGATGGAGACATCCTCGAAGCCCTGGGCGAAGAGCGCGCGCGCCAGCTCATCCTCGTGGCGGGCGTTCCATTCGGCGAGCAGCGGCCGCGGCCGCAGCCGGGTGTAGGGTGGCGGCTCGTCGATCTTCGGGACGAACTGCCTGCGTTCGAGGGGCAGGCGCACGCTGAGGTTCAGCCCCGGTTCCTTCCCCTGGCGCGAGAGCTGGACGCCGAGCCAGTTCCAGCGGTATTCGGCCGCGACATTCAGGCCGCCCTTGCGCTCGTCCACGTGCGTCGCCGAAACGAAGGTGTCGCGAGCATAGTCGTAGCCGTCGCGCTCGGCGACCAGCGACCAGGGCGAATCCTTCCCCAGCCGCAGCCGCGCGCCCGCGAAGGCGCCGTCGATGCGATTCCTGCGGCGATTGACGCCGGTGTTGCCGGCACCCAGCGCGGTGAGCCGCCGCCAGCCGTATCCCAGGCTGAGGTCGAGCAGCCCGAGCTGCCGGCTCGCGACCACATACTCCGAGGCGAACAGCCGCGTGCCGAAGAAGTCCTGCGCACCGATCGCGACCGCGGGACGGTTCCCCTCCTCGTCGAAGAGGCGGAGCTTGACGTCGGCGCGCTCGTCCTTGTACTGCTCGCGGTTGCCCGGTTGGTCCGGGAAGGCGCGCTCCCCGATGACCCGGATCGCGGACAGGTTGATCTCGGCGAAGGGGAAGATCGCGACGTTGTTGTAGAAGGCCGCGTAGGGCGAGGCCACCGAATAGCCCGCCGTCCAGGTGCCGTCCGGCTCGATACGGGCCGAAGGCATGTTGATGTAGCCGGTCTGTCCGCTCGAAGTGGGCTCCGCGCGCGCCGCCGCAGCGATGCACAGCGACAGGGCGAAGGCGGCGATCGCACCGGAACGTGCGCGCGCCGATGCGCCGGATTGCGCCAGGATCAAGTCCGAACCCCGCTTCTCGCGCGGCCGCAAAAAAAGCCCACGGGGAGACCGTGGGCTCGCTGCGCCGGCAGAAAACTCAGTGATGGCTGCTGGTGGTATGCGCGGGCGACGAGCC
>MNXU01000063.1 GCA_001872285.1 Betaproteobacteria bacterium CG2_30_68_42
CCGGGCCTGCGGCGAAATTCGCATGGTTACCTAGATTGGTTGCGGAGATTACCTGCCTGCCCATCCTCCGGCACCCCGGCAATGCCGCACTGGAGCGCGAGTCTGACCAGAGTGATAGGGGAAAGACCACGGTTTTCATACCGAGGTGCCGAGTCCTCTGCGCGATGTCGACAAATGGGTACGACGCAAGTTACGTTTCTATATCTGGAAACAATGAAGACCATCGGGCTATCGGGAACTGCGCAAGCGCCCGCGATTAAGCCGCGCCGCCCCTGAATTCGGACGTTGGGCGTCGTGAAGTCAGCATCTGCGTGGCGTGGTGACAAAAAACACACAGCGGTGTAACCTGCCCCCATGAAACCGTTTCGCTGGAGTCCGGAGAAGAACGAGATCGTCAAAGCAGAGCGGGGTATGTCGTTTGAGCGAATTGTCGTCTCAATCGAGGCTGGTGGGTTGCTGGATATCTTGGCTCATTCAAACCAGGCGAAATACCCCGGGCAGCGCGTTCTTGTAGTCGCGTGTGACAGCTACGTCTATTTGGTGCCGTTTGTTGAAGAGGAAGACTATTTCTTTCTCAAGACCGTAATCCCGAGCCGCAAGGCAACGCGGGACTATTTGGATCAAGGTGAAACAGATGCCGAAAAGTGATGCCTACGAACGTGAAGTCCTCACCGCATTTGAGAAAGGCCAAATGAAGTCAGTTGCCACGAAGGCCGAGCTTGCGAACTTCAAGGCAGCAGCGCGCGCTACGGCCATTAAGGATCGTCGGGTCAACATCCGCCTGTCCTCTGGCGATCTGAGCGGCATTCAGGTCAAGGCGCTTGAAGAAGGTGTGCCGTACCAAACGCTCATCGCCAGCGTTCTTCACAAGTACGTTACGGGTCGCCTAGCCGCGCCGCGCGCTACCAAGCAATCACGTCGTCCCACGACAAAACGCCGCGCTACGTCTGGCAGTTGAATGTTCGCCGTGGCACTGACGCCCTACCCTGCGGTTGCACAGGACGAAGGGGGTCAGGTCTTGCGGCGTGCCAAGTTGCTTCCGGTTCGGGTGTGCTCAATGCGTGGATCACGTCGGCTCGCGCGGCGAAGGCCGGGAGGATTGCACCCTGCACGTCGCGCCATCTACAGCCATCCGGCGACGACCAGAAAACCAAATCCCTGCCGCTCCGCGCGATGTGGCGTGCTGCGAACCCCGACGCATGCAGCCGGATGGTGTGGCGCGCCGGCATGGGAGCCAGTGGTGCTTGTCTGCTCACGGCTTCACTTCGTCCCGAATGGCGTCGTGCGCTCATGCGTTCCATCGGGAAGTTGTCCGGCCTGCCGCCGGGCCGTATAATTCGCGCCCTTCCCCGGAGCCGCTTTAGCTCAGTTGGTAGAGCAGACGATTCGTAATCGTCAGGTCGAGTGTTCGAGTCACTCAAGCGGCACCAGCGTTTTTCGGCATCTTCCTCGCCGTCACGCTTTCGAGCCCTGAAACCGTAGCCGCGTGCCCCGGCGCAGGCGTGGCTGCGGCGCCCCGACGGTCGACCCGCGCCGGAGACGGCGGGCTCCATGCGGGCGAAAACCTGCCGGGCCGCCTGCGAAAATGCCTCCATCGGCCCGATCCGGTGCAGGGCGTGAGCCCGTTCACGGCCGGGCGGCGATCGTGTGCCACCGCATCCAGATTTGCCGCTATGATCCGCCGGCTGGTCGCACGCCGCGCGGCCGCACCTCCTTCACCCTTCGCGGAGAACGATCGCGATGCTGACCCACCTGCAGCGCCTCGAAGCCGAGAGCATCGACATCCTGCGCGAGACGGTCGCCGAGTGCGAACACCCGGTGATGCTCTATTCCATCGGCAAGGACAGCTCGGTGATGCTGCACCTCGCGCTGAAGGCCTTCTACCCCTCGAAGCCGCCGTTCCCGCTGCTGCATGTCGATACGACCTGGAAGTTCCGCGAGATGATCGCCTTCCGCGACGCCACCGTCGCGCGGCTTTCGCTCGACCTGATCGTCTATGTGAATCCGGAGGGCATACGCGAGCGAATCAACCCGTTCACGCACGGCTCGGCGCTGCACACCGACATCTGGAAGACACAGGGGCTCAAGCAGGCGCTCGGCCACCACGGTTTCGACGCGGCCTTCGGGGGGGCGCGGCGCGACGAGGAGACCTCGCGCGCCAAGGAACGGATCTTCTCGATGCGCTCGCCGCAGCACCGCTGGGACCCGAAGCTCCAGCGCCCCGAACTCTGGCGCCTGTACAACGCGCGCAAGAACAAGGGCGAGAGCGTGCGCGTGTTTCCGCTGTCGAACTGGACCGAACTCGACATCTGGCAGTACATCGATCTCAATGATATCCCCGTCGTGCCGTTGTACTTCGCCAGGGAGCGCCCGGTGGTGGAGCGCGACGGCACGCTGATCCTGGTCGATGACGAGCGCATGCCCCTGGCGGAGGGCGAGGAGCCGCAGATGCGGCGGGTGCGCTTCCGCACGCTGGGCTGCTATCCGCTGACCGGCGCGATCGAGAGCGACGCGACCACGCTTCCCGAAATCATCCGGGAAATGCTGCTCTCCCGCAGCTCGGAGCGTCAGGGGCGCGTGATCGACCGCGACGGCGCGGCATCCATGGAACGCAAGAAACAGGAGGGTTACTTCTGATGGCACAGGTTTCCGAATGCGTCGCCCGCGACATCGGGCAGTACCTCGAGGCCCACAGCGGCAAGGGTCTGCTGCGCTTCATCACCTGCGGGAGCGTCGACGACGGCAAGAGCACGCTGATCGGGCGCCTGCTCTACGACTCGAAGATGCTTCACGAGGATCAGCTCGCGGCGCTCGAGGCGGACTCGAAGCGGGTCGGCACGCAGGGCGGCGAGCTCGACTTCGCGCTGCTGGTCGACGGGCTCAGCGCCGAGCGCGAGCAGGGCATCACCATCGACGTGGCCTACCGTTTCTTTTCCACCGGGCGGCGCAAGTTCATCGTCGCCGACACGCCGGGGCACGAGCAGTACACGCGCAACATGGTCACCGGCGCCTCGACCGCCGATCTCGCCGTGCTGCTGGTCGATGCCCGCAAGGGCATCCTCACGCAGACGCGGCGCCACAGCTACCTCGTCGGGCTGGTCGGCATTCGCCAGGTGGTGCTGGCGGTCAACAAGCTCGACCTCGTGGAGTACTCGCGCGAGACCTTCGAACGCATCGAGGCGCAATACCGCGAATTCGCCGCTCGGATCGGGATCGAAAACGTGGTGTGCATCCCGATCTCCGCGCTGCGGGGCGACAACGTCCTGGTGCCTTCGGGGAACACGCCCTGGTACCACGGCCCGACGCTGATGGGCCAGCTCGAAACGGTCGAGATCGCGGGCGGCGCGCAGGACGGGGCGTTCCGCATGCCGGTGCAGTGGGTCAATCGGCCGAACCAGGATTTCCGCGGCTTCTCGGGGCGCATCGTCGGCGGCACGATCCGGCCCGGTGCTCGGGTTCGGGTGCTGCCCTCGGCGCGCGACACGACGGTGGTTCGCATCGTGACCGCGGACGGCGATCTGGAGCAGGCCGAGGCCGGCCAGTCCGTCACCCTAACGCTGGCCGACGAGATCGACGTGAGCCGGGGCGACGTGCTGGTCGCTGCGGACGACCCCGCGGCGGTGGCCGACCAGTTCCGCGCCACCGTGGTGTGGATGAGCGACGAGCACATGCTGCCGGGCCGGCCCTACCTCATGAAGATCGGCGCGCGGACGGTGGGCGTCACCTTCACCGAGCTGCACTACCGCATCAACGTCAATACGCTCGAGCACGTGGCCGCGAAAACGCTCGACCTCAACGAGATCGGGGTGTGCAATCTGGGCCTCGACCGGCCGGTCGCCTTCGACCCCTATGCGAAGAACCGCGACATGGGCGGCTTCATCGTCATCGACCGGATCAGCAACAACACGGTCGGCGCGGGGATGATCGAGTTCGCGCTGCGGCGGGCCGACAACATCCACTGGCAGGCCATCGACGTCGACAAGGGCGCCCGCGCCGCGCTCAAGGGGCAGAAGAGCTGCATCCTGTGGTTCACCGGCCTGTCGGGCTCGGGCAAGTCCACCATCGCCAACATCGTCGAGAAGAAACTGCACGCCGCAGGCCGCCATACCTATCTGCTTGACGGCGACAACGTCCGCCATGGCCTGAACAAGGATCTCGGCTTCACGGACTTCGACCGCGTCGAGAACATCCGGCGGGTGGGCGAGGTCGCGCGGCTGATGGCTGATGCCGGACTCGTCACGCTGGTGTCCTTCATCTCGCCCTTTCGTGCCGAGCGGCGCATGGCGCGGGGGCTGGCGCAGGAAGGGGAGTTCCTCGAGGTGTTCGTCGATACGCCGCTCGAAGTCGCCGAGGCGCGCGATCCCAAGGGGCTCTACCGCAAGGCGCGCCGGGGCGAGATCCGCAACTTCACCGGCATCGACTCGCCCTACGAGCCACCGGAGAGCTGCGAGATCCGCATCGACACCACGGCACTCTCCGCGGAGGCTGCCGCCGACCACATCATCGCCCGGCTGCGCGAGGCGGGGCTCATCGGCTGACGGCCGGTCGCGCCCGGCGGCGCGGTCCGGCTACAGGTGCAGCCCGCACTCGGTTTTGGGTTTGCCGGCCCAGCGGCCGCTGCGGCCCTCGCCCGCCACCGTGCAGTGCGTGCATCCGATCGACGCATAGCCTTGCAGCACCAGCGGGTGGAAGGGCAGGTGATGCGCGCGGATGTAGTCGTCGCGTTCCTCGCGCGTGACGTCGATCATGGGGTGGAACTTGAGGATGCCGCGGCGGCGCTCGAAGATGCGCATGCCGGCGCGGTGCTCCGATTGCCAGCGCATCAGGCTGGAGATCCAGACCTGGTAATCCGGCTCGATCGCCTCGAGCGGCGCGATCTTGTTCACCGCGCAGCAGCGGTCCGGATCGGCTTCCCAGAGCCTGGCGTGCGCCGTGCGCTCGTGGGCCGCGGGAGGTGCGGCGACGTCGAACACCTTCAACCGGAACAGGTCGGTGAGGTAGGCCTTGTAGCGCAGCGTCTGCGGAAAGTGGAAGCCGGTGTCGATGAAGGCGATCTCCTGCTCGGGCCGCACGCGCGAGACGACGTGCAGGAAGAACGCGGAGGTCGCCGCGAAGGACGAGGTGACCAGCACCTTTTCGGGAGGAAAGTCGCGGTAGAGTTGGCGAATGCGTTCCTCGCAGTCGAGCGGGGCGTATCGCTCGTTCAGTGACTGGATCTCGCCCGCCGACAGGCGGTTGGTGTGTGCGGTGCGCAGCGTCGCTAGACCGTTCGGGGCGGTTGGCTGCGCGAGACCCGCGCCGAAGTCCGCGTCGTTGGCTGCACGTCTTTCCGGTGCTTCCTGTCCGATCATTTCATGCTCCCGTTCAAACGGTGGTCACTTCGCGCCACCCGCCGCACCGGCTGTGCGGCGGCAGGGCATCGCGCAGATCGAGCTGGGCGTCCCTCGCCTGGCATGCGGCGGCGGCCTCGACGATCCAGCGGTCGATCGCGGCGAACACGCGCCGCAATGCGGGTTCGTCGCCGTCGATCGATGCCAGTTGGGCGCGCAGGCTGTCGGCCGCGGAGCCGACCTGCAGCGCCTCGCCGCCGGCGAGGAAATCCCGTGCCGCCGTGCCGACGATTCTGAGCTGCGCCTCGGCGCAGGCCGCGGCCTCTTCGGGTTTGCGCTGGAACAGGAAGGCCTCGCGGTAGGCGCGCTCGTGGGCCGCATCGAAGAAGTGGCGCGCGATGTCGACATCGTTCGCGGCGCCGCACTCGCCACCGCCCAGCGGAACGACGCGGAACGCGCCCGTTTCGCCGTGGTCGCGCGCGAGCGTGGCCGCCTCGTGAGGAGCGACCCGTTCCAGGTCGGCGAGCAGCGTCTCGAAGCGTTCGGCGCCGGCGCGCCGCGCCCATGCGAAGAAACGCTCGCCCTCGACGCTTTCCTCCTCGAAAGCCTGGCGCACGCGCGCCACCGCCTGCTCGATGCGCATCGCAGGGATCGACGGTCCCTTGAATCCCAGGGCGCCGCCGCCCATGCCGCTGCCGCCGAAGTAGGTGCGGTAGTGCGGCACCAGTCGTCCGGCGATGCGCCTGCCTTCGCCATAGATGCCGATGTCGGCGGCCTCCGGCTGGGCGCAGCCATTGTGGCAGCCTGAGACGCGGACGCGCAGGTCGTGGCGGCCACCGGAGAGTTTCGGTGCGAGTTCCAGCGAGCTGGTGATGCCCAGCCGGCAGGTCGAGCTGCCCGGGCAGGCGGCCACGTTGTCGCCGGCACGCGGTACCGACAGGCCCAGTTCGCCGATACGCGCCGCGACCGCGGCGAGGCTCGTCCGGGCCACACCGAGGAGGATCAGGTTCTGGTCCTGGGTCGTGCGGATGTCGTCGAGGCCGAGGTCGGCGAGCACGCGGGAGAGTCCGCGCAGGTGCGCGACGCTCAGGTGGCCGAGCGGCACGCTGACCGATAGGACGTAGCGGTCCGGCTGCTTCTGCGCGAAGAAGGTGCGCGGCGCGCCCGCACCCGGAACGGGGCCGTCGTTTCCCGCAACCCACTTCCCCTTTGGCCACGGCCTGCCGGCCAGCGCCGCACGGGTGCGCGCGAACTCCGCCTCGAAGCGTGCGCGGAAGCCTTCCTGGCCGAAACGATCGACCAGGAACTTGAGCCGCGACTTCGCCCGCTTGGTGCGATCGGAGTACCGGTTATGGAGGGTGATGAGCGCCTCCAGCGCCCCAGTCAGATGCTCCTCGGCGACGAATGCCGCGAGCTGAATCGCCTCGTGCGGCTTGTGCCCCAGCCCGCCGCCCGCCAGCAGTCTGAACCCGCAGGCGCCGCCCTCGCGAACCGCGAGGATCGCCACGTCGTGGAACAGACCCTGGGCGCAATCCGCGGCGCAGCCCGAGAGGCTGATCTTGAACTTGCGCGGCATCTGCTGGTTCAGGGGATTGCGCAGGAAGTGCGCGACGACGCCGTCGAGATGGGTGGTGACATCGACGTGCTCGCGCGGGCACACGCCCGCCAGCGGGCAGGTGGTGATGTTGCGCACGGTGTTGCCGCAGGCCTCGCGCGTCGTCAGCCCGGCTGCGGCGAGCCGCCGCAGCACGGCGGGCGTCCCGGCCAGCGGCACGTGATGCAACTGGATGTCCTGGCGCGTCGTGATGTGGGCGTATTCGCTGCGGGAATGCGCTTCGAGCGCATCGGCGATCGCCCGCAGCCTGGCGACATCGAGACGGCCCCCGGGCAGCTTGATGCGCACCATGTTCACGCCTTCCTGGCGCTGCCCGTAGACGCCCATCTGCAGTCGCAGGCCGGTGAAGCGCTCGGCGTCGATCGTCCCGTCGGCGAGACGCCCGAGCGCCTCTTCGTAGTGGGCGATCTCGGAAGCGTCGGAGAGGTTGCGGAGGATGGTCATGTCGATCCCTTTCAGAACATCAGTCTTGCGCCGACCGGGACGAGCAGCGGCGTCATGAGCGCGCCGCCGCCCACACCGGTCAGGCCGACGATGGTGCCGACCGCAAGACCCGAGAGTGTGTAAGCCGTATTCATGCGCGCGGGCAGTCAGGAGGTGGAGGCATGCTATCAAGCCGGCATAGACCGGAAAAAGACTTTGATGTTAGACTGCGATAACGATTGGTTATATGCCTCCCATGAACCTGCGGCAATTGCGCTACGTCTTCGAAACCGCCCGGCAGGGATTCAACATCTCCGGGGCGGCCGCGGCCCTGCACACGTCGCAGCCGGGCGTGTCGAAGCAGGTCCGCCTGCTGGAGGAGGAGCTGGGCGTTGCCGTCTTCGTCCGCCAGGGCAAGCGTCTGACGGGGATCACCGAGCCGGGCGGCGAAGTGCTGAAGATCGCCGAGCGCATGCTGCGCGATGCGGACAACCTGCGCGCGATCGGGCGGGAGTTCGGCATCGAGGAGGCGGGCACGCTCGCGATCGCCACCACGCACACGCAGGCGCGCTATGTCCTGCCGCCGGTCATCCGCGAGTTCCTGCGGCGGCACCCCGCAGTGCGCGTGCATCTGCACCAGGGCAGCCCCTCCGAGGTGTGCCGATGCGTCCTGTCGGGCGAGGCCGACATCGCCATCGCCACCGAGGCGATCAACGACCAGGAGGGCCTCGCGATGCTGCCGTGCTACCGGTGGAACCGCTGCGTGATCGCGGCTCCCGGTCACCCCATCCTCGACGCAAGACCGCTGACGCTGGAGGAGATCGCGAAATACCCGATCGTCACCTACGACTTCGCCTTCACCGGCCGCAGCCAGATCAACGCGGCCTTCGCGGCGCGGGGCCTCTCACCGAACGTGGTGCTCACGGCGATCGACGCCGACATCATCAAGACCTACGTCGCGCTCGGTTTGGGCATCGGCATCGTGGCCTACATGGCCTACGAGCCCGGGCGCGACGCGGGACTGCGGGCCGTGGACGCCGCCCACCTGTTCGAATCGGCGACCACGCGCATCGGCTTGCGGCCCGGCACCTGGCTGCGCGGTTACGCCTTCACCTTCATCGAGCTGTTCGCCCCGCACCTCACCCGCGCGACGATCGCGGCGGCGGTTGCGGGAACCGAAGGCAGCGATCCCGGCCTGTAGGCGCAGCGGCGGTGGCGCAGGCACGAGATCGCTTCGTCGCTCCGCTCCTCGCAACGACAGGAAAGGGGTGCTTCGCTCCCCGCAATGGCGTCTCCCCAGGCCAGCCGCGCACCCGCAACCGGAAACCTGGAACCTGGAATCTGGAACCCGAAACCCGGACGAGCGGAGCGATCACGGCGGCTGACGCGCTGGCCGATTCATCCGCGACCGCAGGCGGCGCACCGCGCTCGCCGGCGTGGTGAGCACCGGCAGCGGCACGGCGCGCTCCACCGCAGGCGCCGCGCGTGCGAGACTGAATTGCGCCAGCGCGATCACGTCGCAGCCCATCGCATGCGCGCTGCGTGCAGCTTCGACCGCGAGCCGGTCATGGGTGAGCGCATCGCCGGCACTGAGCGCCGCGAGCGCGCCTTCGGCGAGCACGGGGATCACTTCGACGCATGCCGGAAACTCGGCCGGCATCGACGCAAGCGCGGGCGCGAAGGTTGCGACGAGACCGATGCGCCTGCTGCGTCCTTCGGTGGCTGCGGCCCGCACGGCGTCGTCGATCATCGCCTCGTTGGGCTTCAACACCGCGAGATCCGGCCAGCGCGCCGCGACGGCGTCGATGCAGGGGCCGAACGCAGAGCACGTGAACAGGACTCCTTGCACGCCGGTGCCGATCGCGTAGGCGGCCAACGCCACGAAGCGCGCGGTCATCCGGTCGTCGAGCCCGGCAGCGCTGCGCGCGAGATCCGCGGACAGGCTGTCGTCGAGCAGGTTCATGCGCACGCACTCCGGCCACACGCGCTCGAACTCCGCGTTGACCGGCGCAACCGAGAGCGAAAGCGCGTGGATCAGCGCGACGCGGGGCGCGGCATCCACCTGCGAGTCCTCGTGCGCAACAATCTCGTCGCAGCGACGGCAGCCACTGCCGGCGTCACGGCGCCGCCGACGAGCGCGCGGCGGTCATGCGACGTCCCTGGGTCCACCAGACGAGCGCGATCAGCACCAGCGCAGGCAGGTAGAACCAGTGCGGCGTCGGGCGCTCCGAGGACACATCGATCCCGGCCACTTCCCACCCCTGTTCGAAGCCCGATTTCTTCGCGCGCGAACCGAAACGCACGCCGGCAATCCGCGTAGTGTCGCCGAGCGAGGAGAATGTCATGCCCGCCTCCGCCAGCCGCTTGCGGCCGTCGGCGCCGGCGCGTCCCAGCCGAACGGCCACCGTCTTCGTGATGTCGCCGCCCTCGATCGTCGTGCCCCTGAGCACCATCACGAGGCGCCCGCCTTCGGGAAGATCCTGCGCGACTTCGACCACCTGCGCGGCCGGAAGACGCGTGTACTCCGGCGTCAGGCGGTCCATGAAGAAATCCGGGCGGAACAGCAGCACGCATGCGAGCGCCAGCAGCAGCGTCTCCCACGGCCGATTGCGGATCCGGAACCAGTTCATCGTCACCGCTGCGAAAACGAGCATGGCCATCATCGATGCGACGATGACGCTGGCGAGCTCGGCGACGCTGTCGATGTCGATCAGCAGCAACTGCGGGTTGAAGATCCAGATGAACGGCAGGATCACGGTGCGCAGCGCGTACAGCGAGCCCTGGATGCCCGTTGCGATCGCGCTCTCGCCCGAGATCGCCGCTGCGGCAAACGTGGCGAGCCCAACCGGTGGCGTGATGTCCCCCATGATCCCGTAATAGAAGACGAACAGATGCACGGCGATCAGCGGGATCACGAGCCCGGCTCGCGCGCCCAGCTCGACGACGACCGGCGCCATCAGCGTCGCCACCAGCACGTAGTTCGCCGTCGTGGGCACGCCCAGACCCAGGAAGAGACACACGAAGGCGATGAACAGCAGCATGACCAGCACGTTGCCCTGCGAGACGAACTCGACGAACTCGGTCATCCTGAGACCGAGGCCGGTCAACGTGATCACACCGACGATGATGCCCGCGGTCGCGGTGGCGACCCCGATGCCGATCATGTTGCGGGCGCCGCCGTTGAAACCCTGCAGCACGTCGTCGAGGCCGCTCGTCCAGGCATTTTCAGTCCGGGTGCCACGGAAGAAATCGATCAGCGGCCGCTGCGTCACCATCAGCACCACCAGCATCACGATCGCCCAGAACGCGGACAGGGACGGCGACATCTCCTCGACCATCAGGCCCCAGATCAGCATGCCGATCGGCAGCACGAAATGCAGGCCCGCCTTGACCGCGGCCCAGGTCTCCAGGGGTTCCGGTCGGTCGATGTCGATGTCCGGCGGCAGGTCGGGGCTCTTCGACGCGGCCCGGACGGAGAACAGATACAGCGCGAGCACGATTGCTCCGATGACCCAGGGCGTGGCGTCGCCCATGAACCGCTTGGCGGCGTCCAGCACCCAGTACAGCACCGCCATCACGAGGATCGTTCCGGAGAGGCCGAGGCCGGTCCTGATCAGCGCCGCCTTCCACGACCGCGGTTCGCGGCGCACCATCGGTTGCATGTCGAGCTTCAGCGCCTCGAGGTGCACGATGTAGAAGAGGCCGATGTACGAGAGCATCGCCGGCAGGATTGCGTTCCTGACGATCTCGGAGTACGGAATGCCGACGTATTCGACCATCAGGAACGCGGCCGCGCCCATCACCGGCGGCATGATCTGGCCGTCGACCGACGACATCGTCTCGATCGCGCCGGCCTTGACGCCGCCGTAGCCGGCCTTGTTCATCAACGGGATGGTGAAGATGCCGCCGGAGACGACGTTGGACACCGACGAACCGGAAATCATCCCGTTCAACGCCGACGACACGACCGCCACCTTCGCCGGCCCGCCGCGCAGGTGCCCGAGCGCCGCGAAGCTCACCTGCATCATGTAGTTGCCGCCGCCCGCCCGGTCGAGCAGCGTGCCGAACAGCACGTAGACGAAGATCGTTCCGGTGGACACGCCCAGCGCGATGCCGAACACGCCCTCGGTGGTGAGCCACATGTGCGACATCAGGCGCGAGACCGACGCGCCCTTGTGCGAGAGCACCTCGGGCAGGTACGGGCCGCCCATGCTGTAGGCGATGAACACGAGCGCGAGCGCCGCCATCGGCCAGCCGACCGAGCGGCGCGTGGCTTCCAGCAGCAGCACGATCCCGGTCACCGCAACGGCGATGTCCATCGTCGTGGGCTGTCCGGGGCGCAACGCGAGTTCGCGGTAGAAGAGCAGCAGATAGGCGCCGGCGAAGGCGCCGGCCAGCGCGAACGCCCAATCGGCGATGGGCACGCGGCTGCGTGGGGAGGAGCCGAACGCCGGCCAGGCGAGGAAGGCGAGCAGCAGTGCGAAGGCCAGATGCAGCGAGCGCGCCTCGGTGTCGTTCAGGATGCCCAAGCCGAAGGCGAACGGCAGCGGCGACGCGTACCAGAACTGGAAGAGCGCCCACGCGAGCGCGACGGTGAAAATCAACCTGGCCGTGACGCCCGCCGGCTTGCGTGCGCCGGTGTCCGCCCGGGCGATCAATTCCTGCAGCGCCTCGGGGGCCTTTGCGATGTCCGTGGCCACGCGATCCTCTCGCCTTCTGAAACTGGAAGGGGCGAAGTCGCCTTCGCCCCCCGTTGTGTGCGGTGCTTGGACCGCGGTCAGCGCGGCGCGCCGGGCATCACTTGATCCATCCCTTCTCGCGGTAGTAGCGCGCAGCGCCTTCGTGCAACGGTGCGGACAGGCCGTCCTTGATCATGTTCTCCGGCTTGAGGTTGGCGAGCGCGGGATGCAGCTTCTTGAACTCCCCGAAGTTGTCGAACACCGCCTTGACGACCTGATACACGGTTTCGGCCGGAACCTTCGAAGAGGTCACCACGGTGGCGAGCACGCCATAGGTGGTCGTCTCGGCCGGGTTGTTCGGATAGAGTCCGGCGGGAATCGTCGCCTTCGCGTAATACGGCTTTTCGGCGATCAGCTTCTCGATCGCGGGGCCGGTCAGCGACACGAGCTTAGCGCCGCACGAAGTGGTGGGATCCTGGATGTTCGCCGACGGGTGGCCGACACCGTAGAAGAAGCCGTCGATCTTGCCGTCGCAAAGTGCGGGGCCGTGCTCGTCGGCCTTCAACTCGGACGCGAGCGAAAAATCGCCGAGCTTCCAGCCCATCGAGGCGAGCAGCTCCTCCATCGACGCGCGCGTGCCCGAGCCCGGATTGCCGACGTTGAAGCGCTTGCCCTTGAAGTCGGCGAAGCTCTTCACGTTGGCTTCCTTGCGCGCCAGCACCGTGAACGGCTCGGGGTGGACCGAGAATACCGCGCGCTCGTCGGTCCATGGCCCCGCGGCCTTGAATTGCCGGAGGCCCTTGTAGGCGTTGTACTGCACGTCGGACTGCGAGAAGCCCAGGTCGAGTTCGCCGGCCTTGATCGTGTTGACGTTGAACACCGAGCCGCCGGTCGACTCCACCGAACAGCGGATGCCGTGCCTGGCGCGGTCCTTGTTGACGAGCCGGCAGAGTGCGCCGCCGGCCGCGTAATAGACGCCGGTGACGCCGCCGGTGCCGATGGTGATGAATTTCTGCTGCGCAACGGCGGGCGAGCTGATGGCGCCGCCGAAGAGCGCGGCAGCGGCGAAGGCGGCGGTCAGGCCGGACATGTGTGGGATTCTCATGGCATCTCTCCTCCAGGAAACCGGCAAACCGCGAACGCGGCACCGGATGTGACGACTTGTCATTTTATTGGCCGATGCAATCGCCGCGTCGACCGCCACCTGCAACCGTTCGCCGGTCCCGCCCGTGTGGCAGCGGATCAGCCGACGGGCCATCGAGGACGGGAATTCCGGCCGCATGAGGCGAAGTATCCATGACCGGCGCGCACCGGTCAAGGCCGGTTCTGCGGGTCGCATGCCGAACCGTGCGTCACCAGCCGACGCGTCGATCGAATTCGATGCTCGCTCCACATCGAGTCGATCCCGGGTGGCCTTGCACCGCGACGCCGGAAACGTGACACCTGCCGGGCAGACGCAAGTCCCGACCCCGAGCAAACTCGGCGAGTTCCTCCAAAACGAGACTTGCTCGTTCGACGGCCTCGCCGATGTTGCGCAGCGCGCGCATCCGTCGGGTCTTCGGGTCCGCCGCCTGTCGCAGGGGCGAGTGCGAATGCCGCCGTAATCGGTTTGTCACATCGAGCGCGCAACATGCGTCGCATATCCGCGATGAACTCACGGGAGGCTGAAGATGGAACTGGAGACCGTCATCAAGCAACAGATCGGTGCCGCAATTCAGGCGTTGGCGAGGGTGCAGGAAAAGCTCATCCACGCCGAAACCGATGCCCCGGAGGACATTCTGCGGGAGATGAATTCGCATCTCGGCACGGCGGCATTTCACATCGCCGACGTGCAGTTCAACTGCGCGACCCTGCTCGCGGGCGAGCGGCGGAGCACGCCACCCGGTTGAGCGGCGGCCGCGATGGCGAGTCGCCGCGCATTGCGGCGTCGGCCACAGCGATGACACGAGGAGGGAAGCATGCCCGTACAAGATTGCGAAATCGATGCCGCACGCATCGAGCGAATTCTTGCGATCACGCGCGAATATTTCGGAAGTGAAGCCGTCTGTGCATCCGGGAACGAATCCGGGGATCGGAAATGCGAATGCCTTCCCGGGGTCTGTGATCGAACAGGATCCAACGGAATCGACGTGGCAGTCTCCCGGGCGTCTTCGATGCGGCCGCGGCGTTGTGCGGCGCAGCGAGCACCATGATCTTCGCCTGGCGTGCACCTGCGCCGCCGCGCCGCCTCAGAACGCCTGGTGCCAGGGGATGCTGAGGCGTGTCGCGCACTTGATCATGCCGACCATGCTGTAGGTCTGGGGAAAGTTGCCCCACAGCTCGCCGCTCGACGGGTCGATGTGCTCGGAGAGCAGTCCCAGCCGCGTGCGCCGGGCGAGCATCGCCTCGAACAGCGCCCGCGCCTCGTCGCGCCGGCCGAGCGCGGCGAGCGCATTGATGTACCAGAAGGTGCAGACGATGAAGGCGTTCACCGGCTTGCCGAAATCGTCCGCTTCCGCGTACCGGAACACGAAGTCGCCGCGGCGCAGGTCGCGCTCGACCGCGGCGACGGTGCCCGCGAAACGCGGATCGTCGGCGCGCAGGAAACCCAGCTCCGCGAGCAGCAGCAGGCTCGCGTCGAGCGCCTCGCCGTCGAAGCTGGCGACGAAGCTCGATCGCTTCGCGTTCCAGGCGCGGGCTGCGATCACGGCGTTGATGCGGTCCGCCTGCATACCCCAGTGCTGCGCACGCGCGCCGAGACCGAGCCGCGCGGCGATCTTCGCCAGCCGGTCGCAGGCTACCCAGCACATGACGCTGGAAAAGGTATGGACGTGCGCCGCGCCGCGCCGCTCCCAGATCCCGGCGTCGGGCTGCGCGTGCACCGCGACGGCCCGCTCGCCGAGCGCTTCGAGCTGACGGAACAGCGCCGGGCTGCCGGTCGCGCTCAGCCTGCGGTCGAAGAACGCGTGCGTCGCCGCGAGCACCACCGAGCCATAGACGTCGTTCTGCGTCTGGCGATACGCCTGGTTTCCGG
Organism: Betaproteobacteria bacterium CG2_30_68_42; assembly: GCA_001872285.1. Lineage (GTDB taxonomy): Bacteria > Pseudomonadota > Gammaproteobacteria > Burkholderiales > Rhodocyclaceae > CG2-30-68-42. The sequence continues at coordinate 15,061 of MNXU01000063.1, forward strand.
TGCGCACCGGTCCCATGCCGCGGTAACCCGGCAGCGCGCCCTGCGTGCGTTCCTCGAGATCCGGCTTTCCGCTCACCCGGTACACCGGCTGAAGGGCGCCGTCGGCCCCCGCCGCGACGTTGATGATGTAGCCGAGGTAGCGCTCCATGGTGCGGGTGGCGTTGAGGCGGTTGAGCGCGTCGACGACGAAGTAGGCGTCGCGCAGCCAGCAGAAGCGGTAGTCCCAGTTGCGCCCGCTCGCAGCGGCCTCAGGGATCGAGGAGGTCAGCGCGGCGACCACCGCGCCGCTGTCGTCATAGGCGGCGAGCTTGAGCGTGATCGCGGCGCGGATGATCTCGTTCTGCCACTCGAAGGGAATCGAGAGGTCGCGCACCCAGTCGTGCCAGTAGTCCACGGTCAACTCGAGGAACCGGCGCGCGAGCTCGGCGACCGGGCCCTGCAGCGTCTCGTCCGGACCGAGCACGAGCGAGAACGCATCGCGCAAGACGAAGGGCGTCTCCTCGACCAGCGCGGTAATCGAGAGGTCGGCCGTCACCCGGAACACGAAGTCCGCGCCCGCGTAGCGCACGTGGTTTGAGCCCCAGGTCGTCTGCGGCCGCCGCCTGCCGTACTCGCTCGCGGGGCGAATCAGCACGCGCACTCTCGGGCTGCCGGCAAGCGGCCGCACCGTGCGCACGATCTGGGCCGGGCAGAACAGGCGCCCGAACTGGCGGAAGCGCGGCGCGAAATCCGTGATCTCGATGGCACCGCCTTCGCCGTCGTACAGGCGCGTGACCAGCACCGCCGTGTTGGCGACGTATTCCTGTTCCGAGCGCACCCTCCCGATGAGGTCGACCGCGAGGAAGCCGAAATCCTTTTCGGTCTTGCGGCTGCGCAGCAACGAGCAGAACACGGCATCGCCGTCGAAGCGCGGCAGGCACGCCCAGACGATCTCGCCGGCCCCGCTGATCAGCGCGCCGATGCCCGAATTGCCGATGATGCCCAGCTCGAGGCTGTTCATTGCGGCACCCCCCGCAGGCGGGCGCACCGCTCGACGTAGGCCGCAAGCCAGCGCCGCACTGCGGCTGCGTCGGCGAGGCGCCAGCGCGCGCGGGTCTCGCCCGGACCGACCTTGACGGAATGGCCGCCGGTCCTGTTCACCACGTCGAACCCGTACTCGTCGGTCAGGTCGTCGCCGAGAAACACGGGCAGGCGTCCCGCGAACGGCGCCTCGGCCATGAATTCGGCGATGGCGCTGCCCTTGTTCCTGCCGCTGGGTTTCAACTCGAAGACGAACTTGCCTCCTTGAAGCTCGAAGTCCTCGCCCAGCGCGGCGGCGAGGCGGCGCATCTCGCGTTCGGCGAGCCCTTGCAGCGGCGGCGCACGACGGTAGTGCAGCGCAAGGGTCATGCCCTTGTTCTCGAACACGAGGCCTGCGTGCGCCGCCGTGAGCCGTACCAGATCCGCCGCGGCGCGGGCGAGATGTTCGAGCGGCGGCGCATCGCGCCGGACCGCACCGGCCGCCGAGCGCCGTTCGGTACCGTGCTGCCCCGCCACCGCGAGTCGCAGCGGTGCGAACAGCCGGTCGATCTCCTCGACCGACCGGCCGCTGATCAGCGCCACTGCGCCGCCTGCCGCGGCGGACAGGCCTTCGAGCAGCGCGCGCAGATCGCGCCCGACGCGGACCGCGAGGGGATGATCGGCGTAATCGAGCAGCGTGCCGTCCACGTCGAGGAAGAATGCCCAGCCGGCGACGAACGCCGGCACGGAAGATCTAGACACGCCGCAGGTCCACAACTTGCGCCGCGCGCCGCGTGGCGCCGGCGAGCCGCCGCCGCTGGCGCACGCGTGCGGCATCCAGCAGCATGCGCCCGGCCCAGCGATAGACGTTGAACTCCTGGACCAGGCTGCGCATGCGGCGCATGCGGTCGCGCTGCTCGTCGGGCGGCATGGCGAGCGCGAGCCGCAACGCCGCCGCGCATTCCTCGGTGTCGTAGGGATTGACGATCAACGCCTCGACCAGCTCGCGCGAGGCGCCGGTGAACTGCGACAGGATCAGCACGCCACGCTCGTCGTCGCGCGCCGCGATGAATTCCTTGGCGACGAGGTTCATGCCGTCGTGCAGGCTCGACACGAAACAGACGTCGGCGGCGCGGTAGTGCGCGTACACCTGGTCGGCGTCGTGGTGCTCCATCCTGAGCACGATCGGCTGGCAGACGGGTGTGCCGAAGCGGGCGTTGATGCGCTGCGCCGCCGCGCGCACGCGCGCGTCCAGGCTCTGGTACTCCTCGATGCGCGAGCGCGACGGTGCCGCGATCTGCACGAAGGCGAAGTGCCCGATCCAGCGCGGCTCGATCTCGAGCAGCCGCTCGACGGCGGCGAACCGCTCCAGAATCCCCTTGGTGTAATCGAGCCGGTCGACGCCGATGCCCAGGCGCGTCTCGGGCGCGAGGCCGAGCTCCCGCCGGATGCGCTCGCGGCACTCGGCGACCGGTCGCTGGCGGGCCAGCGCCGCGGGCGGCCACTCGATCGAGATCGGGTAGCGGTGCACCTCGGTCGGTTCGCCGCCGTACGAGATGGTGTACGTTTCCCGGTCCACGCGCGCCTCCAGATAGCGGTCCACGGTGTCGAAGAAGTTGTTGCAGTGGATCTGCGTGTGGAACCCGAGGATCGAGGAGCCGAGCAGTCCGTCGAGAATCTGGTTGCGCCACGGACAGACGCCGAACGCCTCCGGGTTCGGCCACGGGATGTGCCAGAAGGCGATGATCGTGGCGCGCGGCAGGCGATCGCGGATCAGGCGGGGCAGGAGCGCGAAGTGATAGTCCTGCACCAGCACGATCGGATCCTCGGTACGCGATTCCTGTTCCACCGCTTGCGCGAACCTGCGATTCACCGCCTGGTAGTGCTCCCAGTCCGAGGCGCGGAACACGGGCCGCGTATGCGCGATGTGGCACAGCGGCCACAGCCCCTCGTTGGCGAAGCCGTAGTAATAGCCCGCCTCCTCCTCGTTGGAGAGCCAGACACGGCGGATCTGGTAGGCGGGCTTTTCCGGCGGCACCCGGATCCGGTCGTTGGTGTCGACGGTGTCGCGGTCGGCGCTGCCCGAGCCGTGCGCGATCCACGTCCCGGAGCACGCGCGCATCACCGGCTCGAGCGCCGTCACCAGTCCGCTCGCCGGTCGCTGCGTCTCGATGCGGTCGCTGCGCCGCACGTGGACGTAGGGCTCGCGGTTCGAGACGATCAGGACCTCGTCGCCCTTCAGGTCCTCGCGCAGGATCGAGCGCAGCGCCTCGGGCGTCCAGCTGATCTGCGCCTCGTCGCGCATGCGCCTCTCGGTTTCGAGGTCGCGCACCAGCGCATCGAGGTCGCGCGCGATCGGCCGCAGCTCGCGCGCCTTCGGTTCGGGAGACAGCGCGAGCGACTGGCCGTGGATCAGCGCCTTGATCCCCGCGATCCAGCCGCGGAACGAAAGCTCGGCGATCACCACGGTGATGAGGGCGATCACGGCGCCGAGCGCCGCGAACAGATAGACGATGTACTTCTTGGTGTCGGCGCTGCGCCGCTCGATGAAGCTCATGTCGTGCACGATCAGCAGCTCGCCCAGGCGCTCGCTGTCGACCATCACCGGGCTGGCGGCCACATGCAGCGGGCCGCCCGGCAGCTTGAGCACGGTCCCGGACTCCTCGGCCGGGACCCCCGGCGCGCGGCAGGTGACGGCGCCGGGCAGCGCCTGCGTCTTGTACAGGAGCGCTCCCGCGTCGTCGCAGAATCCGAGCGCGAACAGGCGCTCGTCCTGCAGCATGCGGTTGAAGAATGCCTGCACGCGCTGCAGCCGGACCTTGTCGCGCAGCTTGTCCGTCAGCAGCTCGGCGAGCGGTTCCTGAGCGGCGGAGGCGACCAGCTTGGCGCGGATGTCCAGATCGCGCACGAACCACTTCAGGGTCAGCTCGTCGACCAGCGGCGCCACGCTGTACGCGATGGCGCCGAGCGCAAGCGCCAGCGGGACGATGAAACGGAGCGAAAGCCGCATCATGCGGGGGATCGGCGGCACGAGTTCGAGGGTTTTATTCTAATGCAGCAGCATCCGAGTTGTCACGACGCTTCCTGAAATCCTCGCCGCGATGGCTGGGGCCGGGTCGCGCGAACGATTGCGCGCGACGAACCCCGCGCCTACCCTGATACGAAGAACCGGCCCGGGGCGGGGCGGTGAGCCGTTCGCGGGCACATCGATCATCGCGCCGATCGGCAGCTTGCGTGGATTGAACCGTCCGCTCCCCACGGCCGGCACGCATCGACCCTGCTCGGGGAGCGCCTTCTGCGCTTCGCAAGTGGTCCATCGACCTTCGCCCGGACTAGGCCTCGAACAGACAATTGCGCATCATGCCGCCGTCCTCGTGCTCGAGGTTGTGGCAGTGGACCATGAAAAGGCCCGGGACCGCCGGCGCGACCTGCACGCGAACGCGCTCGCCCGGAAAGATGCCGAAGGTGTCCTTGTAGCCGGCGTCGAGCATTCCTCGGCGCAGCTCTTCGGGGACCGCGCCCGCGCTGCGCTCGATGACGCGAAAGCGAACGCCGTGGATGTGAATGGGGTGAGGCATCGGCATGCCCCGCCCGTCGTTTGCGAAAGTCCACACCGACGCGATGCCTGCGGGAAGCCGCTCGTCGTCCGCTACCGCCATCATGTCTTGCGAATCGAAGCTGCGGCCGTTGAGGAAGCCGCGCATCATCCGGAACGCGAGCTGCGTGTGCAGCTCGTGCCTCCCCTCGCGCGCTCGCGCCTCCTCTTTCGGCAATGCGAGCGCCGCGGGGCGAATCCGCACACCCGGCGAAACGGTGAAGCGGGCGACGTGAAGCTCCGCTCCCTGCGACGGCCCCATCATGCCGCCCATCATGCCGCCCATCATGCCGCCCATCATGCCGCCGCCCATCATCGAGCCCATCATGTCTACGCCCGAGAACCGCTGGCTGACGAGCGCGATCTCCGCGCCGTCGCGCCGCGCGCCGAAGTCCTCGATCAGCTCGACGCGCTCGAACGGAAACAGCGTCACGTAGGGCCGCTCCTGCACGCCTTCGGCGCGGCTGAAGAGGCCGCCGTCGGAGGCGATGGCGCGCAGCGGCCGGCCGTCGGACCAGGCGAGCTTGTAGATGCGCGCGTTGGACACATTGGCGACGCGCAGCCGGTAGACGCGCGGCGCCACCTTGAACGCCGCATCGTCGACGCCGTTCACCAGCACGCGATCGCCGAGCACGCCGTTCATGTCGTCCATCATCATCTGCTTGAAGACGAGCTGGTTGTCCTCGCCGATGCGGCGGTCTTGCAGCACCAGCGCCAGCTCGTGTTCCGGCGCCGGCAATCCCATGTCCCGCTCCCCGGACTCGCGCACGATGAGTAGCCCGGCGAGGCCGTGATAGGTCTGGCGCCCGGTGATGGGGTGCGGATGCGGATGATAGAGATACGTTCCCGCGGGGTTGCGCACGGTGAATTCGATCGTGTAACGCTCGCCGGAGGGCACTGCCTGGTGCGGATGACCATCGGCGGATTCCGGCACGATCATGCCGTGCCAATGAACGACGGTCGCCTCGCCGGTGCGGTTCACGACCTCGATGCGCACGCGCTCTCCGCGCCGCAGCTCCAGGGTCGGACCGAGATTTCCCGGCGCCGGTCGAACCGCGTCGCGGCGGCCGCGCAGCACCTCGGCCGTGTAGCGCAACCCGCGCGTTTGCGGACCGGAGCGGATCGCCATCGCCGCCGGTGCGGCCATGACCCTCAAGTGCAGATCTGGATCACCGGCGCCGAAAGCCGTGCGCAGCGCGAAGGGCGTTGCCAGCATGCCGCCGCCGGCGGCGAGAGTCTTCAGAACATCGCGTCGCATCCACCGCCGATTCATGGTGTCGCCCTCGTCAAATGAACTTCGATCATACGCGCGGCCGCCAGGCCGTCGCACTGCTACGGCCCGGTGCGCCGTCCGATCTCCCGGCCGTGTCGGTCGGCGACGAGCGTGGCCGGGATTCCCCCTGATGCGGCTATCCTCCCGAAACTCGAACGAACCACAAAACCTTGCTTCCGTAGTCATGCACGGGGTCAAGCGGTATGAAGAGGCTTCAACAGCCGCTGCCGACCTCCGAGTGCGCCACGGGTTGTCCCGCAAGGCGCGAGGACGTGGCATGCCCATTGCATACAAGGAGGAGCGGCGCAGCCAGCGGCCCGGAAGCGGTCCGATCGCGCGCCCATCGGACTCACCTCCTCGGTGCGTGCCAGGACAAGCCGGGACAAGCCGTAGAATGCCCGCTCCCCATCGAGCCGATCCCAGCCGGCCTTGCACAGCGAAGCCGCAAGCACGACACCCGCCGGGCGGAAGCGCATCCTGCGTGTCCGCTGGCGCGAGGTGCTGCGCGAGCTCTCGCCTCGGGGCGCGAGTCTCAGCGCCCGCTATCTCGTGGTGTCGCTGCTCGCCGCGATCGTGCCGCTGGCGGCGGCGGTCACGCTCTACGACCGTTATGCCGCGGATCTGGTGCTGCGGTTGGCCGACCAGCGCGTCGAGAGCACCCTGGCGGCGACCGCGAGCAAGCTCGGCGATTTCCTGCGCAACAAGGCCTACCAGCTCGACGGGCTCGCCGATTTTCCGCCGCTCGCGCAGATCGCCGGCACGCAGGTCGGTGATCTCGACACGCGGCTGCTGACGCGGCTGCAGGTCGAGGCCGACTCTCCGGACGTGTATGGCATCCTGTTCTTCGACCGCGCCGACCGCGTCATCGCCGCGCTGCACGGACAGTCGGCCATCGAACCGGAGCTGCGCGATGAGGCCGGTCCGGCGCTCGCCGCGCTGCCGCGGGTGGACTTTCAGGGCGTGGAGCTGATCGGCCCGATGCTGCCTCCGGACGGCCGGCCCGGCTGGTTCCTGATCCGGCGCGCGATCGCCGGCCAGGCGATCTCGGTGGCTCTGCAGGTGCGGCTCGCCTCGCTCAGCGAGCTGCTCTCGGGCGCCTCGCTCGACGTCTATCGGCCGCTGCTGCACACTCCGGGCGGCCGCCTGATCGAGCCGGTCGGCACGCAGTGGCGGGGCGACCTGCCGCTCGTGCGCGCGCCCGAGACGGCGCCCGGCTGGTACGCCGCGCTCTACCGGGTGTCGCCGCAATTGCCCTTGCCGGGCACTCCGGCGCGCTATGTCTTCATCGCGGCGGCGGCGCTGTGCGGCGTGCTGATCGTCCTGATCTTCGTCTATCTCGGTGTGCACATGCGCCGCAGGCTCAAGCCGCTGGTCGCCGCGGCCGAGGCGGTGGGGCGCGGCGAGTTTGCACTCGACATCCCGGCCGGCGGCGAGGACGAGATCGCCATGCTCGCGCGGGCGCTCAACCGGATGAGCGCGCAGTTGCGCGCGCTCATCCGCACGCGGGTCGAAAGCGAGAAGCGCGCCGTGCTGGGCGAGTTCGCGGCGAGCGTGGCGCACGAGGTCCGCAATCCGCTCGCCACCATCAAGACCTGCGTGCAGGCGCTCGGCTCGCGCGAGGAAGACCCGGCGCGGCGCGAGATGATGCAGCTCGTGACGGAAGAGATCGAACGCATCAACGCGGTGATCGAAGGCCTGCTCGGCTTCGCCCGCCCGCACGACCCCGAGCGCACCGAGGTCTCGGCGCGCGAGCTGCTGCGGCGGCTGGCCGCGCTCGTGGGGCCGATGGCGGAGGAGGCGCATGTCGCGCTGTCGGTGCTCGGCGAGCCCGATCTGCGGCTGTGGGTGGATGCCGGTCAGACGCAGCAGATCCTGATGAACCTCGTGCTCAACGCATTGCAGGCGACGCCGGAGGGTGGCACGATCACGCTGCGTGCCTGGCGTGAGGCCGGTTTCGCGTGCCTTACGGTGTCGGACACCGGCCATGGCATGTCGGATGAGGTCGCACACAAGGTGATGGAGCCGTTCTTCACCACCAAGCCCGGCGGCACCGGGCTCGGCCTGGCGGTGTCGCGCCAGCTCGCGGAAATGAACGGCGGCAGCATCGAGATCGCCAGCCTGCCGGCGAGCGGCACCACCGTGACGCTACGGCTGCCGCTGGCGCGAGAGGAGACCCCGTGAGCAGCTCGCCGCTGGTGCTGATCATCGACGATGAGCGCAACCTCGTGCGCTCGCTCGAGCTGGCGCTCAAGGGCGCAGGCATCGAGACCCGCGGGGCTTACGATGGTGCCTCCGGCCTCCGGCTGGCCGGCGAGATCCGGCCCGATGCGGTGCTGCTCGACCTGCGCCTGCCCGATGCGTCCGGTCTGGAAGTGCTGGAAACGCTGAGGAAGTCGTTCCCCGGCTGCCCGGTGATCATGATCTCTGCGCACGGCGACACGCGCGCCGCCGTGCAGTGCGTCAAGGCAGGCGCGTCGGATTACCTGACCAAGCCGTTCGATCTCGACGAGCTGGTGCACCTGATCGGGACGACCATCGAGCGCGGCCGGCTGGACGACGAGATCGCCTACCGTCGCTCGATCGGCGCCAGCGAATCGGTGATCGTGGGCGAGCATCCTGCGATCGCCAGGCTGCGCGAACTGGTCGCGCGCGTCGCCGCGAGCAACGCACGCACCGTGCTGCTGCTCGGCGCCTCGGGCACCGGCAAGGGCGTGATCGCGCGGGCGCTGCACCAGGCCAGCGGGCGGGTCGACGGACCCTTCGTCGAGGTCAACTGCGCCTCGCTGCCCGAACAGTTGCTGGAAGCCGAATTGTTCGGCGCCGAAAAGGGCGCCTACACCGGGGCCGGACAGCGCCGGGCGGGGCTGATCGCGCTCGCCCACCATGGCACCCTCTTCCTCGACGAGATCGGCGAACTCGCACCGGCCCTCCAGGCGAAGCTGCTCGCCTTCCTCGAGAGCCACAACTACCGCCCGCTCGGGAGCACGCGCGAGGCGAGCGCCGATGTGCGCGTGATCGCGGCGACCAACCGCGACCTGTCGCGCGAGGTGAGCGACGGGCGCTTTCGCGCCGACCTCTACTATCGGCTCAACGTGGTTCCGATCGAGATTGCGGCGCTCAAGGATCGCGGCGCAGACCTGTTCCTGCTCACCGCGCATTTCGCCGAGCGCTTCGCCCGGGAGGAGGGCTGTGCGCCGATCCGCATCGGGTCGGCCGCGCGCGCACTGTTCGCGGCGCACGGCTGGCCGGGCAACGTGCGCGAGCTGCGCAATCTGATCGAGCGCCTGACGATCCTCCATCCCGGCGTAGAGATCGGCGCCCAGCACCTGCCGCCGGAGTTCGCCCGGCCGGTCGATGCCGCGGCACCCGTCGAGCTGCCCGGGCGGCTGGCTGCCGCGGAACGCGACCTGGTGCTCGAGGCGCTGGCGCGCACGCGCGGCCGCAAGGGCCTCGCGGCGCAGACGCTCGGCATCTCGCGCCACGCGCTCAAGCGCCGGCTGAAGCGGTTGAGACTCGTTTGAGCGGTTTCCGCTCGCCCGCGCGTCCGATCCGAGCGCAAACCGCTCCGGCCCTCGCCGGGGCTCCACGTAAGTCATTGAACCTTCGTCGAGTTCGACGCGGGCATGCAAGCTGCTTCGCGAATGGTGATGATCCAATGCTTGCGACTTTCATTGATGGGACCCCTGGCCTGCGCGGCGCTCGCCGCGGCACCCCCGGCAGCCGCGCGCATCGAGATGGGCGCGAGCCCCGGCGAGGCCTCCGCCACCGTCGGCTGCATGTTCCCGATGACCGGGCGCGGCGGGCTGTACGGGCGCGACAGCGTCGCTGCGATCGAACTCGCACTCGCGGAGATCGCCGCGCGCCCCGGCGCACGCCCGCGGCTGCGCGTGCTGGTCGAAGACACCAAGTCGAAGCCCTCCTATGGCGTCAGCATCGCGCAGGACTTCATCGAGAAGGATCGCGCGCAGTTCCTGTGCGGGGTGGTGTCTTCGGCGGTGGCGCTCGCGGTGACCGAAGTGTCGCGGCGCAGCCGGGTCATCTTCGTCGGCACCGACCATGCCTCCTCGCGTCTCACCGAGGAGGCGCTGCACCGCTACTACTTCCGCGTCACCAACGATACGCGCCAGTCGATGGATGCAGGCGCGCGCTACCTGCGGGCGCTGCAGGAGCGCAGCCGCTGGAAGCGCCTGGCGTTCATCGGACCCGACTACGACTATGGCCACCGGCAGTGGTCGGACCTGCGCGCGGCGCTGGACCGGCTCGGCGTGCGCTACGAGAGCGTCTCCGTCCTGTGGCCCAAGCTCTATGAACCCGACTACTCGCAGTACATCGCGGCGCTGCTCGATGCGAAACCGGACATCGTCGTGAACGGGCACTGGGGCGGCGACCTGGTGGCATTCATCCGACAGGCGCGCACTTTCAAGCTGTTCGAACACACGCAATTCGCCAACTTCGACGCCGGCGGCAACTACGAGGTGATGGCCGAGCTCGGCGCCGAGATGCCGGCGGGCCTGATCCTGTCTGCGCGCCACCACAACAACTGGCCCGACACGGCGCGCAATCGCGCCTTCGTTGAACTGTTCCGGCTGCGCGCCGGACGCTTTCCGTCCTACGCGGCGCAGGGCGCCTATACCGGGATCCTCGCCATCGCCGATGCGATCGTTCGCGCCGGGGGCACGGGCGATCGCGAGAAGCTGGTCGCGGCGCTCGAGCGGCTGAGGCTGAAGCTGCCCGAGGATCCGGACGGCTTCGAGTCCTACATGGATCCGAAGACGCACCAGATGCAGCAGGTGATCGCGATCGGAGAGGTCGTCGCCGACGAGCGTTTCCCGCCCGCGAAGACGATGCTCGGAAGGTTCAAGGCGTATCCGCCGGAGGTGCCCGTCCAGGGGCGCCAGGCGGATTTTCAACGGAGCAAAGGAGGACGACATGAAAGGCAATAAGGCGATGCACATCGGTCTGGCGCTGGGTGCGGTGGTCGCGGCCGCAGCCGCGCCGGTACCCGCCGTGGCGCAGGACTACAAGCTCGGGCTGGTGACCTTCCTCTCGGGTGGCGCGGCCGGCCCGTTCGGCATTCCGGCGCGCAACGCCGGAGAGCTGATCGTCGATGCCATCAACGCCGGCAAGGTGCCGGCGCCCTATGCGAGCAAGGGGATCGCGGGCCGCACGATCCAGCCGGTCTGGGTGGACGAGGCGGGCGGTCCCTCCAAGCAGGTGACCGAATACCGCGCGCTGGTCCAGAAGCAGGGTGTCGATGCGGTGATCGGCTACATCTCCTCGGGCGACTGCCTGGCGCTCGCGCCGGTGACCGAGGAGCTGAAGAAACTCACCATCTTCTTTGACTGCGGCACTCCGCGGGTGTTCGAGGAGCGGCCCTATACCTATCTGTTCCGTACCGGGCCGACCGCGCTGATGGATAGCCTGGGCGCGGCGCGCTACATCCTGGCGCAGAATCCGGGCGTGGCGAAGGTCAACGGCATCAATCAGAACTACGCCTGGGGCCAGGACTCGTGGAACGACTTCATCGCCTCGCTGCAGAAACTCAAGCCCGGCGTCCAGGTGGGCACCTCGCAGATGCCGAAAATCTTCGCCGGCCAGTACAGCGCGGAGATCTCGGCGCTGCAGCTCCAGAATGCCGCATTCATCCACTCCAGCTTCTGGGGCGGCGACATGGAGAGCTTCGTGCAGCAGGGGCGCGCGCGCGGCCTGCTCGACAAGCAGGTGGCGATCCTGACCACCGGCGAGACCGCGATGTTCCGCATCCCCGAGCAGATCCCCGAGGGTACGGTGATCGGCGGGCGCGGGCCGTATGGCGTGTTCGCACCCGACAATGCGCTCAACAAGTGGTTCCGGGAGCAGTACTTCAACCGCTTCAATACGTGGCCCACCTACCCGTCCTACAAGATGGCGCAGGCGATCCTCGGCCTCAAGGCCGCCGCCGAAAAGGCGATGGCGAAGAACCCGAAGCCGGCCGAGGCGGACGTCATCGCCGCACTGGAGCACCTCAGCTTCGAGGCGCCGAGCGGGACCGTGAAGATGGCGATCGGAAAGGGCCACCAGGCGGTCCAGGAAATGGTCTACGGCCGCTTCAAGCTTCAGGGCGGCAAGCCGGCCATCGTGAATGTCGTGCGCTACCCGGCCGAGTGCGTCAATCCGCCCGACGGGGTGACGAGCGAGCAGTGGATCAAGCAGGGTTTCCCTGGCGCGAAGTGCAATTGATGGGCTGAGTGACCGACGGGCAGGGCGCGCCGCGAGGCGCGCCGCCCGCGCCATGTTCACGCTCACCGCCATCCTCGTCGACGGCACGATCTACGCCTCGTGGCTGTTCATCGTGGCCGCCGGGCTCACGCTGGTCTACGGCGTGATGCGCATCCTCAACCTGGCCCACGGCAGCCTCTACGCGGTGGGTGCCTATACCGCGGCCTCAGCGATCACCTGGTACTTGTCGGCCGGCCACGCGCCCGCGGGCAGCTATCTGGTCCTGCTCGCCGCCGCGCTCGCCGCCGGAACGGTCACCGGACTGCTGATCGAGCGCGGCGTCCTGCGCCTGATGTACGGGCGCGACGAAGTCGTCATGATCCTGGTCACCTATGCGGTCCTGCTGATCCTGGAGGACGTGATCAAGCTGATCTGGGGCGTCGAATCCTATTCCGCCTACCAGCCCTACCAGTTGCTCGGGCGTTTGCAGTTCGGCCCGATGACGTTCGCCAACTACGATCTCGCGCTGATCGCGGTGGCTGCCGCGGTCGCGATCGCAATGTGGTGGACGCTCAACCGCACGCGGCGCGGCAAGCTGCTGCTGGTGGTGATCCACGACCGGGAAATGTCGGCCGCGCTCGGCATCGATGTCACGCGTGTGTTCGTCGTCACCTTCCTCATCGGCGGTGTGCTGGGCGCGGCTGCCGGCGCACTGACGGCACCGGTGGTCTCGGTCGTGCCCGGCATCGGCGTGGAGGTGATCGTGCTCGCCTTCGCGGTCGTGGTGATCGGTGGGCTGGGCAGCGTGCAGGGCGCGCTGGTCGGGTCGCTGATCGTCGGCATCGCGCGCGCGGCCGCCGTGCACCTGTTGCCCGAAGTGGAGCTGTTCGTGATCTACGGCGTGATGTGCCTGGTGCTCGCGGTGCGGCCGGCCGGGCTGTTCGCACGCCCCGCGGCGAGAAAGATCTGAATGCGCACCGACCCGGGTACCCGCGGATTCCTGATCGCCGCCGCAGTGCTGCTCGCCGCCGGGCCGTTCCTGCCGAAATGGCTGTCGTACATCGCCACCATCTCGCTCGGCTATGCGCTGGTGGTCGCTGGCGTGGTGCTCTTGATGCGTGCGGGCCTGGTGTCCTTCGGCCAGGGCCTGTACTTCTGCCTCGGCGGCTATGCCGTGGGCGCGGCCGGCAAGTACTGGAATCTCGGTGATGCGTTCGTGCTGCTTGCGGCTGCGGTCGCGGTCAGCGTCGCGGTCGCGGCGCTGCTCGGCCTGCTGCTCGCGCGCTACCGCGAGATCTTCTTCGCGATGTTCACGATGGCGTTCTCGATGATCCTGTACGGACTGCTTTCGAAGAGCCAGGCGCTCGGCTCGACCGACGGCTTCAACGTCTCCCACGCGACCTTCCTGGGCTACGCGCCGGTCGCCCTGCAAGGCTGGCTGTACGCCGCTGCCGTGGTGCTGTCGATGGCCGTCGCTATCGCGTTGCAGCGCTACCTGCGCTCGGGCATGGGGTACGCGGGCGACGCCATCCGCGAGAACGAGATCCGCGTCGAATATCTCGGCATCTCGGTCTACCGCGTCGTCTACCTCAAATACCTGGTGGCCGCCGGGCTCGGCGGTCTGGGCGGCGGACTCGCGGCGCTCGCCTCGGGACACGTCGGCCCCGACATGGCGTACTGGACCACCTCGGGAGAGTTCGTGTTCGTGGCGCTGCTCGGCGGCACCCAGCACATCGCCGCGGCCTTCGCCGCGTCGTTCCTGTTCGAGCTGATCAAGACCTATGCCTTCGAGCTCTCGCCCTACACCTGGCAGATGATGCTCGGCGTGGTGCTGCTGGCGATCATCCTGTTCCTGCCCAGCGGACTGTGGTCGCTGGTGGCGCGCGGCCGGGAAGCACTGCGATGATCCTGGGATGAATGCGGTCCTCGAAACGCGTGCGCTCTCGAAGAGCTTCGGCGCGGTGGTCGCGGCGGCGGAGATCGACCTGGTGGTCGGCGAGCGCGAAGTCATCGGCGTGATCGGCGCCAACGGCGCCGGCAAGACCACCTTCATCAACATGGTGACCGGCTACCTCCGGCCGTCGGGCGGCAGCATCCGTTTTCGCGGGCGGGACATCACCGGCCTGCCGCCGCGGCAGGTGGTGCGCGCCGGGATCTGCCGCTCGTTCCAGGTCTCGCAGTTGTTCCGGGAGCTCACGGTGCTGGACAACATGCTGATCGCGCTCGGCATGCTGCGCGAGGGGGCGCTGAGCTGGCTCGCGCCCCTGCACACCCGCGCGCGCGAGGACGAGGCGCGCAAGGTGCTCGAGCGCTACACGATCGAGCGCTACGCGGATAGCCGCGTGGCGACGCTGCCGCAAGGCGTGCGCAAGCTGCTCGACATCGCGATGGCCACGGTGAGCGAACCGCCGCTGCTGCTGCTCGACGAGCCCACCAGCGGGGTGGCAGCCGAGGAGAAGTTCGCCCTCATGGACACGGTGATGGCGCCAGTGCGCGCGAGCGGTGCCGCCTGCCTGTTCGTCGAACACGACATGGAGATCGTCGAGCGCTATAGCGCGCGCGTGATCGCGTTCTATGACGGGCGTATCCTTGCCGACGGGCCCACCGCCGAGACGCTCACCGATCCCGAAGTGCGCAAGTACGTGATTGGCGCCGAGCTGCACCGCGACCGGGAGGCGGGATGCTCCAAGTAAGCGCGCTCGACGTCTACATCGAACGCACGCAGATCCTGCGCGAGGTCTCGGCTGCGCTGCCCGGCGGTGCGATGGCCGGGCTGATCGGGCGCAACGGCGCCGGCAAGACGACGCTGATGCGCGCGATCATGGGCGCGATCCGGCCGACGCAGGGCACGATCCGCATCGGCGGCACGGACGTCACGCGAGCGCCGGCGCACGGCCGTGCCCGGCTGCGCGTGGGCTACATGCCCGAGGACCGGCGGCTGGTGCCGGACCTGACCGTGGAGGAGAACATTCTGGTGCCGGCGTGGGCGATCCGACTGCCGGAGGCGGGAGCGCGGCTCGCCTGGATCTACGAGCTGATCCCCGAGGTGGCCGCGGCTGCGCAGCGGCGCGCACTGCAACTGTCCGGCGGACAGCAGAAGCTGGTGGCGCTGGCACGCGCACTCATGGCGGGCAGCCACCTGATGCTGCTCGACGAGCCCTTCGAGGGCATCGCGCCCGCGCTCGCGCATCGCCTGGTGGAGGTGCTGCACGCGATCAAGGCGGAGGGGCTTTCCATCCTGCTGTCGGAGTCCGACTATACGCACTCGGCGGGCCTGATCGACAAGCTGTTCGTGATCGAGCGTGGCTCGGTCGCCGAGAAACCGCATTCCTGAGAGGAGGGACTTGTCATGATGAAGACCAGAGCGGCGGTGCTCGACCGGATGGGCGTGGAGCCCCCCTACGAGACCAGCCGCCCGCTGGCGATCGAGGAGCTCGATCTCGCCCCGCCCGGCCCGGGCGAAGTGCTGGTGCGCATTCGCGCCGCCGGCCTGTGCCACTCCGATCTGTCCACGATCAACGGCGATCGTCCGCGGCCCACGCCGATGGCCCTCGGCCACGAAGCGGCCGGCGTGGTCGAGGCGCTGGGCGCGGGCGTGAGCGACCTGAAGAAGGGCGACCACGTGGTGCTGGTGTTCGTGCCCAGTTGCGGTCACTGCCTGCCCTGCGCGGAAGGCCGGCCCGCGCTGTGCGAACCGGCCGCCGCCGCCAACGGTGCCGGCACGCTGCTTTCGGGCGAACGGCGGCTGTCCCGGGACGGAGCGCCGATCCATCATCACCTGGGCTGTTCTGCGTTCGCCGACTTCGCCGTGGTGTCGCGCAGATCGGTCGTGCCGATCGATGCGGAGCTGCCGTTCGAGCATGCCGCGCTGTTCGGCTGCGCGGTGCTCACCGGCGTCGGCTCGGTGGTGAATACCGCGAAGGTCCCTGCCGGCGCAGCCGTGGCGGTGGTCGGCCTGGGCGGCGTCGGCCTCGCCGCACTGCTCGGTGCCGCTGCCGCCGGAGCCTCCCGGATCGTCGCGGTGGATCTCGCCGAGGACAAGCTCGAGGTCGCGCGCGCGCTCGGCGCCACCGACACGTTCGACGCCCGCTCGCCCGACTGTGCCGGGGAGTTGCGCGAGGCGACCGCAGGCGGCGTGGATTTCGCGTTCGAATTCGCCGGCTCGGCAAGAGCGATGGAGCTGGCCTGGCGGATCACGCGCCGTGGCGGCACCACCGTCACCGCGGGCCTGCCGCCGCCGGGGCAGTCGATGCCGCTGCCGCTGGTCACCCTCGTCGCCGAGGAACGCACGGTGAAGGGAAGCTACATCGGCACCTGTGTGCCGCTGCGCGACCTGCCGCGCTACGTCGCGCTGCACCGGCGCGGGCGGCTGCCGGTCGAGCGCCTGATGAGCGGAACGTTGTCTCTGGAGGACATCAACCTCGGCTTCGACCGGCTGCGCGAGGGAAGAGCGATCCGGCAGGTGATCGTGTTCTGAACGGAAGGCGGTGATCAACCGAGGCATCGAAGGGCCGGCCATGGTCGAGTGGCCGTGCAGTGGCAGGATGGGCCGTCAGGAGGGGGCATGGATCTGAACCAGTTGCGCACGTTCGTGACGGTGGCCGAGCTCGGCCACGTCACACGCGCCGCCGAGCGACTGCACCTGAGCCAGCCGGCCGTGACCGGACAGCTCAAGGCGCTGGAGGACGAGCTGTGCGTGACGCTCTTCGATCGCACCCGCGGCGGAATGCTGCTCACCGGCGCGGGCAAACTGATGCTGCAGGAGGCCGAGCAGGCGCTCGGTCATGCGCAGGAGGTCAAGAACCTGGCGTTGCGCATGAAGGACAAGGTCGCCGGGCGGGTCCGGCTCGGAACGATCATCGATCCGGACTTCCTGCGCCTCGGCGTCTTTCTCAAGCGGTTGATCGAGACCTACCCGGTGATCGAGATCGAGACGCGGCACGGCATCTCGGGATGGGTGTTCGCGTCGGTGGCGGAGCGCGAACTCGATGCCGGTTTCTTTCTCGGCCCGATCGAGCATGCCGCGATGCGCGGCACGAAGCTGACGACGGTCACCTACCGCATCGTCGGGCCGACCGCCTGGCGCGGCAGGCTCAATTGCGCGGACTGGAAGGCGCTGGCCGCGTTCCCCTGGGTGTGGACCCCGCGGACCAGCTCGCACAACAGTCTCGTCTCGCGCATGTTCGAGGAGAACGGCATTTCACCTGCGCGCCGCGTCGTTGTCGCCGACCAGGAAGCGTCGATGGTGAGCATGGTCTCGGCGGGCATGGGACTCACGCTGATGCGCGAGGATCTGGCGTTTGCCGCCGAAGACGATGGCCGGGTCGCGGTGTGGCGCGGGGCCACCCTGAGCAATCCGCTCTCGTTCATCTTCCGGGCGGAGCGCAGCCATGACCCGCTCATCGAGGCCATGGCGGGCGTCATCCGCTCGATCTGGGCGCCGGCCGCAACGGCGGAGAAATCGTCGAACGCCAGGGTGCGAGGTTCGATCATCGCCTCTGATCGAAACGATCCGAAGATGTGATTGGACTGTCCCGCTGGCGCGCGCGATGATGTCCAACATTTCATGGTTGAACGGAAACACCCGATGGCGAATGCACGGCAGGGTAAATCCGCCGGGGTGGGCGTGGCGCCGAACGAGCTGAGGCATGCCATCGGGGGCCGCGAGCTCGCGGGGCGCAGCGGCCGCTTCGGCCCGGTCTACGACCCGGCGACCGGCGAGGTCGCGGCGCTGGTGCCGTTTGCGAGCGACGAGGAGGTCGATGAGGCGATCGCCGCCGCCGCCGCCGCCTTCCCGGGGTGGGCGGCCACTCCGCCGGTGCGCCGTGCCCGCGTGCTGTTCCGCTACAAGGAGCTGCTCGAGGGTCACGCGCAGGAGATCGTCGAGCGGATCACGCGGGAGCATGGCAAGACGCTGGCCGATGCGCGCGGCGAACTCGCGCGCGGCATCGAGGTGGTCGAGTTCGCCTGCGGCATCCCGCATCTGCTGAAGGGGGAGTACAGCGACCAGGTCGGCACCGGCGTGGACAGCTTCTCGCTGCGCCAGCCGCTCGGGGTGTGCGCCGGCATCACCCCGTTCAACTTCCCGGTGATGGTGCCGATGTGGATGTTCCCGCTCGCGATCGCGTGCGGGAACACCTTCGTGCTCAAGCCCTCGGAGCGGGATCCTTCGCCGAGCCTGCTGCTCGAGTCGCTGTTTCGCGAGGCCGGCCTGCCCGAGGGCTGTTTCAACGTGGTCCATGGCGACAAGGAGGCGGTGGACCGCCTGCTCGCCGACCCGCGCGTGGCCGGGGTCAGTTTCGTCGGCTCGACCGCCATCGCCGAGTACGTCTATGCCACCGGCGCTGCGGCCGGCAAACGGGTGCAGGCGCTCGGGGGCGCGAAGAATCACATGGTCGTGGCTCCCGACGCGGACCTCGATCAGGCGGTGGAGGCGCTGCTCGGTGCGGCCTACGGATCGGCCGGCGAGCGCTGCATGGCGATCTCGGTCGCCGTCGCCGTCGGCGCGGTGGCCGATGCGCTGGTCGAGAAACTCGAACAGCGCGTGCGCGCGCTGCGCGTCGCGCCGGGCACCGAACCGGGTGCGGAGATGGGGCCGCTGATCACGCCGGCCCACCTGCAGCGCGTCGTCTCGTACATCGAAAGCGGCGTGGCCGAGGGTGCGCGCCTGGTGGTCGACGGGCGCGCGGCGCGGTTCGGAAACGGCCGCGGTTTCTTCCTCGGCGGCTGCCTGTTCGACCACGTGACCCCGGACATGCGCATCTACCGCGAGGAGATCTTCGGCCCGGTGCTGTCGGTGGTGCGCGTCCCCGACCTGGAAGCTGCGATCGCGCTCATCAACCGCAACGCGTACGCGAACGGAACGGCGCTGTTCACGGCAGACGGCGGTGCCGCGCGCGAGTTCCTGCGCCGCATCCAGGCCGGCATGGTCGGCATCAACGTGTCGATCCCGGTGCCGATGGCCTTCCACAGTTTCGGCGGATGGAAGCGGTCGATCTTCGGCGACCACGCGGTGCACGGACCCGATGGTGTGCGCTTCTACACGCGGCTGAAGACCGTGAGCATGCGCTGGCCGGGAGCCGGGCTGGCGCGCGCCGAGTTCATCATGCCGACCGCCCGATAGCCGGGGCGCGAGGCAGCATTTTCAGAGGCCGCCGGAAGAAGCGGCACCCTTTCCAGCCAGACACGAGGAGACAAACGATGGGTACGACAGACAGGAAGTTGGAAGCTCTCATGGAACATCTCAGGCTGAGCCGGCGCGACTTCGTGTTCGGGGGGCTCGCTGCGGGCGCTCTGACGCTGACGCCCCGATTCGCGGCCGCCCAGGCTGCGAAGCCGTACAAGCTCGGCGTGCTGCTGCCCTCGACCGGCACCGGCGCGAACTACATGGCGCACTGCATCAAGGGACTGCCGGTCGCGATCGCGGAACTGAACAAGCGCGGGGGGCTGCTCGGCAAGCATCCGGTACAGATGATCTATCGCGACACCGAGACCAAGCCGGATGTCGGCGCGCGCGAAGCGAAATCGCTGATCCTGAACGACAAGGTGGATGGCATCTTCGGTACCTATTCGAGCGCGGTCGCGCTGGCGGTGCAGGAGATCATCCACGAGCACAAAGTGCTGCACTTCGCCGCCACCTCCAACAGCTCCAAGATCACACAAGACAATTACACGCCCTACACCTACCAGTTCTGCCCCGACAGCAATATGCAGTCGGGAGCGGTGGTGGTGGCGGTGGCGAAGATGGCGAAGAAGAGCAACTGGAAGACCTACGTTTCCCTGGGGCAGGACTACGAGTGGGGCCGCGACACGCACAAGGGCTTCACCACCGGGCTGGCCAAGGTTGCTCCCGGCATCAAGGAAGCCCGCCAGCTGTGGTTCAAGCTCGGCGAGACCGATTTCACTTCCTACATCACCGCGATCATGGCGGCCAAGCCCGATTTCATGTTCGGCGCGGTTGCGGGCAAGGATGCCCAGACTTTCATGCAGCAGGCCGGCCAGATGGGGCTGTTCAAGCGTGTGCCGTTCCCGGGCGGCCTGATTCCGGTGAACGACCTCAAGCAGCAGCGCAAGACGCTGCCGCGAGGCATCATCGGGCTCGCGCGCTGCCCGTTCTTCGCGCATCTGAAAGAGCCGATCATGCAGGCCTACATCAAGCGCGACCTCGCCGCGTTCGGCAAGGACGACTATCCGGATGATTGGGCGTGCATGTATTACGACGCGCTCGGCGGCCTGGAGCAGGGCGCGAAGAAGGCCGGATCGATCAGTACCGAGGCGATCATTAAGGCACTCAAGGGCGCGACCATCGACACCTGCCGCGGCAAGCGCGCCTTCCGCACCTGCAGCAACCAGCTCGAGGTGCCCTCGTACGTGGGCGAGGTCTGGGATTCGCCCGACTATCCGTTCCCGATCTACAAGCCCGACACTTTGGTCTATGTCGAGGCCAAGGAAGTGTGGACGCCGACCTGCGAAGAGGTCGAGAAGCTGAAGAAGAAACGCGCGTAGCGAGCGGTCCGGTCAGTGCGCGGGAAGCTGGCTGTTCCCGCGCACCGGTTTCCGAACGCTGATCAAGGTCTGCTGCCCCGATGGACATCGCCCCATACCTACTTCAGTTGTTCAGCGGCCTGTCGCGCGCGATGGTGCTGTTTCTGCTGTCGGCGGGCTTGTCGCTGATCTTCGGCGTCATGAACATCCTCAACTTCGCGCATGCGACGTTGTGGCTCATAAGCGGCTACGTTACCTACTCTCTTTTCACTTTCCTGAGCGAGCAGTTCGGCGCGAGCCCATGGATGCTGCTGCCGGCGATCGCCGGCGCGGTGGCGCTGATGTCGCTCGCCGGCTTTGCGCTGGAGCGTTTTCTGATCCGGCATACCTATGAACGCGAACTGCCGGAGCAACTGCTGCTCACGTTCGCGCTGGTGCTGATCCTGGGTGACGTGATCAAGCTCGTCTGGGGCCTGGAGAACCGGCGCATCAACCTCGGCGTCGAGCCAATGGAGATGTTCGATACCCTGGTCAATCCCTACCAGTTCGTGATCATCGGCACCGGCGTCGCCGTCGGCGCGGGCCTGTGGTACTTCCTGCATCGCACGCGTTTCGGCAAGATCGTGCGCGCCGCGGTCTACAGCCGCAGCATGGTGAGCGCGCTCGGCATCCGCATCCCCGTCATCTACTCGATGGTGTTCGCGCTCGGCGTCGGGCTTGCGGCGCTGGCGAGCGGCGTGTTCCTGCCGCTGCTGCCGATGTCGCTCGGCATGGACCTCGACATCATCGTGCAGTGCTTCGCGGTGGTGGTGATCGGCGGCTTCGGCAGCATGCTCGGCACCTTCGTCGCCTCGATCATCGTCGGCGTGGTCTATTCGTTCTCGATCCTGTTCTGGCCCGACGGCGCCCTGGCGATGATCTTCCTGATCCTGATCGCGGTCCTGATCTGGCGCCCGTGGGGCCTGTTCGGCACCGAGCTGCGCTCGTGAACGCTTTTCAGTCGACGCCGTGAACGCGCCCAGACAACGGGGTTGGATTGCGCGGCTGAGCGCCGGCGGCGCTCTCGCCCGGCCGGTGGCGATTTCGATGATCGTGCTGTTCGCGCTGGTGCCGTGGCTACCGGGAGAATTCTGGACCCACGTCGGCACCGAAATTCTGATCTTCGGCCTGTTCGCGATGAGCTTCAACCTGCTCTATGGCTACATGGGGCAGATCTCGTTCGGTCACGCGGCGTTTTTCGGCATCGGCGCGTACGCCACCGCGATGCTGTTTACGGCGCTGAAGACTTCGGCCGGGGATATCGGTGTCGCCGAGTTCCTGTTGTCGCTCCTCGCCGGCCCGCCGGTGGCGGCGGCTGCGGCCCTGTTCATCGGCTTTTTCTGCGTGCGCCTGACCGGAATCTACTTTGCCATGCTCACGCTCGCATTTGGCGAGATGCTGTTCTACATCGTCTTTTCCTGGTACAGCTTCACCAAGGGCGACGACGGCATCCAGGGCCTGCTGCCGCCGGCCTTCTTCCAGGATTCGGACAATTTCTATTACTTCACGCTCGCGATCGTGATCCTGGCGCTTTTCGTCATGTGGCGAATCACCGAGTCGCCTTTCGGCCTGACCTTGCGCACCCTTCGCGACAACCAGCGGCGCGCGGCATTCCTCGGCACGAACGT
This sequence comes from Betaproteobacteria bacterium CG2_30_68_42, assembly GCA_001872285.1. Classification (GTDB taxonomy): domain Bacteria; phylum Pseudomonadota; class Gammaproteobacteria; order Burkholderiales; family Rhodocyclaceae; genus CG2-30-68-42. The sequence continues at coordinate 37,277 of MNXU01000063.1, forward strand.
CAAGGCGCACATGCTTGCGAACTTCGTGATCGCGGGCACGTTCGCGGGACTCGCCGGGGCGCTCTGGGGTCCGTTCTCGCGCAGCGTGAATCCGGGTCTGCTCGGCTGGGGCGAGTCCGGCATCGCGGTGTTCATGACGCTGATCGGTGGCGCCGGCGCGTTCATCGGCCCGATCGTCGGCTCGGTGATCTACACGATGCTGCAGGCGGTGGTGAAGATGTACACGATCTATTGGCCGCTCACCATCGGCAGCGTGATCCTGGTGATCGTTCTGTTCGCCCCCGGCGGAATCCTCGGAATCGTCGAGCGGCGCCTGCGTGCGGCGCGACCGGAGGGCGGGACCAACGGCGGCGATCCCGTGGCCGGAGCGGGCGAGACGGAGTCGCGGCAGTGAACCGGAACATTCTCGAGGTCACCGGGCTGGAAAAGCATTTCGGTGGCGTGCACGTCACGCGCAACGTTCATTTCTCGATGGAAGAGGGCGAGCAGTCGGCGATCATCGGTCCGAACGGCGCCGGCAAGAGCACGTTCATGAATCTGCTCACCGGCTTCCACCGCCCCGACGGCGGCAAGGTGGTTTTCGCGGGCAGGGACATCACCGGGCTGCCGCCGCACAAGGTGGCACGCTGCGGCATCTCGCGTGCCTTCCAGGTCAGCAGCATCTTTGCGCGCATGACGGTCGTGGAGAACGTGCGCGCCGCGGTGCACGCGCAGATGCGCGCGACGTTTCGCCTGTTCGCGCCGGCGCGCGCCATCGGCGCGGAGGAAACCGAGCGGGTGCTCGCCCTGTGCGCGATGGAGGATAAACGCGAGCTGACGGCGGGAGAGCTCGCGCAGGGCGACAAGAAGCGGCTCGAGCTCGCGATCGCGCTGGCGGGGAAGCCCCGCCTGCTGTTCCTCGACGAGCCGACGGCGGGCATGTCGATCGAGGAGGCGCGCTCGACCATGGAGCTGGTCGACCGCCTCAACCGCGAGCTGAAGCTCACCGTCCTTTTTACCGAGCACGACATGGAAATCGTGTTCAATCACGCGCGCACGCTGACTCTGTTGCACCGTGGCGAGATCATCGTCCAGGGCACACCGGCGGAGGTGCGCTCCAACGAGACCGCCCAGAAGGTCTACCTGGGCGAACACCACGCGTAGAACTCCATGCTGTATCTCGAAGCTCAGGGCGTCCACACCTGGTACGACACCAGCCACATCCTGTTCGATGTGTCGCTGGAGGTGCATGAGGGCGAGTCGGTGTGTCTGCTCGGCCGCAATGGCGCCGGCAAGACCACCACCCTCAAGACCCTCATGGGGCTCGTTCCGGCGCGCTCCGGCGCGATCCGTTTCAACGGCACATCGCTCACCGGCCGCGAGCCCTACGAGATCGCCCGGCTGGGAGTCGGTTACGTTCCGGATGAACGGCTGATCTTTCCGGACCTCACGGTGCGCGAGAATCTCGAGCTCGGCATCAAGAAGGGTCGCGCGAGTGGTCCCTCGTGGACGGTGGAGCGGGTGTATGAGATCTTTCCCGTGCTCATTCCGCTCGATCGGCGCCTGGGCGGATACCTGTCGGGCGGCGAGCAGCAGATGCTCACCATCGGGCGCACGCTGATGGGTCATCCGTCGCTGCTGCTTCTCGACGAGCCGGTCGAGGGCGTGGCGCCGGTCGTCGTGCAGGAACTCACGCGGCAGATCCTGAAGCTCAAGGGCATGGGCCTCACCATTCTGTTCGCGGAGCAGAACATGCACTTCGCGCAGGAAGTCTCGGACCGGGCCTACGTGATCGAAAAGGGTCGCATCCGCTTCCACGGCACCATGCACGAGCTGCAGGCGAACGACGAAGTGAAGTCGAAGTACCTGATGATCTAGCCGGCTCGACCGGGACCGGCGCAAAGCAGACGATGGAATCAGGAACCTGGGACTACATCGTGGTCGGCGCGGGCACCGCGGGGTGCCTGCTCGCCAACCGGCTTTCGGCCGATCCCGGCGTCCGGGTGCTGCTGCTCGAGGCGGGCGGGCGCGACGACTGGATCTGGCTTCGCATCCCGGTGGGCTACCTCTACTGCCTCGGCAATCCGCGCACCGACTGGTGCTACCGCACCGAGCCGGACGCGGGCCTGAACGGCCGCTCGATCCTGTACGCGCGCGGCAAGGTGCTCGGTGGCTGCTCGTCGATCAACGGCATGATCTACATGCGCGGCCAGGCGCGCGACTACGACGAATGGGCGCAACGGACCGCGGACGCCGGCTGGAACTGGAACGCGGTGCTGCCGGTGTTCAAGCAGACCGAGGACTACTTCGGCGGCGCCGACGCGGCGCACGGCGCGGGAGGCGAGTGGCGGGTCGAGCCGCAGCGGCTGTCGTGGGAGATTCTCGACGCGTTTCGGGAGGCGATGGTTCAGGCCGGGATTCCGCGCAGTGACGATTTCAATCGCGGCGACAACGAAGGCTGCGGGTTATTTCACGTGAACCAGAAGCGCGGCCTGCGCTGGAGTGCGGCGAGAGCCTTCCTGCATCCCGTCGCCCGGCGCCCCAATCTGACCGTGCTCACCGGGGCCCAGGTGAAGCGCCTGCGCCTTGAGGGAAAACGCTGCGCAGGGGTCGAGTTCCACCGCGGCGGCGAGGAGCAATTCGCCGCGGCGCGCATCGAGGTCGTGCTCGCCGCCGGCGCCGTCGGCTCGCCCCAGATCCTGCAGGTGTCCGGGATCGGCTCCGCGGATCTCCTGAAGAAGTTCGGAGTCGAGGTGGCGCACGTGCTTCCGGGAGTGGGAGAGAACCTGCAGGATCACCTGCAGTTGCGGATGGCGTTCAAGGTGAAGAACGTCGTCACGCTCAACCAGCGGGCGAACAGTCTGATCGGCAAGCTGCGCATGGGACTGGAATACGCGCTGTTGCGCAGCGGACCGCTGACCATGGCGCCGAGCCAGCTCGGCGGCTTCACGCGTTCGTCGGCGGAGCATTCGAGCGCCAACGTCGAGTTCCACGTGCAGCCGCTCTCGCTGGAAAAGTTCGGCGAGCCCCTGCATCGCTTCCCGGCGTTCACTGCGAGCGTGTGCAACCTGCGCCCGACTTCGCGCGGCAGCGTGCGCATCCGGAGCGCAGATGCGCGCACCGCGCCGGCAATCGACTGCCGTTACCTGTCCACGCCCGAGGATCGGAAGGTCGCCATCGACGCGCTGCGCCTGACCCGGCGCATCTCGCGACAGCCGGCGCTCGCCCGCTACCAGCCCGAGGAATTCCTGCCCGGCACGGGGTTCCAGTCCGACGAGGAACTGGTCCGCGCGGCGGGCGACATCGGAACCACGATCTTCCATCCGGTCGGCACCTGCAGGATGGGCGGCGACGGGGACGACCATGCGGTCGTCGATTCGCGGCTGCGGGTTCACGGCCTGGCGGGGCTGCGCGTCGTCGATGCTTCCATCATGCCGACCATCACGTCCGGCAACACCAATTCCCCCACGCTGATGATCGCCGAGCGCGGCGCCCGGATGATCCGCGAAGACCGCCGATCCGGCGAGTCGAGAATGCCCGCTGCATATCCGTCCGTTTCATCCTGAATTCCGCGGTTGAACCTCTTTCAACGCGGAGAACGCAAAGACGCAAAGAGCGCAAAGATGATTGGAGATGCCCACCCGATGGGCGAATGGGATGTTTCCCGGTTTTTCTTTGCGATCTCTGCACTACTTTGCGTCGTTTGCGTCAAGTGCGGTTCTTAGGCTCATCGCGAATCGGGTCCTGCCGTCTGCCATGACCGCTCTTCGCACCGCCCGGATGCTCGCGCGCTACAACGCATGGGCGAACGAACGGATCTTCGACGCCGTCGCCCGATTGCCCGACGGCGAGGCGACGAAGCCCCGGCGCAGTCTGTTCAGGAACATCGTTCACACGCTCAACCACAACTACGTCATCGACCGCGTCTTCCAGGCCCATCTCCAGGGGCGCGAGCACGGCTACACCGAGCGCAATACCGCCGAGTGCCCGCCGCTGGGGGAGTTGTGGAACGCGCAGCAGGCCGTCGACCGCTGGTATGTCGCCTGGAGCGACGGGCTCACCGACGCGACGCTGAACGAGCGCGTGAGCTTCACCTTCATCGGCGGCGGCCGGGGCGAAATGACCCGCGGGGATCTTCTCCTGCACCTCGTCAACCACACGACCTACCACCGCGGCTTCGTCGCCGACCTCTTCTATCAGGTGCCCGTCGTCCCGCCCACGACCGATCTCACCGTATTCCTCCGGGACGCGGCGCCGGAGCCGTCGAGCGCGGGAGTCCGAACCGGTTGAGCATGGCGTCGAACCTGCGCGTTGTTCCGGGGCAGGTGGGCCGGCCATCGCGGGCTCCCGAATAACGGTGCCCAGGCGGCGATGACGGCATAGGCCGCGGCGACGATCAGCAGCGCGATTCCGGTGCGAAGTTGATCGTCGAACAGATAGACGGCACAAAGCCGTTGCGGTGCTTCCGCAAATCCCCAGCCGAAACGCGCCAGGGTTGCGATGACTTCGACGTGAACGACCACCCGCGCGAGCGGCGGGCAGCGTGGCCAGGACAGCGCAAGGGCCGCGCCGGAAGCCGAAAGTGAAACGAACTTCAGGAGAGCGACGCGGAAGTCGAGCACGGCGGCATCCACCAGCCGCGGCAGCATCCACAGCATGAGGAGGATGGCCGCAACGGCGAGCCCCGCGGCGCCGCCGCGCAGGAGCGCGTCAACCCCGCGCCCGAGCGCCCGCCGGCGCGGGGTCGTCCAGACCACCATCGCACCGAGGAGCACCAGCGCCGGGTACTGAACCATCAGTTGCAGCACCATCGACGATTCGAGCAGGCTGCGCGCGGGCGGGGTCAGCAACAGCGCCCACAGACCCAGCGCGATCCAGCGGCCCGGCGCCGCCGCGCGCAGGTCGATGCATTCAGCGCAGGGCGAGGGCATGAAACGGAAGCTCCCGCTGCGCCAGCGTGCGCGCGAGCTCCAGTGCCGCCGGCCATTGTTCGACATCGAACACTGCGACCAGACGGCCACGCGCATCGACCACGTTCAGCGTCGCGTTGTGCGTGAAGCCGCCCAGCCCGTCGGGAATCGCGATCACGCCGAAGGCCCGGAACCACGCTGCCCGCGCCTGCTCCGAGGGCGTACGGGCGACGATCCAGTCGGTGCCGGCGCGATGGGAGCGGCGATAGTGCGCGAGTGCGGCGGGGGTGTCGCGCTCGAGGTCGAAGGCCACGCTGAGCAGCTTGACGCGATCATGGCGAAGCTCGTCGTTCAGCTCGCGTTGCAGTGTGCCGAATGTGCCGCCGAGCTGGCTGCACACGGCGGGACAGGCGGTATAGATGAAATCGACGATCAGCACCCGTCCCGCCAGATCCCGGGCACGTATTTCGCTGCCGTGCGGATCGAGCAGGGCGGCAGTGGGCAGCGGGCGCGGCGAGCGGGCGATTTCCAGGCGGCGGGCGGTCTCGGTCGTGAAGGCAGCGAAGCCGTCCGTCGCCTGCCAGAACACCACGCCGCCGCTGAACAGCACCAGCGTCGTGGCGAGCCACGACAGCCAGCGCATCATCCAACCGTCTTCCCGAGCTGCGGGAGGCGCCGTACGATGACGAGCGCCAACGACACAACGGAAACCACCACCACGGCAGCCGCGATCGATCCGACGCTCGCAACCGGCAGCCATTCGGATACATGAACCGCGAAACGACGCGGAACGCCGTTCGCTCCGCCATAGAGGAAGCTCAGGCAGAACACGGCGCCCGCGATCGCGTAGCCCCAGAATGCCGCCCGCTGGAAACTGCTGTCTTCACCGCGCAGTTGCACGGCCCAGGCCATGAAGCCCAACAGCATCGGCAGCAGACCGAGCAGCAGGTAGGTGTGGAAATGACCCGGCACCCACTGGGTGTTGTGCATGACCAGATTGACGCTGATCGTTCCATCGACGACCGCCGGTACGATCCCCGCCGCCCAGCCGAGCACGCCGAACACGAGCAGGCGCGAAGGCAGATCCCAGCGGATGCCCGAACGCGCGATATTTCCCAGCGTTCCCCAGGCGGTGACGATCAGAACCGGGATGCCCGAAAGGTAGGAGACAACCTGGCCGAGCGTCGCGGCCCATTTCGGCATGGCATAATCCATGAGCAGGTGATGCGGGTATACGGCCAGGACGAGAAACACCGCGGCCAGCCATGCGGCGATGAAGGGGCGGTTGACCTTCCATGGGCGGTTCGTGTAGCGCGGCAGGATCTCATAGACCGCGATGACCCCCATGTAGAGCGCCACGTTGATGAAGACGTGGCCGAAGAAGAAGATGAGATTCTTCATCAGCAGCGCGTCGAAGACCATGCCCGGGATATACAGACTGACCAGGGTCATGATCAGCACGACGGCGCCGGCAAGGATTCCGAGCACGTTGACGATGATCGCCATGGTGCTGGCGACGACCGCCGCCGGCGGTGCTTCCTCGACCCGTCCGGAGATCAGTTGCGGCACACCCAGCGAGGCGGTCAGCGAGCCGTAACGCCGGATCAGCGCCAGCGCGCAATCCGCGTAGAAGAGCAGGAAGCCGACGCCGATCAGGATCAGCCCGACGACGAAAGCGGCGGCGGCGGCGGGTTGCCACACGCCCATGGATTTTGCGGGCAGCGGATAGAGGAAAGTCCAGGCGCCGGCATAATGACCCAGAAGAATCCCGCCGATGATGAGGACGACGCCGGCCAGCGAGAGCCCGAACGTGGTGAGCATGACCTTGCTCGACAGGCGGACATGGCGGCCCAGGAAATACCACATCACGAATGCGCCGCCGAGTCCCGCGGTGCCGACCATGCCGGTGCCGTGCAGGGTCATCAGCTCGTAGAAACGATCGACCGGCAGATCGACCCAGGTCGCCTGCGCGGACCGCATCAGGAAGCCCACGATCATCATCAGCGCAAAAACCGCGATCGCGGTCGTCGCGTAGGCCAGCAGGACCAGACGTTCGGACGCTGTTGCGGCGCTGTCCGCCGGCGTTTGTTTCGGCTCGGATACCATGGTCGTTTCCCTCTCACTCGGCGACAGCGGTAATCGTGGCGAGCATGCCGTGGTGCGCCAGCCCGCAGTATTCCAGGCACAGGATTTCGTATTGCCCGGGTTCATCGAAGGTCAGGCGCAAGCGGTTGACGAACCCCGGCATGGCCTGGGTCTGACCGATAATCCGCGTCTTCCCCCGGTAGACACTGAAGCCGTGATTGACGTCGGCCGAGGTGACCCGGAACTCGACCGGTTTGCCGACCGGCACGGTGGACTCCGAGAGATCCCATCGCCACTGATGGCCGACGGCATCGATGACCTTGGCTGCCGGCGCCGGATTTGCTGCGTAGGCCGGTAGCGGCCACGGGGAGAGGGTGGTGAGGGTGATGAGCACGCCGGCGATCAGTGTCAGCGCGAAAACCACGGCACGGCCCCGGTAGGGGTTGCGGAGTTCGCGCTCGCCGGCGGCGCCCCGGCACACGATCACGAAAGCGGCCGTGATCAGTGCCATCAGGAACAGGCTCAGGGACCAGGCTACGCTTTGCATCGCCGTCTCCTTTTCAGAAAATGGGGCCGTCGCCCCGGACGCTCACAGCGAGGTTCCGATCCCCGTGAGCCAGGCCGGTGCGGCATCGAGCACCCAGGCTTCGACCTGCTTGTCCACTCCGGTGAGGATGAAGGCGCCGAGCACCAGCATGACCGCGCCGAGTGCCTTCTTGCCCCACTGGCCGGTGGCGAGCAGCCTGCCGCGCATCCGCAGCATGGCTTCGCGGGAGAGCGAGCCCAGCAGGAGCAGCGGCAGACCCGCTCCCAGGCCGAAGAGCGCCATCACCAGCGTGACCTGCGCGAGATGCGTGCCCTGGCTGGCCAGCGTGATCGTGGCGCCCAGGGTCGGCCCGACGCACGGGCTCCAGACCACGCCGAGCAGCAGGCCGAGGATGAACTGGCCGGACAGCCCATCGAGATCGAGTCGCGACAGCAGGCCGCCTCCGGCTCCCGAGAGTCCGGAGGTCGCCACCGCGAAACGCTCCTGCAGCGCGCGCGACAGCAGCAGGATGCCGAACCCGAGCAGGATCACGGCCGCGACGTTGCGGAAGATCGTCTGGTCCAGTCCGAGGGCGGCGCCCGCGCTGGCGAGCACCACGCCGAGCAGGGTGAAGGAGAGCGTCAGCCCGGCCGCCAGCGCGGCGGGACCGGCGCGATGGGCGGTGGCCGCGGTGGCGATCAGCACCGGCAAGAGTGGCAGCACGCACGGCGACAGGGTGGACAGGCTGCCCGCCGCAAGCGCGATGCCGTAGGTTCCGAGGCCGAATTCCACGGCCCGCCTCAGAGGGCCTTGTCGAGCTGCGCGGCGATCGCCCCGGGCGCAGTCTGGGCGGTGGAGCGCGAGACCTCGCGCGCGCCCTTGAACACGATGAGCGTGCTCTGGTACTGCACGCCGAAGCGCCGCACCGCGTCCTTCTGCCTGTCGAAGTCCACCCGATAGACCGTGAAGCCGGCATATTTCGGCGACTTTAGCAGCGCTTCGATGACCGGTTCCTGCGCGCGGCAGGTTCCGCACCAGTCGGCATGGATGGCCACCAGGACCGGCTTGCCGGCCTGCTGTGTGGCATCGAATGCGGTGCGCGAAAACGGCGCGCCGACCGCGAGGGCCGCGGTGGCGAAGAACGCCCCGGCGAGGAGCGGAACCAGGGAACGGGTCAGGCGAAGATGCATGGAGTTTCTCCGTTGGTTGGACAGGAACGGGGGTTCGCGCGGCCGCCACTCCTCTTCGTCGCGTGGAATTTCATGTTCTTACACCGGAGAGGCGGCGCGGCGGCCCGCCACGCGGAACACGCTCAACGCTCCGGCTCCCGGGCGTCCGCGTGCCTGCTGCCCGGCTCGTGGATCGGCAGCGCCCGGGCGCCGCTCCAGGCGGAGACGCAGAACGGCACCAGATAGTTGAGCGCCACGTTGCCCATCATCAGCCCTTGGCCGGCCATCAGGTACTCGCCCTGATTGATCAGGTTGAGCGCGGTGCCGACGACCACACTAACCTTGAGGGCGTTGCAGACGATCTTGCGCGAGCTCATCGCGCGAAAGAAACGCCGCCAGTAACCCAGCGTGCGCATGGGCGCGGGGTTCAGGCAGCGCAACTGCGTATCGAGCGCTGCTGTTCGAGCATGGCGCGCACCTCGAAGGCGGGCCTGGGCCGGCTGAAGAAATAACCCTGGATTTCGTCGCAGCCGTAGTCGCGCAGCAGGCGCAGGTGGGCCTCGGTCTCCACCCCCTCGGCGATGACGGTCAGCCCGAGGCTGTGGCCGAGCGTGATCACGGTGCGGGCGATGGCCGCGTCGCTCGGATCCTCGTGCATGTTGCGCACGAACGACTGGTCGACCTTCAGCTTGTCGATGGGGAAGCGCTTGAGGTAGGCGAGCGAAGAGTGGCCGGTGCCGAAGTCGTCGATCGACAGCCGCACGCCGAGGGTCTTGAAGGCGTGGAGGGTGGCGACCGCCGCCTCGACATCGTGCATCGCCGCGCCCTCGGTGACCTCCAGTTCGAGCCGTTCCGGGGGAAGGCCGCTGCGGCGCAGTGCGTGCAGCACCCTCCTGGGCAGCTCCGGATCGGCGAACTGGCGAGGCGAGATGTTCACCGCCATGACGAGCGGCGGCAGGCCGACGTTCTGCCATTGGCGGGCCTGGGCACAGGCGTGCTCCAGCACCCAGGCGCCGATCTCGACGATGGCGCCGCTCTCCTCCGCGATCGGAATGAAGTCGGAGGGTGGAATCAGGCCCCTGTCGGGATGCCGCCAGGAGACCAGCGCCTCGACGCCGGCGATGCGGCCGCTGCCGATCTCCACCTGCGGCTGGTAACGCAGTTCGAGTTCCCCGCGCTCGACAGCGCGCCTGAGCCGGTGTTCGGTCTCGAGCCGCTCCAACGCCCGCGCGCTCATGTCCTCGGCATAGCGAAGCGCACGATGGCCGCCTGCGCGCCTGGCCCCCTGCAACGCGGTGTCGGCATTGCGCAGCAGCGCGGCAACATCCCGGCCGTCCTGCGGGAAGACCGCGAACCCGATGCTGAACGAGAAATACATCTCGCGCCCCTCGATGATGAAGGGCGCGGCCATCTCCCGCGTAATCCGCGCCGCAAAGGCATCGGCCTCATCCGCAGCGCCGATCACCGGCAGCAGCGCGGCGAACAGCTCGCCGTCGAAACGGTGCAGGCAGCAGGCGATCGAATCGTCTCCGGCCAGCGGCTCGATCCGCCTCGCGATGCCGCACAGCACGCGGTCGGCGAAGGCGTGTCCGAGCGTATCGACCACCGGCTGGAAGCGGTCGGCAGCGAGCAACAGCACTGCGCCCGTGTGCCCGCCATCGAGTGCCGCCGCGATCCGGTTCTCGAAGGCGAGGCGGTTGGGAAGGCGGGTCAGCACATCGTGAAACGCCTGGAATTCGAGCTGTTCCTGCGCCGTGCTGCGCTCGGTGACGTCGGACAGATAGACATGGAAGGCGCCGGAATCGGCCAGGCGATGAATGCTGATGGCGAGGACCCGCTCCGCGATGCGGTATTCCCGCTGTACGCGTTCGGTCGCATCCCGGCGAAGCGCGTCCAGCCACGACGCGAGGTCCTCGGACAGCAGCGCCGACGGCCCCTGCACGCCCAGCCTGCGCGCCATCGCCACGGCTCCCGGATTGGCGTAGGCCAGCGCGCCGCCTTCGTCGAGGCTGATCACGGGATTCGGGTTGCGCTCCGGGAACAGTGCGAGACGCTGGCGCTCGCGGATGCCGCGCAGATGGGCATCGAAGAAATAGCCGATGACGGCGGCAGCGGCGAGCAGCAGTGCACTGAACAGCGTGACCAGCCGCAGGATGTCCGCAAGCCGCTCCCGCGTCGCATCGCCGCGCTCCTCGGCCTGCGTCTGCACACCGCCGACGAGTACGTCGAAGCGGTCCGTCAGTTCGGTCGCATTCACCGAGATGCGGCCGAGCAATTTGCTCACTTCGCCGATATCGACACGGCTGGAATCGAGTTCGCGGTCGAGGGCCGAGAGCAGCCGGTCCCCGTCGCGCTGGAGCGCGCGCAGCGCGTCGAGCAGGGCGCGGCCTTCGGGATCGGTGATCGCCTCGTCCAGGCGGGTCATGCGCGAGGCAGTTCGTCGCTGCAACTCGGCGTGGCGGCTGCCGAACCGCTCACGGTCGGTGGTGTCGTAGAGTTCGCGGGCGATGCGCTCGCCATCCATGGCGGCGACTTTCAGTTCCGAGATTGCCCGCAGCGCCGGCAGGTCACGATCGACCAGCGGGCGCGCGACATCGAGCACCGCCTCGCTGCGCACCCAGGTGAGCCACGACAGCAAACCGCCCATCACGAGCGCCGCAGCGCTCAAGGCCCACCAGCGAACTTCCATGCGTGCGCGCACCTGAGTCTCTCCGTTGATCACCGCGTACGCGGCAGCGATCGGCAAGGCATCGATCGGAGCCGGTAGACGCTTGCACGGACGCGTTCCTTACGGCCGGCGTGCCGCGTAAGAAGCGGCTTCGGCGGCGCGACCAACCAGCGGATGAGGCCGGCGGTCCGGCAGCGCGATCTACCGGGAAAAGCGAATGTCACACACGAACACGGAAGACCTACGAAGGACGCCGCTGGAGGGCAGGACGGCAGTGGTGACGGGTTCCACGAGCGGCATCGGTCTGGGGATCGCCCGGGCGCTCGCGAAAGCGGGCGCCGACATCGTGCTCAACGGCATGGGCAATGCGGCAGAAATCGAGGCGATCCGCGCCCGAATCGCTGCCGAAGCCGGCGTGCAGGTGCGCTTCCACGGCGCCGACCTCGGCCAGAGGGAGGCGATCGATGCGATGTTCCAGGCGGTGCTGGCCGAATTCGGCAGCGTGGACATCCTGGTGAACAACGCCGGCATCCAGCATGTGGCGCCGATCGAAGAATTTCCGGTCGACAAATGGGATGCAATCATCGCGATCAACTTGACCGCGGCATTCCATGCCATTCGCCATGCCGTGCCGCCGATGAAGCGCAAGAAATGGGGCCGCATCATCCAGATCGCCTCGGCCCACGCGCTGGTCGCCTCTCCGTACAAATGCGCCTACGTCGCGGCGAAGCACGGCATTGCGGGGCTCACCAGGACGGTGGCGCTGGAGGTGGCGGAACACGGGATCACGGTGAATGCCATCTGTCCCGGCTACGTCCGGACGCCGCTGGTCGAGAAGCAGGTTCCGGAGACGGCCAGGGCGCGTGGCATCACCGAGGAACAGGTGATCCGCGATGTCCTGCTCGCCGCGCAACCGACCCGTCAGTTCGTCACCGTCGACCAGGTCGCGGCACTCGCCGGTTTCCTCGCGAGCGACGCTGCGGCATCGATCACCGGCGCGCTGCTCGCGGTCGACGGCGGATGGACCGCGCAGTGAGCGCGTCCGTTCGATCCCGATCGCGCTTCACGCCGCAACGCGGATGAATCCTGTCGAGGCGAGGGCAATGGTCACTCAGCGAAAGGCAGTCAGGCAGTCATCGGCTTCGAGGACGCGAACCTCACAATGCCCAGACCTGCCGGGGCAGGTGGTTCTGGTCATGCAGGGCGGTGGCGCGCTCGGCGCGTTCCAGGCCGGCGTCTATGAGGCGATGCACGACGCGGGGATCGAGCCGGACTGGGTGGTCGGCACCTCGATCGGCGCGATCAACGGCGCCATCATCGCCGGCAATGCGCCGCAGGATCGCCTGCCGCGACTGCGCGAATTCTGGACGCGGGCGGCGGCCGGGGCTGCGCCGTACTCGCACCTGAAGGCGTTCGCCATGGGCAATCTCTTTGCCGACCTCGGCACCGTTTCGTTCGGCGTGCCGGGTTTCTTCGCACCCAATCCGGGATCGTGGTTCGGCAACCACACGCCCCTGGGTGTCACCGGCGCGAGTTTCTACACGACCGCGCCGCTGCGCAGCACGTTGCTGGAACTGGTCGACACCGATCGTATCGGGGCGGGGGACGTGCGCCTGACCGTGGGTGCGGTCAGCGTGCGCAGCGGCCGCATGCGCTACTTCGACAGCCGTGACGAGCGCGTGTCGGTGGAGCACGTGATGGCCTCGGGTGCGCTGCCGCCCGCCTTTCCCGCGATCGTCATCGACGGGGAACCCTACTGGGACGGCGGCATCCATTCCAATACCCCGATCGAAATCGTGATGGACGATTCCGAACGGCGCGATTCCCTGGTGTTCGCCGCCCAGCTCTGGCAGTTGCACGGCGACGATCCGCAGACCATCGAGGAGGTCATGAGCCGGCGCAAGGATATCCAGTTTTCCAGCCGCGCCGACAGCCAGATTGCCCGCCAGCAACAGATTCACCGGCTGCGCCATGTGGTGCGCGAGCTGGGGCGTCTGCTGCCAGACAAGCTGAAGGCGGACGCGGCGATCAGGAAGCTCGTCGCCCATGGCTGCGGCACGGTGATCCATCTCCTTCCGCTGCGGGCGCCGCCGCTCGATGGGGAGGACCACAGGAAGGACATCGACTTCACGCCGGAAGGCATCCACGCGCGCTGGGAGGCCGGCCGCGCGTTCGCGCGGGACAGGATCGAGGCCGCGCCCTGGCAGAAAGACTGCGACCCGGCGATGGGGGTGATCGTTCACCAATGACGGAGGGAATGCGATGAGAACCCGGCCACTGCTTCTCGGTCTCGCGCTGGTGACTGCCGGCCATTCCTTGGCGGTCCCTGCGCAGGAGATGAACGGCTTCGACCTGAAGGGCGCGGCCATCCCGGTCGAGCAGATCTATCCGGGCGGCCCGCCCAGGGACGGCATCCCGGCCATCGACAAGCCCGAGTTCCTGCCGGCCGCGTCGGCGACGTTCCTTGCAGGCGGTGACGGTGTGCTCGGTCTCGTGCGCGACGGCGTCGCGCGCGCCTATCCGATCCGCATCCTCAACTGGCACGAGGTGGTGAACGACAGCGCGGGACCGGATCCCCTGGTCGTCACCTACTGCCCGCTGTGTGGCACCGGAGTCGCGTTCGACGCGCGCGTCGACGGACGCGTGCTGAGCTTCGGCGTGTCGGGGCTGCTCTACAACAGCGACGTCCTGCTCTACGACCGGCAGACGCAGTCGCTGTGGTCGCAGATGCTCGGCCAGGCGATCAGCGGTCCGATGAAGGGGCGGCGCCTGATCCTGCGCACGCTCACCCACACCACCTGGGCGGACTGGCGCAAGAGCCACCCGGCCACACAGGTACTCTCGCGCAATACCGGGCAGACGCGCTCCTACGATCGCGACCCCTATGCGGGCTACGAGTCCGACCTGCGGCTCATGTTTCCGGTGGAATTCCGGTCCGAGGGTTTCCACCCCAAGGAGCGCGTTCTCGGGGTGCGGATCGGCAGCGAGGCCAAGGCGTATCCGTTCGTCGAGCTGGGCAAGACCGCCGGCGTGGTGACGGATCGGGTCGGCGGCACCGTGCTCACCATCCGCTTCGACCGCGACGCCTCGCGCGCGACCGCGCACGGCGCCGACGGGAAACAGCTTCCGGCCGTGGTCGGCTACTGGTTCGCGTGGTACACGTTCAACCCGAAGACCGCGGTCTTTCACGCCGGCGCTCACCGCCCGCCATGAGCCCTGCGCCGGCGCCGGATGGGCGGGATGCGGCGGGTCAGCCGCCGGGTGTAGGAATCCGGCGGCTTGTTCCGACCAAACCCGCGGGCGCCGGAACCACGACGCGCGACGGCGGGGACACGATGGACCTGAAGCTCTCGTTTGCAGTACCGTGGGCACCCGGAACACGCAGAAGGGCGGGGCGTGGCCTGCCGATGTCGGCTGCGCGGCAATCGAGCGACGGTGGACCCGAGGTCGGCCGAATGCCAATCGCATGCCATGCGGTGCGCTTGTCGCCGCCATGAAGAACCTGCAAAGATACCTGGGCAAGCTCGTCAAGCTGCGGCATCCACATTTCGAAACGCTTCTCGCACGCGCCCGCAAGCGCGGGCTCGAACTGGAGAACCGGTTTCTGGTGGGTGCGGTGAGCGGCAGGAAACGGATCCTCGTCTGCTACGGGGGGCATTTGTGCCTAGTGGTTTCGCCCGCAAAGGTCGATCTGGTCTGAAGGGTGGCCGAGTCGTGATGCCACGCGCGTTGCCATGAACGGTTTCCAGCTCTGGCTCGGGCGTGCGATCGGCCGCTATCTGAGCCGAAGGTTGCACACCCAGAGCGCCTCCGCCCCCTCGGACCCGGCGAGGCTCGCCGCGACGCTGCGGCCGGCGGACGTGCTGCTGGTCGAAGGAAATACGCGGGTGAGCGCCGCCATCAAATACCTCACCCAATCCACCTGGTCGCATGCGGCCCTGTACGTAGGAAATGCCTCCGGCATGCGGAGCGCTCGCGGAGAGGCGCTGTGCCTGCTCGAGGCGGACATCCTCGACGGCGTGCGCGTCGTGCCGCTGTCGGAGTTCGACGGACTGCATACGCGCATCTGCCGCCCGGTCGGCCTGTCTGCCGAGGAAGTCGAACGCGTTGTTCGCTATGCCTGCGAGCGTATCGGCTACCGTTACGACCTCAAGAACGCCTTCGACCTCGCGCGCTATCTGCTGCCCATGCCGCCGGTGCCGCAACGCTGGCGGCGCCGCATGCTCGCACTGGGCAGCGGAGACCCGACCCGGGCGATCTGCTCGACGCTGATTGCGCAGGCGTTCCAGTCGATCCGCTACCCGATCCTGCCGGCCGTCGAGACCGTGCCCTCGACCGATCCGGACTGCACCGGCTGCATGAGCGAGATCCTCCACATCCGTCACCACAGCCTGTTCGCGCCGCGCGACTTCGACGTGTCTCCGTATTTCGAGGTCGTGAAGCCGACCCTCGTGGATGGCTTCGACCACCGCTCGCTGACCTGGGCCGCGACGGAAGGATAATGGGGTCAGACACCATTATCATCCTTCCTCGGCCCGCCCACGCGCTTCGCAACATAGTGATGTCTGACCCCATTATCGCCCAGCGCGTCGGCCATCTGCCAGAGCTGGGCTTCGTGGCCGACGTTGGCGCCGGTCGTCTCGGCTGACTGCGTGTTGTTCCTTCGCTTCGCCAAGGCCTACCTCATGAGATGCTCGTGGGTGCGCGTGGATCAGGGGTGTCCAACGTGGAGATCACCGGCGCTGCGCGGCCTTGTCGCACGGCGTCGGAGTGGGATGCAGGGTCGGGTCATTTATTTGCAATGAAATTGACGCTGGCCCCTTTGATCCGGGAGGCGCATCCGCACCCTGCGGGCCAGTTTAGGAGCGCAAGGGGCCGGTGTCCAGCGCGTGCGGGACTTCACTCGCTTTCACGGCCTGCGTCATCCCGTCAGGTTCGGCCGTGTACGGGCGCGGCAGGGTCTGCCTTGGCTGGCTGATTCGCGCCGGTGTCTTCCCCCGCGGGAGAGTTCGCAGCGCAGGCAGCCCGGCCCGACGATGGGCGGGAACGATGATCCGGCCACCTTCCCGAAAAGCGTTACCGGCGATAATGTGTCGCAGGCCCGACGCTTGCCGCCCGGCGCACACCACCGACCGCGCGGCCACCGGGAAACCTCGCAAACGCTCACCGACATCGCCGACCGCCATGGAGAAACCCGACGCGCCGTCGTGCGCGCGCAACCGCGAGCCGATTCTCGAGGCGCTGCGCAAGCATTTCGTGGACCGCCGCGAGGTGCTGGAGATCGGCAGCGGCACCGGGCAGCACGCGATCTTTTTCGCTGCGGCGATGCCTCACCTCACCTGGCAGACCTCGGACTGCAGCGACAACCTGGCCGGGATCCGCGCCTGGCTGGACGAGGCGGCTCTGCCCAACACGCCCGCGCCGCTTGCGCTCGATGTCAACGCGGCCTGGCCGCAGAGGCGCTACGACGCGGTGTTCACGGCGAACACGCTGCACATCCTGCGCTGGGGCGAGGTCGAGCGTCTGTTCGCCTGCCTGCCTGAGGTCATGACCGGCCAAGCCACGCTCGCCGTCTATGGTCCGTTCAACTACGAGGGCCGCTTCACCAGCGAGGGTAACGCGGCCTTCGATGTCTGGCTGAAGGAACGCGGCCGCCACCAGGGAATCCGCGATTTCGAGGCCGTCGATGCCCTCGCCCGCCAGGCCGGGCTGGCGTTGGCCGAGGACCGCGCCATGCCATCGAACAATCGATGCCTGATCTGGCGCAGAGAGGAGGAACGCGGCTGCCGGCCGTCACCGTGATCGTGCCCCGCGCGGCCGGTGCGCCGGGGATCCGCCTCGCCGGTCCGGGGGCTTTCGGCTATCATGCGGCTTTCCGAAGGCAGCCTCATGAGCAAGTACGTCTTCGTCACCGGCGGTGTCGTCTCTTCCCTCGGAAAGGGCATCGCCGCCGCGTCGCTCGGGGCGATCCTCGAATCGCGCGCGATCCGGCTCACCCATCTCAAGCTGGATCCATACATCAACGTCGATCCGGGCACCATGAGCCCGTTCCAGCACGGCGAGGTGTTCGTGACCGAGGACGGCGCCGAGACCGATCTCGATCTCGGCCACTACGAGCGCTTCACCGGCTGCAAGATGGGCCGGCGCAACAACTTCACCACCGGCCAGATCTACGAGTCCGTCATCCGCAAGGAGCGGCGCGGCGAGTACCTCGGCCGCACGGTGCAGGTCATCCCCCACATCACCGACGAGATCAAGCTCTACATCAAGCGCGGCGCCGAGGGCGCGGATCTCGCCATCGTCGAGGTCGGCGGGACGGTGGGCGACATCGAGTCGCTGCCCTTCCTGGAGGCGATCCGCCAGATGGGCATCGAGGAGGGCCGGCGCAACACCTGCTTCATCCACCTCACGCTGCTGCCGTGGATCGCGGCCGCGGGCGAGCTGAAGACCAAGCCGACCCAGCACTCGGTGAAGGAGTTGCGCGAGATCGGCATCCAGCCCGACGTGCTGCTGTGCCGCGCCGACCGCCCGGTGCCCGAGGACGAGCGGCGCAAGATCGCGTTGTTCACGAACGTCGCCGCCGAGGCCGTGATTTCGCTCGAGGATTCCGACTCGATCTACAAGATCCCCGGCATCCTGCACGATCAGATGCTCGACGAGATCGTCTGCCACAAGCTCGACATCCTCGCGCGGGCGGCCGACCTCACGGTCTGGAAGGGGCTCGTCGATGCGCTCGACCACCCCGAGCACGAACTCGATATTGCCTTCGTCGGCAAGTACGTCGATCTGACCGAGTCGTACAAGTCGCTCACCGAGGCGATCATCCACGCCGGGATCCACACGCGCTCGAAGATCCGCATCCACTATCTCGACTCGGAGGCGATCGAGGGCTCGCCGGAGGGCGCCCGCGCCGCGCTCGAGGGCATGGACGCGATCCTGGTGCCGGGTGGCTTCGGCCGGCGCGGCACCGAGGGCAAGATCGCCGCGATCCGTTATGCGCGCGAGCACCGCGTGCCCTATCTGGGCATCTGCCTGGGGATGCAGCTCGCGGTGATCGAGTTCGCGCGCAACGTGGCCGGGATGGCAGGCGCCCACAGCACCGAATTCGATCCCGACACGCCGCATCCGGTCGTGGCGCTGGTGACCGAGTGGCTGGACCGCGAGGGGGCGATCGAGCGGCGCGACGCCAAGTCGAACCTGGGCGGCACCATGCGCTTGGGCGGGCAGGCGTGCAGGCTCGTGCCGGGTACGCTCGCGCACGGGATCTACGGCGCCGACACCATCGTCGAGCGACACCGCCACCGCTACGAGGTCAATGAGGTCTATGTCACACCGCTCCAGGCGGCCGGGCTGCGCGTCTCGGGCACCTCGGCGAAGGGCAAGGCGCTGTGCGAGATGATCGAACTGCCGGATCACCCGTGGTTCGTCGGCTGCCAGTTCCACCCCGAGTTCACTTCGAATCCGCGCACCGGCCACCCGCTGTTCATCGCCTTCGTGCGCGCCGCCCTCGAGCAGCACCAGCGAACGGTTGCCGGTGAACTTCGTCGCGGCTCCGACGGCGCGTGCGCAGAGGAACGGAGGGTCTCCGCGGGCAGCCGCGCGAGCGCCTGCGCGGCACAGCCGCAATGAATCTGTGCGGTTTTCCGGTCGGGCTCGACCGGCCGCTGTTCCTGATCGCGGGCCCGTGCGTGATCGAATCGCGCCAGCTCGCGCTCGACTGCGCCGGGACGCTCCGGGATCTGTGCCGGGAGATCTCCATCCCGTTCATCTTCAAGTCGTCCTACGACAAGGCCAACCGCAGCAGCGGGGCGTCGTTCCGCGGCCCCGGGATGGAGGAAGGGCTCGCCATCCTCGCCGAGGTGAAGCGCGGGATCGGCGTGCCGGTGCTCACCGACGTTCACGGCGAGGATGAGATCGGCGCGGCGGCGGCGGTGGCCGACGTGCTCCAGACTCCCGCCCTGCTGTGCCGGCAGACCGACTTCATCCAGGCGGTCGCGACTTCGGGCAAACCGATCAACATCAAGAAGGGACAGTTTCTCGCCCCGCACGACATGAAGAATGTCGTCGACAAGGCGAAGCAGGCCGGGGCCGGCACCGTGCTGGTGTGCGAGCGCGGCTTCGCCTTCGGCTACAACAATCTCGTCTCCGACATGCGCAGCCTGGCGATCCTGCGCGAGACCGGCTGCCCGGTGGTGTTCGATGCCACCCATTCGGTGCAGTTGCCCGGCGGCCGGGGGAGCGCTTCGGGGGGCGAGCGCGAGTTCGTTCCGGTGCTCGCGCGAGCGGCCGTGGCCGCGGGCATCTCGGGGCTGTTCATGGAGACGCATCCCGATCCGGACCGCGCGCTCTCCGACGGACCGAACTCGTGGCCGCTCGGCAGGATGAAGGCGCTGCTGGAGACGCTGTGCGAGCTCGACCGGGTGGTCAAGGCGCGCGGATTTGCGGAGGGCGCGTGATCCATCATCTGGTCCTGTTCAGGCTGCGGCCCGGTGTGGCGCGCGAGGATGCGCGTCTCGCGCGCGTTCTCGCGCAGATGGATGAGCTGCCCGGGCGCATCGGGCTCATCCGAGGCTGGGAGCACGGGTGGAATCTCGTCGCCGATGCGCAGGCCTGGGACTACGGGCTGCACGCGCAGTTCGGGGATCGCGCGGCGCTCGAGGCCTATTTCGATCATCCCGCCCACCTGCCGGTGCTCGCGCAATGGGAGGAGATCGCCGAGCTGGCGTTCTGCGATTTCGAGGAATGATCCGCAACGCAGCGAACGCCGTTATCATTGCACCGCCCGGCGGGTGTCGAGCGGTGTGCGCAGTTCAAATGTTCATTTCGGGAAAACAACCATGAGTGCAATCGTCGATGTCGTCGCCCGCGAAGTCCTGGACTCGCGCGGCAATCCCACGGTCGAGGCCGATGTCGTGCTGGAATCCGGGGTCATGGGGCGGGCCGCGGTTCCCTCCGGCGCCTCGACCGGCTCGCGCGAGGCGATCGAGCTGCGCGACGGGGACGCGCAGCGCTACGACGGCAAGGGCGTGCTCGGCGCGGTCGAGAACGTCAATACCGAAATCTCGGAAGCCGTCATCGGGCTCGATGCCGAAGAGCAGGCGTTCATCGACAAGACCCTGATCGATCTGGACGGCACCGAGAACAAGTCGCGGCTGGGCGCCAACGCGATCCTCGCGGTCTCGGTCGCCACGGCCAAGGCGGCGGCCGAGGAGGCGGGCCTGCCCTTGTACCGCTATTTCGGCGGCTCGGGTCCGATGCAGATGCCGGTGCCGATGATGAACGTCGTCAACGGCGGCGCGCATGCCAACAACAATCTCGACATCCAGGAATTCCTCATCGTGCCGGTGGGCGCGCAGAGCTTCCGCGAGGCGCTGCGCTGCGGCGCCGAGGTCTTCCATGCGCTCAGGAAGCTGCTCGACAAGAAGGGCTACCCGACCACCGTCGGCGACGAGGGCGGCTTCGCGCCCAGCGTCTCGGGCACCGAGGACGCGCTGCGGCTCATCCTGCAGGCGATCGAGGCGGCCGGCTACGAGGCGGGCAGCGACGTGCTGCTGGCGCTGGATTGCGCGGCTTCCGGGTTCTACAAGGATGGAGCCTACTGCCTGGAGGCCGAGGGCCTGACGCTCGGCGCTGCGCAGTTCGCGGACTATCTCGCCAGGCTGGTCGACACCTATCCGATCGTGAGCATCGAGGACGGCATGGCGGAGGGCGACTGGGCGGGCTGGAAGCTGCTCACCGAGCGGCTCGGCTCGCGCGTGCAGCTCGTGGGCGACGACGTCTTCGTCACCAACGTGCGCATCCTGCGCGAGGGCATCGTCCAGGGCGTGGCGAATTCCGCCCTGATCAAGATCAACCAGATCGGCACGCTGACCGAGACCTTCGCGGCGGTGGAGCTGGCGAAGCGCTCGGGCTATACGGTCGTCATTTCGCACCGCTCGGGAGAGACCGAGGACAGCACCATCGCGGACATCGCGGTGGGACTCAACGCGCTGCAGATCAAGACCGGGTCGGTGTCGCGCTCGGAGCGCATCGCCAAGTACAACCAGCTCCTGCGCATCGAGGAGGATCTCGGCGAGAGCGCGAGCTACGCGGGCCGCGGCGCCTTCTACAACCTGCGCAAGTGAACGTCACCGGCGCCTGCCCGCCCGCGGCCGCCTGGCGGAGGATGCCGGAGGTGCGCGCCGAGGGAGGCAGCGCGCGGTGAGAAGGTGGTCCGCCTACGTGCTCGCGGCCGCGGTCGTTGCGATCCAGTACCCCCTGTGGCTGGGCAAGGGCGGCATGTTGCGCGTCTGGGAGGCGGAGCGCAGGCTCGAGGCGCAGCGCCAGACCAACCACGCGCTGGAAGGGCGTAACGCCGCGCTGGAGGCGGAGGTCCGCGATCTGAAGAGCGGCTTCGACGCGATCGAGGAACATGCCCGCCTGGAACTCGGACTGATCAAGACGGACGAAGTCTTCGTCCAGGTTCCGCAGCGCTGAGCGGGCTGCGGAATCCCACCGCGGAGGATGCGCGCATGAACCTGCATCGCCTGCTCAACCGGCGGCTGGCCGAAGGCCGGCCGCTGCGCCTCGCCCTCATCGGCGCCGGCAAGTTTGCCTCCATGTACCTCGCGCAGGTCCCGCGTACGCCCGGTGTGCATGTCGCCGGCATCGCCGATCTCGCCCCGGAGCGCGCCTTCGCCAGCCTGCGGCGCACCGGCTGGCCGGACGAGCAGTTCGCGGCCGCGAGCCTCGAAGAGGCCTTCCGCGAAGGCACGACCTTCGTGTGCGAGGACGCGTTCGCGCTGATCCGCGCCGAAGGGATCGACATCGTGATCGAGGCGACCGGGAATCCGGCGGCCGGTGTCGCCCACGCGCTTTCCTGCTGCGCGCACCGCAAGTCCATCGTCATGGTCAATGTCGAGGCCGACGCGCTGGCCGGGCCGCTGCTCGCCGAGCGCGCGCGCGAGGCCGGCGTGGTGTATTCGCTCGCCTACGGCGACCAGCCCGCGCTCATCTGCGAGATGGTCGACTGGGCACGCACCGCGGGCTTCGAGGTGATCGCGGCGGGCAAGGGTACCAAGTACCTGCCCGCCTATCATCGCTCCACGCCCGACACCGTGTGGCAGCACTACGGGTTCTCCGCGCAGCAGGTGGAGCAGGGCGACTTCAACGCCAAGATGTTCAACTCCTTCCTCGACGGCACCAAGTCGGCGATCGAGATGGCGGCGGTGGCCAACGCGACCGGCCTCGCGGCGGCGGGCGGCGGGCTGGCCTTTCCGCCCTGCGGGGTCGACGAGCTCGCGCGCGTGCTGCGCCCGCGCGAGGATGGCGGCGTGCTGGAGGCGGCCGGTCTGGTCGAGGTGATCTCCTCGCTCGAGCGCGACGGCAGCGCGGTTGCGCGCGACCTGCGCTGGGGTGTGTTCGTCGCCATCGCGGCGCCGAACGATTACGTGCGCGGGTGTTTCCGCGAGTACGGCGTGCGCACGGACGATTCGGGGCGCTACGCGGTGATGTACCGGCCGCTGCATCTGATCGGGCTGGAGCTGGGGATCAGCGTCGCCTCGGTCGGCCTGCGTGGCGAGCCGACCGGCAGCCCGATCGACTGGCGCGCCGATGCGGTGGCGGCCGCCAAGCGCGATCTGCGCGCGGGCGAGACGCTCGACGGCGAGGGCGGCTTCACAGTGTATGGGCGCCTGCTGCCTGCTGCGGATTCGAGCCTGCTGGGCGCGCTGCCGATCGGGCTGGCCCACGGCGTGCGCCTGAAGCGCGACCTGGCCGCGGATGGGATCGTGTGTTGGGAGGATGTCGCGATCGACGAGTCCCTTCCGGTCGTGCGCGCGCGCCGCGAGATGGAGCGCATGTTCGGCGCCGATCCCGATCGCCCCTACGGACCGGCGCGGACCGACTGGCGGTGAGTCACGAGAGGGTCGTGCTGCGCGGCGCGTGCGCCGTAGTGGTGGTGGCGCTGCTCGCCGGCTGCGCCCAGATGCGCGTGGGGTCGGTGTGGAAGGACGCCGAATACCGCGACGGGCCGATGCGGCGCGTCGTGGTGATGATGGCCGGACAGGACGAGGCGGTGCGGCGCTACGCGGAAGACGCGGGAGTGCGGGGTCTGCCCGCGGGCGTCGAGGGGGTGCCGAGCTACCGCCTGTTCGAACGGCAGGAGCGCGACCTCGACCGGGTGAAGGCGCGGCTCGCGCGCGAAGGCTTCGACGGCGTGCTGGTCGGCCGGCTGGGCGCGACCGAGAGGATCAGGACCCGGGTGCCCCCGCAGGTACATGTCGTCCCCGAGCCCTTCCTCGGCCCGCCCTGGTACCGCTCCTTCTACCGCTTCTACCCCTATGCCTGGAGCAGCGTCTATACCAGCCCCGGCTACACGGTCGAGACCACGCGGGTGAGCGCGGAGGTGCTCGTCTACGCGCTCCCGGACGGGCGCCTCGTGTGGTCGGGCATCGTCGAGGCGGACAATCCGGAGTCGAAAGCGGCGCTGCTCGCCGGCCTCGTCGGCGCCACACGCGAAGCACTCGCGCGCGACGCGGTTTTGCCCGGCGGGAAGTAAGGCTGCGGGGGCGGTTACTTCGGCGAGAGTTCGATCTCCCCGCTCGCGACCACGGTGACGGTGCTCTCTCCCGGTTCGATCGGCGCGCCGTTGCCCATCGCGGCGGCGCTGCGCAGCACCGGCACCGCGGGCGGCCGCCCCCCGCCCGACAGAGCGACGCGGACGATGCGGTAGGTTCCGCCCATGCTCGCCGCGATCAGCCCGGCCCGCGCCTTGAATGCCGCGATCGCGTCGGCGGTGGCTTCCTGCTCCGCGCTCCTGCGCGTTTCCGGAGAGGGCAGCAGCAGGATCTGGCTCACGCCCAGGCTCGCTTGCAGCCGCCCGATGAGCCGCGCGAGCGCCGGGACATCCCTCGACTCGAGCAGGATCTCGGAGCGCATGCGCCAGGCGTCGATGCGGCTCGTGCCCTTGGCATAGACCGGATAGGTCGAGGTCGTGCCGCTGCGCGTCCTCACCGTGGGATGCGACTTCGCCGTCTCGAGCGCGGCGGCGATGGTCGCATTCACCCGCCGCGCGAGTTCGGCCGCATCGGGGCCGGAAGCCTCGACGAATGCGCTCGCGCGGGCGAGATCGTTGGCTGCGGCGCGGCTCGCCTCGGCCGAGAACTCGACCACGGTGCCCGCGCTCCGGCAGCAGGGATCTATGGCGCGGGCCGGCGCGGTTGCCGCGATCAGCAGGATTGCGAGGACGGATGCAATGCGCATGGAAGCCTTTCGATCCACACCCGGCGGGACCGGGCGAAACGGTTACACCGCCTTTTCGATGACAGGCGGGAGTCTACCGCTTCGCCGGGCTTTCGGGCGGCGCGGGCGCGACGCTCCATGGCGCGGGTCGGCGGTGCGGCACTGTGTCGCATTGTGCAGCCGCGGAGCGCGGACTATCGTCGCCGTGCATTTTGCGATTGCGAGGCGTCCGTCCGGCACGCACGGGGGGACCATGAAAAACCAATTCAGGAGGTCAGCCATCATGCACGGCAGGAATGTTCTCAAGAACATCGGAAGCGCGCTGCTGCCGATCGGCGCGGCGCTGGCGACGATCGCCGCAACCCCGGCGGCACAGGCGGCCGAGGTCACCTACAACGTCACGCAGGTGTACAACCAGGTCGTCTATGACATCAGTCATCCGGACGCCGACACGATCTTCACCGGTACGCTGGTCTGGGATCACGACCTGGCGCAACCGGTCAGCCTCACCGGCTCGCTGACCCAGGCGATGGTGACCGCGATGGGGATGACGTCGAGCGTTTCGCTCGGCAACATGCTGTCGGCGGTCTACGACGACACGCTCGGCGGAGTCCTGGTCAGTTCGTTCATGCTGGACAACACCGACGTGTTCAGCAACAGCGGCGGCGTCGCGGGGGTGAATGGATTCGCCACCGGCGGTACGAAGGAGATCACCGGCAACAACAACGCCTACGTCACCGTTTTCGTGAGCGACACGAATCCCGAAGCCCCGCTGACCGACGCCCAGACCAAGGCGCTCGCTTACGGGGATTGCACCCCCGGCTCGCTGATGGGGACGGGTTCGCCCAAGACCTGCATGACCGGCTGGCTCAAGCTGGACGGCACGGCGGGGGGCACGATGATGGGCACCGCTCCCATCTCCCAGACCATCACCGCGGTGCCGGAACCCGGCTCCTGGACCATGCTGATGGCGGGGCTCGGAATGATGGGATTCATGATCCGCCGGCGCCGGGCAAGCTGATTCGCAGCGGCCGCGGCAGACGTTGCGCGGCCTGGTACCACCAAAGGAAACGACCATGAAGAAGATGCTCGGGATCGCCGGGGCGATCGCAATGACCGGTGCGGCTGCGGTGGCGCAGGCCGGCGTGGGTACTTACAACGTGATCACGACCTGGTACGAACCGGATACCCGGCCGAAGGATTCGATCTTCATCGGGTCATTCACCTATGACGGCGTGAGCCGCCAGGTCACGGATCTGGCCGGAATACTGAGCGAGTCGATGACGGGTGACTGGCCCGCTCCGGGCAGCCCACCGCTTTATGACATGACGCTCCTGGATCTGACCTACCAGATGAACGACTGGGTGGCGTCGTATTCGGGTCCGACCAACGCGCCGCCTTCCACCAACTGGCATGACGACACGCTGGGCGGCACCTTCGCCACCGTGTTCCTCAAGAACACCACCAACACCTATTCGACCCTCGTTGGCGGAGACGGCTGGTCGCCGCAGGCGGGCGCGAATGTCGGCGGCGTGTATCACGGCTTTCCCTCTTCCTATGGAAGCTCCATCCAGAACGCCTATGCGCTGATCTATGTACCGGACAGCGTTTCAGCGCTGACGCCCGGCGGCTCGCTCACGCTGAACTGGAACGAAGCCGCGGGCACGGGCAGTCTCGGCCTGGCCTACTCGTCCTACGCCGACTGCGCGCCGGGCGGCATGATGGGGGCGACCTGCATGTCATCGTGGTCAACCGCTGCCTATGGCACGGTCGGCACGATGAGCGGCTATCCGCTGTCCCAGACCATCACTGCCGCAGTGCCCGAACCCGAGACCTATGCCATGCTCATGGCCGGCCTGGGGCTGATGGGCATCATCGCCCGCCGGCGCCGGAAGGCCTGATTCGCTCAGGTCTTGAATCTTCCGATCGTTTGGACAGGCGGCGGGGGCGCAAGCCCTGCCGCTTCGTTTGGGCGGCCATGAGCGGCAAAGTATCCGCGCGGGCCGTGGCGGCATTTCTGGCTTCCTTTCCCCTGGCCGCGACAGCACAGGAAACGGTGCTCGATGCGGTAGTCATCACTGCCGACCGGCCCGACGAAGCAGTTGCGGGCGCTTCCCGCCTCGACCGGCAGGCTTTGCCGGCGCTGCGTGCGAAAACGAGCGACACCGCCCGGCTGCTCGAGAACATTCCGGGAGCCGCCACCTACGGCGCCGGCGGCATCTCGAGCCTGCCGGTGATCCGCGGCCTCGCCGACGACCGTCTGCGTACGACGGTGGATGGAATGGACCTGATGACCGCGTGCCCGAACCACATGAACCCGGCTCTGTCCTTCATCGATCCCTCGAAGGTCGCGAGCGTCGAGGCCTACGCGGGCATCGCGCCGGTGAGCGTGGGCGGCGACAGCATCGGCGGCACGATCCAGGTGAAATCGGGCCCGCCGAGGTTCGCCAGGCCCGGTGAAGCTCTGCTCGTCGAAGGCGAGGCGGGCATCTTTCAGCGCAGCAACGGCAACGCGCGCGGCAAGAACTTCCGTGCGATGCTGGCGAACGACCGGCTCAATCTGTCCTATTCCGAATCGGAGTCGGAATCCGACAACTACCAGGCGGCGGGCGACTTCAAGGTCCGCACGCCCACCCTCTGGAAAACGACCGCCGAGAATCATGTCGCCGAGCGCGAGGTGGGTTCCAGCGCTTACGGCGGCTCGCGCAATACCGAGTTCGGTCTCGCCTTCCGCTTCCTGCACGATCATCTGATCGAATTGAAAGTGGGCGAGCAGGATCTCGACTACGAGGGCTTTCCCAACCAGCGCATGGACATGGTCTGGAGCGTTCCCGATGCGGCGAACATGTACTCCCTGCGAATGGGCCAGCCGTCCAACATGAACGAATCCGTCAACCTCCGCTACAACGGGCAATACGAGTGGGGCGTGCTCGAGGCCACGCTCTTCAGGCAGCGTCTGCGCCACCACATGGACATGCTGCGGGACAGGTGGATCGGCATGTTCATGCCGATGGATGCGGAAAGCGCGACCGTCGGCGGCCTGCTCAAGGCGAGCGCCGATCTCACGGACACGGACCTGCTGCGCGCGGGCATGGACTTCCAGAACTACCGCTACGACGACTGGTGGCCGCCGATCGGCCTTAGCGGGGCGATGTGCTGCGACGCTTTCTGGAACGTCCGCGACGGCCGGCGCGATCGCATCGGTCTGTTCGCCGAATGGGAGGCGCGCTGGAATCCGGCATGGATGACCCTGCTCGGCATTCGCGGCGGTACCGTCGCCTCCGATGCCGGGCCGGTACAGGGCTACAACGTCGGGATGTATGGGGCGGAGGCGGCGGATTTCAACGCGCGCGACCGCTACCGCAAGGACAACCATCTCGACTGGACCGCGCTGGCGCGCTACACGCCGGCCGCGACGCAGACCTGGGAGGCCGGCTTCGCGCGCAAGTCCCGCTCGCCGAACCTGCTCGAGCGCTACCCCTGGACGTATGAATCGATGGCAATGTCGATGAACAATTTCGTCGGCGATGGCAACGCCTACGTCGGCAACATGGATCTCGGGCCGGAGATCGCCCACACCTTCAGCGCGAGCGGCGACTGGCACGACGCAAGCCAGCGGAAGTGGAACCTCAAGCTCACGGGCCATCTGACCCATGTGCGGGATTTCATCGACGCCGAACGCTGCGCCCCGGGCATGAGCATCCGGTGCCCGGCATCGAATGTGACGACGACCAACCGGTATGTGAAGCTGCGCTACGTGAATCAGGCCGCCCGCCTCTATGGTTTCGATCTCTCGGGCAAGGTGGAACTGGGACGCATCGAGAGCATCGGCAGCTTCTCGCTCGGCGGCATGACGAGCTTCGTGCGCGGCGAGAACCGAACCACGGGCGACAACCTCTACCATATGATGCCGCTCAACCTGAAGCTGGCGCTCACGCATCGTCTCGGCGGCTGGACCAACACAGCGGAAGTCCAGGGGGTTGCAGCCAAGACGCGCATCTCGCAGGTGAGGAACGAGGTGACGACCCCGGGGTACGGCCTGTTGACTCTGCGCAGCGGCTATGAGTGGAAGCACGCGCGTCTGGATGTCGCCCTCGAGAATGCGTTCGACAGGTTCTACCTGTTGCCGCTCGGCGGCGCCTATCTCGGCCAGGGCAATTCGATGATCCCAAACGCCATTCCCTACGGCATGGTCCTGCCGGGCAAGGCGCGTTCGCTCGACCTGGCGCTGAACGTCAGGTTCTGAGGTTGGGCGCGGACGTAACGGCCGCGCACTGCGGTCGGACAGAGCCTGGCCGCGCGGCTCGTCCGGTTCGGGGCGCGGGAGAGCTGCGACGATGTGTCGCACCCGCCGCCCGGCCTAACCACATTACATTGCGCCCTTTGGAGAGCCGGACCATTTCCACCATGCCCCGCCTCGGGTCATCCGGGCAGCTCGCGGGACTCGCAGTGGTGCTGGCGATGCATGCCGCCGTCCTCTGGGGTCTGTGGCAGCACCGGCTGATTCCGGATCCGCAGGAAGCCATGACTTTGTTCGTGAACTTCATCGCGCCGCCCGTGCCGGAAAAAGCCCCGCGGGCGGTGCGAGAGAAGGTTCCTCCGCCGCCCAGGCCGAAGCCCATGGAGAAGACGCCCCGGCAGCTCGTCGTCGAGACCCCTGTGGTGGCGCCTGCGGACTCCGTCGCTCCTTCGCTCCCGCCCAGGCCCGAGCCGGCGCCGGTGATCGAGGCACCGGCTTCGCCACCGGCACCGACCGAGCCCGCGCCGGCGCCTGCGCCCGGTCGGCCGATCGCGCTCGGCGGCGAGCTCGCCGCCGCCTGTCCCGAACGTTCCGCTCCCCGCTATCCGGCGATCTCGCGACGGCGAGGCGAAGAGGGCACGGTCGTGCTGCGCGTCGAGCTGGACGAGACAGGCGCCGTGGTGGCAGGCGAGGTCGCAACCGGCAGCGGCTTTGCGCGTCTCGATGAAGCCGCGCTCGAAGCGGTGCGCACCTGGCGCTGCACGCCCGCGCGCCGGGGCGCGCAGCCGGTGCGGGCAGTCGCGCTGCAACCCTTCAAGTTCGTGTTGCAAGGAAACTGATGGCATGGAATCGACTGTCGATGGTCTGGGTTTCGCCCACTTCCTCACCCATGTCGACGGGGTCGGCAAGACGGTGCTCGCCTTGCTGCTTCTTTTGTCGGTCGCGAGCTGGTATCTGATCGTCACGCGCACGCTGGCCAACTGGCTCGCCGGACGGCGGGCAGCGGTCTTCGAAGCACGCTTCCGCGCCACGCACGCGCTCGACGAACTGGCGCCCGAAACCGACAACGCCTTGTCCGCCCTGGTGAGCGAGGCGCTCGGCGTGCAACAGGCGCTCGCCGGCCGCGCCGCCGATTTCGGCGAGGTGCTGACGCGCGGTCTCAACAATGCCATCGACCGGGAGATGACGCGCGCCGAGCACGGGCTGACGGTCCTCGCCACTGCCGGCTCCGCGGCCCCGTACATCGGCCTGTTCGGCACCGTCTGGGGCATCTATCACGCGCTGGTGCGAATCGGCATGTCGGGCCAGGGCACCCTCGACAAGGTGGCCGGCCCCGTGGGCGAGGCGCTCATCATGACGGCGCTGGGCCTCGCGGTGGCGATTCCCGCGGTGCTCGCCTACAACGCCTTCCAGCGCAGAAACCGGATGTGGCTCAATCGCCTCGAATCCTTCGCCCACGAGCTCTACCTGTTGCTGGCGGTGGAACATGGCCAAGGCTGACGTCTCCCGGCGCCATCACGACGAGCCGCTGTCGGCGATGAACGTCGTGCCGCTCGTCGATGTCATGCTGGTGCTGCTGGTGATCTTCATCGTCACCGCCCCCATCCTCACCCACGCGGTGAAGATCGATCTGCCCAGGGCATCCTCGAACGTGAATGTCACCAGGCCGGAGCACATCGAGTTCGGGATTCGGGAGAGCGGCGAGTTGTTCTGGAGCGGCGAGGCGGTCGCGCTGGAAGCGCTGCCGCAGCGCTTCGCCGCGCAGGCAGGCAAGCAGCCGCAGCCGGAGCTGCACATCCGGGCGGATCGCCACGTGCACTACGAGAAGGTGGCGCAGGTGATGGCTCTCGCCGCCAAGGCCGGACTGGTCAGGATCGGCTTCGTCAGCGAGCCGGTAAAGCGACAGAAGTAGCCGAAACGATTTCGGTCGGAGCTTCCGCGGCCGCGGCGGCCCGGTGCCGCCCACTTTCCAGTCGCCGAATGCGTTCAACGCGCCGTCGGTGGCGGTGTAATCCGCGGATGGCCAGATGTGCGCCTGTGCCCAGGTGGTCCGCCAAACCTGCGAGGCGGCCGAAAAGTCGTAATCGAGGCTGGTCTGCGGGGGCGTGAACGGGGAAATTGCCGCCAGACCGGAGTAGAGCGAAAATCCGGGCAGCAGTCCGCCGATGGAAGTGAGGGTCGCGGTTGGATTGGCGGCAGCCGTGAAGCTTACCAACGCCGATTCGGTGAGCGTGAAACGGAAGGCCCTCGTCTTGTGGGCATCGCCCAGGTTTCCGCTCGCGGCATCGACCCAGCCGAAGTTTCCGGCGACGGCCTGGTTGGCGATCGTGACCTCGGCCGTGCCGGGGCCGAAGGTTCCGAAGTCGCGGCCCGTGCAGCGATGCCTGCATCTGCTGCGCCGAATACAGCAATTCGGCCTGCTGCAGGATGTCGCGGGCGCGCTGCTCCGAAATGCTCATGTGTCAGGCGCCCATTAGTTCAGGCTGGCCAGATACGCGGCAAATCCATCGCACACTTCCGGATGCTTCAGCCCCAATGCCACGGTCGCCTTCAAATAGCCCAATTTCGAGCCGCAGTCATAGCGCTTGCCCTTGAAGCGATAGGCGAGCTTTTTTTGTCGTGCATCAGCGCGGCGATGCCGTCGGTCAACTGGATGTCCCCGCCTGCGCCGGCCTGCACTTTTGCCAGGTGATGAAAAATGCGCGGCGTGAGGATGTAGCGTCCCACCACGGCCTGTGTCGACGGCGCGTCTGCCGGTTTGGGTTTTTCTACGATGCCACTCACCTGCTCCAGGTCCTCCTCCAGCGGCGTGCTGCGGACGATGCCGTATTGGTGGGTCAGCTCGCGCGGCACCTCCTGCACGCCCAGGATCGAGCACTGGTATTGCCGGAATATGTCCACCATCTGCTTCATGACGGGCGGCTCGTCATCGATCAAATCGTCTTCCAGGATCACCGCAAACGGCTCGTCCTACACCACCGGCTGCGCGCACAGCACGGCATGTCCCAGACCCAGCGGGTCAGACTGCCGGATGTAGATGCAATTGATATGGCTGGGAATGACCTCCTAAACCAGGCTCAACACTTTATCCTTGTTGTTCGCGGCAAGCTCCGCTTCCAGCTCGTAGGCCTTGTCGAAATGATCCTCGATCGCGCGCTTGTTGCGCCCGGTGATGAACACCATGTCGGTGATGCCGGCCGCCACCGCCTCTTCCACCGCATACTGGATCAGCGGCTTGTCCACCACCGGCATCATTCCCTTCGGGCTGGCCTTGGTGGCCGGCAGGAAGCGGCTGCCCAGGCCGGCAACCGGGAAAACGGCCTTCGTTATCTTCTTCACTGCAAAGCTCCCTCACATTGGATTATCGAAAGCTGTGTTCGGCGCAGACTAACGTTGCGCCTCATCAATGTTAAGCTCATCGCTTGTAGCGACAGGGGGCCGGAACCAAAAACGATCTTGGCAATGCGTTTCATTGACTGACTCCCCCGTTTATATATTGCGTGGACGTAAGTCGGAAAATACGGCACAGCCGGAACGAGAATGCCGGCGATCAGCGAAACCGGCACAGCGAAGCTTGAAGTCATGCTCATGTTTATCTGCGTGGTTATTGGTGGACTGGGGGCAGTGCCATTATTCTGACTTCGACCGCGTGATCCCTGCGGTCGTCGATCAACGGAATGATATTGTCGGGGCGTTCGACGCCATCCACCGTCAAGCGCATCGCGCCGCTCTGTGCAGCATCGGCGGCATCCGTTTGGGTCACCGCGATATGGTAGACCGTCTCCAGATAGCGGTAGTGCAGCTTGAACGCATTCCAATCCACTGGCAAGCAAGGAGCGAAATACAGTTTATCCGCTTCCAGTCTCAGGCCGAGCAGGGATTCCACAATCAGCCGGTACATCCAGCCGGCCGAACCCGTGTACCAGCTCCATCCCCCGCGGCCGGCATGCGGCGTAACCGCGTAGACGTCGGCGGCGACCACGTAGGGTTCGACTTTGTAGATCGCCACGCCCGCCGCCGAGTTTGCATGGTTGACGGGATTGATCATGGCCAACAGTTCCCACGCTCGCCGGCTGTCGCCCAGGGCGGCGAACGCCATCGCGGTCCAGATTGCGGCATGGGTGTATTGCCCGCCATTTTCGCGCACGCCGGGAACATAACCTTTGATATAGCCCGGATCCATATCCGATGTATCGAACGGCGGATCAAGGAGTTGGATCAGCGCATCATCGTGCCGCACCAGGCGCGCATAGACGGCATCCATGCCCTGGCGCGAACGCGCTGCGTCGCCCGCGCCGGAGAGCACCGACCAGCTTTGCGAGATCGAATCGATCTGGCATTCGGCGTTGGCCGCCGACCCCAGCGGGGTGCCGTCGTCGAAGTAAGCGCGGCGGTACCACCCGCCGTCCCAAGCGTTTGCCTCGATACGCTGGCGCAGTTGCGCGGCTTCGCTGCGGCACTGTTCGGCAAAGGCCACATCGCCCTGCCGCTCGGCCAATTCGTTGAAGCGCATCAGCACTTCATACAGGAAGAAGCCGAGCCAGACGCTTTCGCCCTTGCCGTGCAAGCCCACCAGGTTCATGCCGTCGTTCCAGTCCCCGGAGCCGATCAGCGGCATGCCATGTTCGCCAAATCTCAGGCCGTGCCGGATGGCGCGTACACAATGCAGGTACAAACTGGCCGACTCGGTGGAGTGTCCCGGCAGATCGTAGTATGAGTCATCCTCGGGGCTGACGGGACGGCCTTCGAGGAAGCGCATGGATTCATCCAGTACGCCGGTATCGCCGGTGCAGTGTACATAGCGGCACACCGCCAATGGCAGCCACAGATAATCGTCGGAACAATGGGTGCGCACGCCGCGGCTCGACGGCGGATGCCACCAATGCTGCACATCGCCTTCCACAAACTGATGCGCCGCGCACAACAGCAACTGCTCGCGCACGCGTTGCGGCTCGGCGTGAACCAGCGCCATCACGTCTTGCAACTGGTCGCGGAAACCGAAGGCGCCGCCCGATTGATAATAGCCGCTGCGCGCCCACAGGCGGCAGGCCAGCGTTTGGTACACGAGCCAGCCGTTGGTCAGCACGTTCAGAGACGCGTCGGGCGTTTCCACCTGCACCGCGCCGAGGGTATGATTCCAGTATTGCCACACCGCCTCAAGCACGTCGCGCGCGGTAGCCGATCCGCGCAAGCTGCGCACCGTCTGGCGCGCATCATCGGCGCCGCGTCTTCCGGCCTGGCCCAACCGGAACACGATCTCGCGTTCTTCTCCGTCGGCCAAATCGAAGGTCACCTGGATCGCGGCGCAGGGATCCAACCGCGCCCCCGCCTTGCCGGAAAGCCGCGCGCGTGCCATCGCCGCCGGATTCTTGAGCGAACCGTTACGGCCGATGAACTCGGCGCGGTCGCAGCTGATCGTGCGGCTTGCGTCATCCACATCAAAGAAAGCAATCCGGTCGGCGAATTCCGTGTTGTAAGGGTTGCGCGCGAACAGCGCACCGCTGCCGGCATCCACTTCGGTGGTCACGTGCATCGTCGTTTTCGGCCGAAAATCGCCCAGCACCCATTCCACGTAGCCGGTCGCGGAGAGCCGCCGCGGCCGGCCCGAGACGTTGCGCACTTTCAACACCGAGAACTTGACCGCTGCATCCAGCGCCACGTATACCCACAACTCGGAAACGATGCCCCCTTCGCTATATTCGAACACGCTGTAGCCGAATCCGTGCCGGCTGACATACGCATTCGCGCCTCGGCAGGGTAGCGGCGCGGGCGACCAGAAATGACCGCTCTCTTGATCGCGCAGATAGAACGC
>MNXU01000016.1:0-26133 GCA_001872285.1 Betaproteobacteria bacterium CG2_30_68_42
TGTGAACGGCCACACGTCCGCGGCGCTTTAGGCTCGCAGGCAAGCCCCTCTCGTCGGGACGCTCCGGGAATCCCTGGCGCGGATCATGGTGCAGGCGAAGCTGCGCCGATCGTTGCCGGGAGCGAAGCGACGAAGCAATCCCAGTCCCGTGCGCCCGCCGTTGCACGCCGCGCGCTGCTTCGTCAGGCTCAAGCCCTCCTCGCAATGACGAGGTCAGTGGTCGGTCGTTGCGCAGAGCGAGGCACCCCGTTCCTCCGTCTTTGCGAGGAGCGGAGCGACCGAACACTCACATTCTCGCGTTCGCCGAATCGGACACGTGTATCTGCCCACCCTACGGCCGCACTTCTTCCGGCAGGCGGGCGGGAATCGACCGGTAGAGCTGCCAGGCAATCGCGAGCGCTTGCGCCGCTTCCTCAGGCGGCGGCTCGTCCGGCTCGCCAGGGTATCGGAACCGCCAAGCATACTGGCTGAGCGGCACCGCTGCATCGATGGCCGAGCGCAGCGTTTCGTCCCGGCACAGGCACTTTTCCCCAAGCTCCTCCAGGTGATGCGTTTTCCGAAAGAGCGTACTGGTCCAGGCGAGGAAAACCTTCATGGCCTTTTGCGCCGCCTGCTGCGCATGAAAAACGATGTCTGCGGTAAAGGGCGGTCGCGCGGTCAGTTCGAAGCGCGCGGCATCGAGATCGCGGAGCGCCTTGTACAGCCATGCCCTGGTCGCGGCGACCAGCTTCGGATCATGCGGCATGAAGCAATCTTCCCTCCCGCAGGACCGTTGCGGGCAGGGAAGTCACAACGCGGCTTCGCGCCTCGAAACGCGAGCGCGGCCACACCAGGACGTCGACTGCGGCGCCCGTGCCACGCAACACCCGGTAGGCGAGCGTGCTGGCCTGCCGGGCCGACGGCTGGAGCCCCGGCGGGGAATCACGCTCCGAAACGGGCGATCGCGCGGCGCGCGCCGGATCGAACACCGGCTGCATGCCCGCTTGCCTCGCTTGCGACAACCCTGCACGCTCCAATCGTATACCGTTTGCGCGCTCGCGGGCACGCGTTCCCTTCCATGCCAGGGCTGGATTCGCCTTCCGTTTGCTCGTCTTCGGCGTTTTCCGGCCGCCCGAGCAGCATGGACCGACCGTTTCGCCGGCATGCGCGGGAACGACCGTCGATCGTCCGTCCGTATGGCGGAGGAAATGATGGCTGCCCTTGACCCGCGTCACCGCGGATCCGGCTCGTCGGTGCGCCGCCACGACCGGATCGAGCACCGCAGGCGGGACGACGGCGCCCCCGGCCGCAATCGCATCGGTACGCCGCGATCGCCGGCTCCACTGTGATGAGTCGCGCTTCGCGCTCCTCGCCAGGACGACGAGCGGAGCGACGGAGTGAGCTCTGGCTTGCGTCACCGCGGCCGCGTGCCTTGCGCGGGAGCGCTTCGGCTCCTCGCAATGACAGGCACCTGGGGCCTGCACCGCGCGGGGCATGGGGCCCCTTCCGGCTTCGCCTCGATTCGCGCAGCCGCGAAGCGATTCTGCCGACCCGCTTCAGCCCTCGGCGCGCGGGATGCGGGCGAAGAGTTCCGCGACGGCGATGGTCAGCCCGGGAAAGAGCGCCGGCACGATGTCGTCGCCCTCGGCAGCGATCTCGGGCTTGCCGTAGGCGCCGGCCTCGAGCCGATAGGCGATCACCACGCGGTCGGCGGGATGCACCAGCCAGAATTCGCGCACGCCGTGTCTTTCGTACAGGGCCCGCTTGATGCCCTGGTCCTTGGCGGCGGTCGCGGGCGAGAGGATCTCGACGACCCAGTCGGGCGCGCCGAGGCAGCCGCGGCGATCCAGCTTTGCCGGGTCGCACACGACCACGATGTCGGGCTGCACCACGGTGTCGATTCGATCATCCGCGATCTCCGCCCCGGGCAGGCGCACGTCGAAGGGGGCCGGGAAGGCGCGGCAGGGCTTGTCCCGAAGGAAAACCGCGATCGCGACGAACAATTCTCCCAGGATGCCCTGGTGGTCGATCGAGGGCGCCGCACTCATGTCCCAGGCCTGTCCGTCGATCAGCTCCCAGCGCTCGCCTTCGGGCCAGCCGAGGAGGTCGGCGTAGGTGTATCGCTGCTTCCGCGCTGGGTTCGCCATGGCTGCATCCTCGCCCGGCGAATCTACCACCCGCCCTGCGGGATGTCACGCCCGGGGAGGACTGCGCGGCCGGGCAGGCCCGTCGGAAACCGCTTCCGCACCCGCCCCTGCGAGCAGCAACAGGAGGAGCACGAGGGCGAGCCGAGGGGCATCGAGGAAGCTCTCGACGAAGCCGAGGGCGAGCAGCGCGGCCGTGGCCGCGAGCAGGGTGAGGGCTGGCGCCTCGCCATGCCGGGCCGCGCGCGCGAGCCGCGTCACGGCGACGGCGGCGAGCGCGCCGAGCGCGATCAGGCCGAGGATCCCCTGCTCGAACAGCGTGTGCAGCCACAGGTTCTTCACGTGCCAGGGCAGGTGGTTGCCGGACTTGAAGAACCAGCGATCCGCGCCGCGGGCGAAGTCGCCGTTGGCGAGCACATCGTTGCCGGCCGCATCGCGCAGCCGCACGCCGGCGATGTCGATTGCGGTTCCGCGCTGCGGGTTGTAGAGGGAGAACTGCACGGGGCGACGGTTCCACCAGTGCCCCGAGCCGACCTCGCCGCTGTCGAAGACGATTTCGCGATGCTGCCAGCCGGGGATGCGCGCGTCGATGCGGGTGCCGCTCCACGCGCAGCGGTGGGAGTTGAACAGGATCTTCTCGCACAGCGCGATTTCCAACCGCTCGCCGCGGCCCTCCGACCTGAGGTCCAGCTCGACCGCGTAGCGCGTCTGCGGCCGCGCGGAGACCGCCTGCGCCCAGTAGAGGGTGCCGCCGGAATTGAGCGAGAGGTGGATGCGCCCGCCCTTGCGCACGAAGCGGTAGCTTCCGGGCTGCTCGTCGAGGTTGCTGACCAGGTGGGTGCGCGGGAAACTGCCCAGCCCCATGCCGAAGAGCCACGCGCGCGCGCCGCCGTCCATCATCGCGAGCGTCTTGTGCGCATGCGCCAGGCGGATCTGCGCGTCCTCGGCGACACGCGCGAAGCGGGCCCGCAGGTAATCGCCGCCGTAGATGCCCGCCGCGAGGACGGCGAGCCCCGCCAGCGCCACCGCGGCCGCGCCGGCGACTCGCGTGCGGGGGCCGCGCGCGCCGCGCATCAGCGGGACCAGCCCGAGACCGAGCACGAGCGAGAGCACCACCACCGCGCCGATGCCGCTGCGGGCGACGGTGGCGAGCACCGCGAACATGCCGAGCAGGAAGGAAACGGCGCCGAAGATGCGCACCGCCGGAGCGCGTTCGAACAGCAGGAGCGCCCAGGCGAAAGGAAGCGCGGCGACCAGCCAGGCCTCGATGTGCCCGCCGCCGGTGTGCATGCTCGCGAACGTGGCGGTGACCCGATAGTCGGTGGCGGTGCTGAAGCCCGTGAACAGCCACACCTCCCAGACGGTGGCGAGGGACACCGCCGCCAATCCCAACGTCATTCCGAGGGCGAGCGCCCGGAAGCGCTGCGGGGCAGCCAGCGGGCCGGCGATCCAGGCGAGCGCGATCGCCTCGACGAAGCCCTTGGCGATGCGCAGGCTGTTGTAGCGGCTCCAGTAGGAGGAGAAGGCGTTTTCGTCCAGCGGCGCGAACGGCAGCAGCCCGATCGCGCCGCTCGCCGCCACCGACAGCGCGAGCAGCGCAAGCAGCCATCGCGTCGCGCGCGGAGGCCGACCACCAGTCGTGCCTCGCCAGAGCGCGACGGCCAGCGTCAGCAGCACGAGAACGTCGAACTCGTCGAAGTAGAACCGCCCGCTCCAGAATGCCAGGCTGAACACCGGCAGGGCCGCCGGGACCGCCACGAGCCAGGCGTTCGGAACACACCACAGCAGCGCGAGATAGAGCGCAAACCCCAGGGCGAGCCAGCCGCGCGCGAGCGGGAAATCCCACAGCGCTGCCGTGGCCGACGCCAGCAGTGCCACCGCGACCGCGCGGCGCACCGCGATGGCGATGCGAGGGCGCGTCGGCGCGCCGGCCTCGTCCGCTGCCGCGGCGGCTTCGGCGGGCAACGCAGCGGCGTCGCCCCGGCTGCGCCTGCCGAGCACGAAACCGGCCGCCAGCCCCGGAATCGCGTACAGGAGCAGGGCGGCCTCGCGCGCGGCGGGCACGAGCGCGCCCAGGGGCAGCGCGACGACCAGCGCTGCCGCAC
The DNA here is from genome assembly GCA_001872285.1 of Betaproteobacteria bacterium CG2_30_68_42. GTDB lineage: Bacteria > Pseudomonadota > Gammaproteobacteria > Burkholderiales > Rhodocyclaceae > CG2-30-68-42. The sequence goes on from MNXU01000016.1 coordinate 4,229, forward strand.
CCGCGATCAGGGCGATCCGCCGCAGCATCCGGTCGTGCCCGAGCACCCGGAAGACGAAGCCCACCGGCACCCAGAGGATCGCGATCTTGACGAGCTGGTAGAGGTTCCACGCCACGCCGCCGGCATAGCCGCCGAGCCATCTTCCGGCAGGCCCGCCGGTGCCGAGCACGGCCGGCGGCAGCAGGACGAGCGCGACGCACGCGAGGACGAGCGCGCGCCACGCGGTCGATTCACGATCGCACACTTCGGCGATGGCGGATGGGTTCGGCGACAAGTCTGCGCGTTGCGGGCGGGGGCGGTGAAGTGTGCAATTGGGCCATCATCGCGCCCGCAAGGGAAGGAAGAATTGCCGGCGCGGCGCCGCGCCCGCTTCGCCCGCCGGCCACGCGCACGTGACGCGAGAGCGTAACAGGCGCCGCGCATTGCGCCGGAAACCTCTGCTCGCGGCCGCAACGACGGTATGCCAACTATCCGGCACCGCAGCCGCCGATTTCCGGCGATGATTGCGCCCGTCATGGACCGAACCGATGCGTGACCTGGTGATCCTGCTGGTGCTGGCGGCCCTGGCGTGGGCGGCGTTCGCCCGCGCCTGGCTCGGGGTGGTGGCGCTCGCCGTGGTGGGCTTCCTGCACCCGCAGGGATATGCCGGCGGGTTCATGCGGGAATTCCCCGCGTACCAGGCGATGTTCGCCGCCACCTGTGCCGGCGCACTCAGACAGGCGTGGTTCGAGAAATGGCGCCCGCGCCTCGCCCGGGACTGGCGCGTGGGCGTCTTCGGTCTGCTCTGGGCATGGTTCGCGGTCACGACCTGGCAGGGGATCAACCCCTGGGCTGCGTGGCCGAAGCTGCTCGAAGTCGCGAAGATCCTGCCGCCCCTGGTGCTGATGTGGCTGCTCATCGACAGCCGCGAGAAGCTCGGCCTGCTGCTCGCGGGGATCGGACTGTCGGTCGCGGCGGCGGCCGTGAAGGGCGGCACCTGGGCGCTCATGACCGGTTTCCACGACCGCGTCTATGGCCCGCCCGGCAGCCAGTTCGAGGGCAACAACGAATTCGCGGTGGCGGTGGTGATGGCCATCCCCCTGCTCGTGCTGTGGCTGCGCGAGATGCGGGAGGCGGCCTCGAAGTGGGCGCTGCGCGCGGTGATCGCGCTGTGTTATGCGTCCGCGCTGACTTCCTGGTCGCGCGGCGGCCTGCTGAGTCTCGCCGTGGTGACCGTGCTGCTCGCCTGGTCGGGCCGCGGGAAGCTCGCGGCGGCCGCGGCGATCGCCGCAGGCGGTGTGCTCGTCCTGGCCGCATTTCCGCAGGAATGGCTCGGACGCATGGCGACCCTGGCTGCGCCGCAGTCGGAGGGTTCGGCCGCCTCACGCCTCGAAATCTGGCGCATCGGCCTCGCCTTCATCGCCGAGCACCCGGTGTTCGGCGGCGGCTTCGAGGGCTGGATCTATGCGTCGCTCGCGACCGGCGGACTGCGCGACTGGCACAACGCCTACATCGAGATCGCGGCCGAGCATGGGCTGCCGGGGCTCGCGCTGTGGCTGGCGCTGATCGTCGGCTCGATGCTCTCGCTCGGGCGCTCGGCGAGAGGGCCGGGCGGACGGGCGGATGCCTGCGTCATGTTGCGGGCGTCGCTCGCCGGCTACGCGTCGGGGGCGATGTTCCTCGGCATCGCGTATTGGGATCTCGCGTACTGGCTGGTGGCGGCGGCGGGCCTGATGCGGGCGATGCCCGCAGGCGGCCCTGCCGGAAGGCTGTCCGCGCCGGATCGCGAGGCCTGGGGCATTCCCGGCGACACTCCCGCCGCCGCCGTGTCGAAAAAACTTACAGTGGGATCGGCCGCCGAATCGGTGCGGCAGGCAAGCCATTGATCGGGAAAGCATGAATGCGCGCGGCACATTACTTGCTTGACCATTGCGGGTACTTGGTTTCTGCCGAAAACGACATGCCGTGGCTGGCGCATCCGCGTGCGGTGAGGTCCATATGAAGATCGATTTGAAGTCATTCCTGAAAGCGGTGATCGGTGTGGCGGCATTCGCAGCCGCGGGTGGCGCATTCGCGGTTTCGTACAACATCATCCTGAAGGATGGCGCCGCCACGCCCCAGACCTGCGCGAGCGGCGGCTTCCAGTTCACGAAGACCAGCGCCGGGGTCTTCCCGGTTACCAGCCCGAGCGTGGTGCTCGCGAACGGTTGCATGGGGCTGTTCGGGCAGCTCGCCTTCAACCAGAATCCCAGCGTGCAGGCGCAGGTGGTCACCACGACCTCGAACAAGCCCGGCACCGGCGGCGCGATCGAGACGCTGGACAACGGTCCGAACGTGGAAGGGATCAGCGGCAGCCTGCAGAACATCACCGCGCAGTTCCGGATCGACTTCGCATTCGCGGGGACCGCGCAGCCCTTCACCCGAACCTATCAGATCGTCCGGCTGAGCGACAGCGCTGTCGTTGCGAGCGGCCTGTACTACGTTTTCAACACGACGCGAACGGTCCCCGAACCAAACACCGCCGCGCTGGTGGTGGCGGCGCTCGCGCTTCTGCTGCTGGGTGCGCGCAGGCGTCGCCCCGCACCGGGGTCAGTTCTTTAATTTATAGTTTTTCGGCGTTGCGGCCGCGGCTGTTGCGCCCGTTCGTGGGTGACCTCGATGCCGATGGCGTAATGCCGGTGACATCGACACTATAAATTAAAGAACTGACCCCCGCCGGGGTGGGGACAGCTTCCACGCGAGAACGTAGCCGGCCGCGGCGCCGACGAACTCGAGCGTCCAGTCGGTCGGGTCGGCGTACTTCGCGGGCAGGAAGAGCTGACCCGCTTCGATGGTCGCCGCGGTCGCGGCCATCAGCACGACTGCGATCGCATGCACGGCCCAGGGCGGCACTCCCAGCCGCTGCGCGGTGCGGCCCAGCAGCGCGAGAAGCGCGCCGAGCGGAAGGAAGAACCCCGTCTTGTGCAGCACCTCGGTCACCGCCCGGAACTCGGTGCCGTAGTAGTAGGTGACGAACGGCACGCGCGGGACCGCGTCCATGCGCCGGTGCACGAAGCCCCACTCGGTGTCGAAATCGAACGGGTACCAGAACACGGTCGCGAGCACGGCGAGCCATGCCAGCAGGGCCGCGAGCCCGAGGAGGACCGGTCCCGCCCGCGAGCCTCGCGTCGATCGGGGCTGCGCCGTGCGCCCGGCGAGGCGGGTCGCGAGCATCGCGCCGAGCGTCGCTCCGGCCGCGGCGGTGAGGATGTCGGTGACGTCGCTCACGCGTGAGTACACGAAGAGCTGGAGCAGTTCGAGCAGCGCCGCGCAGGCGGTCACGCGCAGGACCACGCGGCGCGCAGGCAATGACGAAGACATCTGCCACAGGAAGGCGACCGGAATCCAGATCGCTGCGTCGCTCGCCAGGGCGTAGATGCGCTGGGCGAGGTCGGGGAACACGGCGCCGAAGGGCACCAGGACGACCTTGCCCTCGCGCCACTTGTGGAAGACCTCGATCGGGCTGATGGTGAGATCGAGCGGCAGCAGGTTGTAGGCGAACATGACGAACAGGTAGGCGGCGAGCAGCCGCGGCGCCATGCCCGCGCGCGCGCCCGAGTCCGACCAGCCGGCCAGGTAGCTGAGCACCCGCCGTCCTGAAAGCCACCACAGCGCGATGCCCGCGAGCGCCCCGATGTCCTCCGCGAGGACGTCGTTCAGGGAGACGGTGCGCGGAGGGAAGAAGATCTGCGCGGCTTCGATCGCGAGCGCGAGTGCCGCGGCGCAGGCCATCACGAGGATCGAGGCGGCCAGATTGCGCGCGAAGCGCGCGCTTTCGCCGCACAGCACGCCCATCCACAGGAACGCGAGCGGCACGAACAGCAGGATGTTGGCGACCCAGTCGGCGCGCGAGCCGATGCCCAGGTTCAGGTAGCGGATGTCCCGGAACGCCTCCCACGCCTCGCCCGCCGCGCGCGGCTGGAAGTGGAGAGGCACCAGGCTGCCGTAGAGGACGAATGCGGTGTAGCCGAGCGCCGCCCAGCCGAGCAGGCGCACCGGCGCCGCGGGCTCCGGGCGCGCGCCGCCGTGCGGCGCCGCACCGGACGGACGCGATGATGGAGTCATTGGCGCTCCAGTCGCGGCAGCCGCCCCGGATTGGCGCCGTGGCCGCTGTATGCGCCCACGGTTCCGGGCGCGCGCGTCACTCCGTTGAAGTCCAGGTGCGCGCCGGGCAGGCCGTCGAGCTGCGGCTCGTCCCCGTTCCCGGGCGCGGGCAGTGCGCGCTTCGGGTAGAGGTCGAGTTCTCCGGGCGCCGCCCGAGGCCGGTTCAGCGATCGGTCCGCCTCGGCCAGCGGTGCGGTGAAATTGCCGGCCGCGTCGGGCGCCTCGATCGGCTTCGCTGCGAACACCGCATTCGCCCTGACCGCCTGCCGGTGGGTCACCGGCTGACCCTCGCGGTTGCGTACGGCGATGCCGGTGCCCGCGGCGACGACGGTGTTGAAGGCGATCTCGATCCGGCGCGGGAGGTCGTTGTGGGGCTGGACGTGGATGCCGTCGCCATGGCGGTTGACGAATACGTTGGAATACAGCGCGATGTTACCCTCGCCCTGGAAGAGCGCCTCGTGCCGGTTCTGGAAGAAGAAGTTGCCATGGATCGCGTAGCGGTCCTCCGCACCGGGTCCTTCGCGGGGGAAGTGGCCGACCAGCACGTTGGGGCGCGCGGACTCGGCGTTTCCGGCGTTCGGCTTGGCGAACACGTTGTGGGCGATGACGGTCAGGCTCGGCTCCTCGGGCATTCCCGGTACTCGCGGACGCGCGAGCTGGTGCTTGATCTGGAGGTTGTAGCCTAGCGAGTCCACGATGACGTTGTCCTCGATCCGCCCAGCGACGAAGGGTGCGCGCCCGTCGGAGTTTCCAAGGTAGATCCCGGTGCCCGCCCCGAGGATGGTGTTGCCGCGGATCACCCAGTTCCAGGCCGGGCACTTGGTGGAGATGCCCACGGTCTGCTGGTTGTTGCCGTGGCCGCGGATGAGGAGGTTCTCGAGCGTGACGTGATGCGCCCAGCGCGCATGGCCCTCGCACTTGACGGCGTCGACCGGGAGCTCGCGCCCCTCTAGTACCAGATCGCGGATGACGACGTGCTGCGCATCGACGAGGCTGATCGTGTTGTGGCCGGGGCGCGCGAGGAAAAGCGCGGGCGCTCCGGAGGCCGGACCATGGATGACGATCGGGCGGCCGGGCTCGCCAGCCAGGCCGTGCACGGGCAGCCCGCGCGCGTACTCGCCCGGCGCCAGGCGCAGGGTGTCGCCGGGACGCAAGGCGCGCAGCCGCGCGCGATAGTCCGCTGGACCGGCGTCGATGAGCTCCGCGCGGGCGAGCACCGAGGCCGCGAGCAGCAGCCCCGCGAAGGCGATGCCGGCGCGAAGCGCACGGCGCGACCGGCGTTGCGCAGGGGCGCTTCCGGTCATCGCGCGAGACCCCGTGCCACGAGCAGCGCGAGGATGGCCTCGGCCGCGAGCCGGTGGCCGGCAGGTCCCCAGTGCGTGTCGTCGGGCAGATAGACGTCGGGCACTCCGGCCGCAACGGCCTTCGATACGGCTCGGTCCAGGCGCGCGTCGGGGACCGGGAAATTTTCGAGGAGAGCGGGAAGGACGCTCGGCGGAAGCGCGACCGGATCCTTGAGCCAGGGCCGGTAGGCGCTCGACTTGTCGGGTGCGATTGCAGTGACGAAGCGCGTCCTGCCATTGGCTTCGAATCGCGCCGCGAGACGCTCGTAGCTGCAGCGGATGCGCTCGAGGTCGGCGTTCTTCCATGAGGACTTGCGCAGATCGCGCCGGTAGACGAGAAGGTCCGACGACCGGCGTGCGCTGAACAGGTCTGCGCGCGCGAGCGGCAGGCGCACCGTTTGGGAGGTGTCGCGCCCGAACGCCTCGCGCGCGAGAGCCTTCCAGATCCATGCCCGCGCGAACCCGGGATTGATCTGTGCGAGCGGCCGGGGGCGTTGCACCCGCGCCGCGGCGCGGCTCGTCGGATGGATGACCAGCGGATCGACGGGGGCGGCGCGTGCCCGCGCGGGGCAATGCCCGGCACCGTCGCCGTATTCGTCGCGCAGGTCGCGCTCGATGTTGTTCCAGATCACGACCCGTGGCGGAGCGAGCGCATAGACGGGGCTGGCCATCAGCGCGGCGAGGGGCAGGTTGAGCCGGTCGACCGTGTGGATGCGCCACCCGGTGCGAACGGCGAGCCAGTTCTGCCACTGCTGGGCCGGCCGCAGGTTCGCGAAGGAATCCCCGATCACCAGCACGTCCGCCGGCCGGTCGTAGTTGCCCCAGGATGCCGCGGTGGGATGGAATTCCGCCAGCGGCGCATTCGGGCCAAAATACCGTTCCGCATGGGTGCCGATGCGCGTGAGGTCGCCGTAGAGCGGCTGCAGCCACCATGCCAGTGCCCAGGCCGACGCGACGAGCACTGCCGTTGAGCCGAGCACGAGGAGACTGTGGCGCCGAGCGTTCATCAGAACTGGAAGTAGAGGAATTCGGACACTGCTTCGCCGCGGGTCAGCGCCGCGGCTAGCATCAGGCTCGCCGCCGCGGCCCAGGGAAGGCCCGTCCGGAAACGCCAGGACGGGACGCGTGCCGCGCCGGGCCGGAAATCCAGTGCCGGGCGGAAATCTGCGAGGATGAGCTGGGTGTTCGGTGCACGCGCCGCGACCGCCACCAGGACGAGCATCCATAGCCATGTGCGCGGATCGGGTACGTGGCGGCCGGCATGTCCGACCCGTATTCCGGCGGCATCGAGCAGCGACGGGATACGCCAATGCGCTTCGCTCAGCCACTCGGCCGGGATCGCGACGCCGTTCGCGCCGCTCATCGCCGCAAGGATCGCCAGCGCCGCATCGAGCGAGGCCGCGCGGAAGAAGACCCAGGCCACGACCACGGCGAGGAAGGTGATCGCCCATGCGAGGCATCGCGTCCAGGCACGCCCTCCCGGCAGGCCGAGGCGCTGCCGGAGCCCCTGCCAGGCGTGGTTGATCGCGAGGTAGAGGCCGTGCAGTCCGCCCCAGATGACGAACGTCCAGCCGGCTCCGTGCCACAGGCCGCCGAGCAACATCGTTATGAACAGGTTCATGTAACGCCTCGCGCGGCCCCTGCGGTTTCCGCCCAGCGAGAAGTACAGGTAGTCGCGCAGGAAGCGCGAGAGCGTCATGTGCCAGCGCCGCCAGAAATCCACGATGTTCAATGCCTGGTAGGGTGAATCGAAGTTCAGCGGCAGCGTCACGCCGAACATTCGCGACAGGCCGATTGCCATGTCCGAGTAGCCGGAGAAGTCGAAATACAGTTGCAGCGTGTAGGCCAGCGCTCCGCCCCACGCTTCGAGGAAGGACAGTGCGACGCCCGAGCGGGCGGCATCGAAGACGGGGCCGGCGAGAGGCGCCACGCCGTCGGCGAGCACCACCTTCTTGAACAGGCCGATGGCGAAGATGGTCAGTCCGACCGCGAGGTTCTCCCAGTTCATCCGGTAGGTTTCGGCGCGGCCGAACTGGGGCATCATCTCCTTGTGGTGCAGCACCGGGCCGGCGATGAGGTGCGGGAAATAGGTGACGAACAGGCCGTAATGGATGAAGTTGAATTCGCGGGCGATGCCGCGCCAGGCATCCACCAGGAACGCGATCTGGGTGAACGTGAAGAAGGAGATGCCCAGCGGCAGGATGATCGAGCCGGCATTCCAGCCGGTGCCGAGGAGCGCGTTGGCGCTGTCAAGGAAGAAATTGGCGTACTTGAAATAGCCGAGCAGGCCGAGATCCGCCGCGATCGCGAATGCGAGGAGCATGGGGCGGCGCGCCTGCGGCGGCCGGCCCGCTTCGCGTGCGAGCGCGAGCCCCATGCCGTAGTTGAAGAAGATCGAGGCGAGCAGCAGTCCCACGTAGGCGGGGTTCCACCAGCCGTAGAAGAACAGCGAGGCGGCGGTGAGCCAGGTCGCGGCGACGCGGTGGCTCCAGCGGGCGAGCCAGAAGAAACCCGCCAGCACGACCGGCAGGAACAGGTAGATGAACTCGGGCGAGTTGAACAGCATCGATTGCGTTCCGGCGGGCCCGGACGGCCCGCAACGCCCGCGATTGTCGCCGCTCGCGCCGGATCAGGCCGCGAAATGCGCCTCGAACGCCGCGCAGAATCGCTCGTATTCCGCCGGCGGCAGGTCGTTGATGCCGGCGGCCGCCTTGCGCCCGCCACCCGAGGGATAGCCACGGCAGAGGGTGTCGGCTCCCTGCGGGCGTGCCACCGGCGCGCGCACGCTCACGGTGAGGTTGCCGCGCGTGTTGGGCGAGAGCACCGCGAGCGCCCGGTCGGGATGGGCGCGCGCCCACTCGTTGGCGAGCGGTCCGCTCACGCGCCGCGCCCAGGTTTCGTCTGGAAGCAGCAGCACGATGCCATGCGCACCGATGCGTTCGGGCCGGATGCGGGCGGCCCGGGCCATGTCTTCGTCATGGCCGACGGAGAGCCGCGCGAACACGTCGGAATCGCGGATGAAGGCGAAGGGATCGGCGGCTTCGCGCAGCCGCAGCGCGAGCGCCGCCGGATCGAAATGCAGGTCGGCGATGCTCTCGCCATAGGCGTTGTAGTTCAACAGTTCGCCCAGGCGCGCGGCGGCTGCGGTCTGCGCCTCGTCCAGGCCGCATTCCAGCGCGAGCCGCCGGCCGAGGGCGGGCAGGTTGTCGCCGAAGGCCGCGACCACCGCCCAGCGGCGGAAACGCCCGCCGAGATGGCGATCGACCAGGGCGCTGGTGCACACCTCGGGCGCGGTGTCGATGTGCGCCTCGAGATTCGCATGCGCGGGGATGTCGCCGGCGAAATGGTGATCGAACCAGCACACCCGCGCGCCCGCTTCCAGGGCGCGCTCCAGGCCTTTGCGGTTGCTGTCGAGCGAGACATCGAGCACCGTGAGCACGTCTCCCGCCTCGGCCCGTACCCGGTCCAGCAGCCGGATGTCGCGCTTCACGCCGGTGACGAGCGTTGCCCCGCACGGCTCGGCCAGGCGCAACTGCTGGAGCGCGCACAACCCATCCGCGTCGCCGTTGAAGACGTCATAATCCATCATTGGGGTCAGTTCTTTACTTTATAGTCGACGAGGCTAATCGGGGGTCAGCAATTGGGGGTCAGTTCTTCAATTCATAGTCGACGTGGTCGGTCGCGGGCGGCCCGAGCCGTTCGGCCGTTCTCCCGCGCGCATTATCGCAGGCGCACGTAAACTATAAATTAAAGAACTGACCCCGAGCCGATGATCTTGGCGAGGGCTTGCGCGGAGCCGCAGGCGAGGGTCCAGCCGAGCGAGCCGTGGCCGGTGTTGTAGAAGACGTTTGGCATGCGACTGCGGCGGAGGATCGGCCGGTTGGACGGCGTGGTCGGCCGCAGGCCGGCCCAGAATTGCGGCTCGCCCGCTTCGCGCAGTCCCGGGAATATCTCGCGCGCGCGGGCGAGGATCGCCTCGCAGCGCGCGCGGTCGATGCCGAGGTCATAGCCCGCCAGCTCCGCGGTGCCGGCGATGCGCAGCCGCCCGCCGAGGCGCGAGCAGACGATGCGGCGCGATTCGTCGGTGATGCTCACGTGCGGCGCACCGTTTTCTGCGGCGACCGGCAGGGTGACCGAGTAGCCCTTCACCGGGTAGATCGGAAGATCCTCGCCGAGCAGCCGCGCGAAGTCCGCGCTTTGGCTGCCCAGGCACAGCACGATCGCATCGGCCTTCAGCACCCCGGTCAGTCCGTGCTCGTCCCTGATGCGCACGCCGAACACGCGCCCGTCGACGATGTCCCACCCGATCGCCTCGGTGCGGTAGCGAAACTTAACGCCGCGCGCGGCCGCGAGTTCGGCGAGCCGTCGCGTGAACAGGTGGGCGTCACCCGATTCGTCCTCGGGTGCGTACAGCCCGCCGCGCAAGGGGAGGTGGCACTCGGAGAGCGCCGGCTCGATCGCGGCGCACTCGCGGGCGTCGATCACGCGTACCTGCATTCCATATCCGCGCAGCAGCGCCGCGCGTGCGCCGGCGCGCGAGAACTCCGCCGCGTCGAAGAACAGGTGCAGGATGCCGCGTGCCTCGCGCTCGAATTCGATTCCGGTCTCTTCGCGCAGGGCGCGCAGCGCATCGCGGCTGCGCAGCGCGAGGGCCGCGATCGCATCGGTGTTGCGCCGCGTGCGCCCCGGCAGGCATTCGCGCAGGAAGGCCGCCGCCCAGGACCACTGCCGCCAGTCGGCGCGCGGCCGGAACCTGAGGGGCGCGTTGGTCCTGCCGAGCCAGCGCAGGATCTGCCCGGGGGCGCGCGGATTCGCCCAAGGCTCGGGGTGGCTCACGGAGATCTGGCCGCCGTTGGCGAAGCTGGTTTCGAGCGCCGCGCCCTCGCCGCGTTCGACGACGCTGACCGAGTGTCCGGTGCACGCCAGGTACCAGGCGCTCGTCACGCCGGCCACGCCGGCTCCCAGGACAATGACATTCATTCGGTCGGAACGGGGCGGTTCGCGCGGGCGGTGATGCGGAAGGCGCGATTCTATCAAGCGTGCGGCGGGAGGATGCGCGATCGCCGTGCCGCGGGCACAATGGCGGCATCGTGGAGGCGAGGCATCCCTGGGACCTGACTCCGGCCGAGGCGGTTCGCGTGCAGGAGCGGCTGCGCTTCGAGGTGGTGGCCGAGGACCGGCTGGGCCCGGTGCGCCATGTCGCCGGCATCGACATCGGCTTCGAGGAAGGCGGACGCGTGACCCGCGCCGCGGTGGCGCTGCTTCGTTTTCCGGAACTCGACCTGGTGGAGAGCGTGATCGCGCGTCTGCCGACGCGCTTTCCTTACGTGCCCGGTCTGCTCTCGTTCCGCGAGGCGCCCGCCGCGCTCGAAGCGTTCTCCCGCCTGCGTACCCGCTGCGACCTCGTCCTGTACGACGGCCAGGGGATCGCGCACCCGCGCAGATTCGGCATCGCGAGCCACATCGGCGTGCTGGCCGACGTGCCGGCGATCGGTGTGGCGAAGAGCCGGCTCGTCGGCGAGTACGGCGCGCTGCCGCAGGAGCGCGGCGCCTGGGTGCCGCTGCGCGACCGCGGGGAGACGATCGGCGCGGTGTTGCGCACGCGGGCGGGCGTGCGGCCGCTGTTCGTGTCGGTCGGCCACCGCGTGAGCCTCGAAACCGCGATCGTGTGGGTGATGGCCTGCGTGACCTGCTTTCGGCTGCCGGAGACCACCCGCCAGGCGCACCGGCTGGCTTCCGGCGAGCGGCCGTAGTCAGATCGCGACCTGCTCCAGCGCGAACAGCTCGCACGAGGCGAGCCGCTCGATCCTGCGCCCCACCTTCAGCACGGTCGGCTCTCCACAGTTGTGCGCGGAGAAGCGGGTGCCGGTGGCGAGCGCGCCGACCGGGGCGAGGATGCCGGAGGAGTCTCCGTGCGCCGGCATCGCGGGCAGCACCAGGATGCGCTGGGTGCGTTCCTGCGGCTGCGCCTCGCCGGTTCGCACCGAAACGGTCGCGGTGACCATGCGCGCGCCGAGCACCTGCACTCCGACTTCGAGCCCGTCCTGCCAGCGATTGACGAGGCGCCGCACGATGCACAACAGGTCGTCGGTCTGGTGGCTCGGGTGCATCGCAACCAGCTCGCCGACCCGCACCGGGCGCGTGTCGCCGCGCAGGTAGCCGAGCGCATAGCCTTGCGGACTTTCGTTGTGGATGGCCCATTCGCTCGACTCGGTGCGCGCGCTCGCAGGCAAGCCGGCCTCCGCGGCCGGGCGCGCCGAGCGCCGTTCCCACACGGCATCGAAGCCCGCCACCAGCTCGCTTCGAGGGAAGGCGCGCATGCGCTTGTGGCGGCGCGTGGCCGGCGCACCCCAGCACTCGCGCAGCGAGCGCATCAGGCCGAGGTAGCGCGGATCCGCGGCCAATTTGGGCAGGCCGAGCATGGGCGGGGCGACACGCTGTTCCAGCCCGGCGATCTGGCCGTCGAGACGTGCGAGCAGTTGTCCGCAGCGGATCGCGAGGTCGCCGGGCGCGATGCGCTCGGGCTTCCACTTGCGCAGCGAAAGGCCGCCGTGCGGCTGGGCGACCTGGATCAGGAAGCAGGCGGGATCCGCATCGACGCGGGACGCCTGCTCCGCGGGCACGATTTCGGCGAGATGGGCAGTGCGGTCGAGATAGCCTTGCACCAGGTCGAGTTCCCCGGCGGCGAAGCGGGTCGGCTCGGCGAACGAGAGCAGCAGCGCCTTGAGATAGATCGCCTCGGGGATTTCGTCCCCGCCCAGCAGGGTGGCGGCGAAACCCGCCTCGCGCGCCAGGCCGTAGAGGCGGTGCAGGTCGAGCCAGCCCGGGTCATTGCCGCCGGCATGGACGCGATAGCGAAGCGCCAGGCGGCGGGCGCAGTAGCGCATCGCCTGGATGAGAGGGGGGCGGATGGGGCGTGAGCCGCCGCGCAGGCTCCATCGCGAGGCGGCCGCGCTGGCGACTTCGGCATAGCCGCCGGCCAGCGCGTCGAGGAGCTGCGCGGCTCCGGCCCATGCGCGGCGCGCGTCCTCGGCGAGCGGAAGCGTCGCCGCCGCGAGCGTTCGCTCGAGCGCCGGCAGGCGGCTCTCGGCCGCTTCGCGCAGGGAATCGAGCAGCGTGAGCCTCGTCCTGGGATCGACCCCGGCTGCGCGGACCTCGCCGATCCTCGCCGCGATCAGGCGCGCGGCATCTGCCGCGTCCACTCCCGGCAGGGTCTCCAGCCAGCGCAGCAGTTCGGTGGAGCGGGCCTCGCAGGCGGACGAGCCGACTCCCAGCGGAAGCAGACGCCGAAGCAGCGACAAGGTTCTGACCTCTGTTGTATGGCCGTGAGCCGAAGACGGCACCGGCGTTTGTGTGTTCACGGGCTCATGCGAAAAGTACCTCGTGCGCATTCTGGCGGCAAGGCTGCGCGCCCGCGAGGTAGCAGTGCACAATCGGAGGCATGTCGCGGCCGCGCGCAGGGAATCTTGCGGCCCTGCGGCGATCACAGGCCTTGTCCGGCATCGGGTGTCCGGGCAGAACCTTGTCATACGTTCGGAGGAAGATGTCATGAGCGCGAGTGCAGTTCCTGCAGACGATTCCGCAGTGGAGATCGCCACCCTGGCGGGCGGCTGCTTCTGGTGCCTGGAAGCGGTATTCCGGGAGATCGACGGGGTGGTCGCGGTGGTCTCGGGCTATATGGGCGGGACGCGCACGCGCCCCACGTATCGCGAGGTTTGCGCGGGAGACACCGGTCACGCCGAGGTGGTGCAGATCCGCTTCGCGCCGAAGGTGCTCGACTACCGGACGCTGCTCGAAGCGTTCTTCGCCATCCACGATCCGACGACTCGCGATCGCCAGGGCAACGATGTGGGCAGCCAGTACCGCTCGGCGATCTTCTTCCATTCCCCGCAGCAGCGCGATCATGCGCTGGGCATGATCCGTGAGCTCGAGGCGAAGCGGGCGTTCGCGGATCCGGTCGTCACCGAGGTGCTTCCCGCTGGCGATTTCTGGCCGGCGGAGGACTACCACCAGGAATACTTCGCCGGCCATTCCGGCGAGCCCTACTGCGCGCTGGTCATCGCCCCCAAGCTGCGGGACTTCCGCCGCCGCTTCGCAGCGCGGCTCAGGCGCTGAGCGCGGGCCGGAGGACTGCCCCGGCGCGGGGCTCTGGCGAGGGGATGCGCGAAAGAAACGGCCCGACCCGCCGGGCATTTTTTTTTCGCTCCAGCCCATTGACAGGATGTCTTGCCAGACGCATCCTTTGCGCGGCTTTGCAATGCGGAGGCGGGAATGGCCATCCCGTGCAGGATCGAACCAACTCGAAAGGAGGCGTAACCATGGCAGCAGCGAAGAAGAGCACGTCCAAGACACCCGCCAGGAAACCGGCCGCCAAGAAGCCTGCGGCCAGCGCGAAGGCCCCGGCCAGGAAGCCGGCGGCGAAGAAACCGGTTGCAAAGAAAGTTGTTGCAAAAAAAACGGCTCCCAAGGCACCCGCCAAGAAGCGCACGCCCAACCCCGCATTCATGAAAGCAATGACGCCCAGCGAAGTGCTCGCCGCCGTCGTGGGCGCGCTGCCGCTGCCGCGCACCGAGGTGGTCAAGAAGATCTGGGCTTACATCAAGTCGAACAAGCTCCAGGATGCGATCAACAGGCGCATGATCAATGCCGACGAGAAGCTGAAAGCGATCTTCGGCGGCAAGAAGCAGGTCTCGATGTTCGAGATGACCAAGCTGGTCAACAAGCACCTCAAGTAGGCTGGCGCAGACCGGTCGCCGGGGCACAGTGTCCGCCCCCCGCGACCGGTTTCTCGTCCTGGTGCCGCCCGGCAAGGGTCAGGTCGCGAGCCGCGGTGCGCTCACGCTTGCGGGCCACCGGACTGTCCAGCGTCTCCCCGCGCGCCCGCGCGGGCGACGGTCGCTGCGTTCTGACCGAACAGCAGGCGGCGCGATTCCTCATTGACCACCGGCTCGCTGCTCACCCGAGCCCCGCGTTCGTAGGCGCGCAGGGTGGCCGGACGCGCGCGGATGGCGTCGAACCAGCGCCGCAGATTCTGGAATTCGTCGAGGACCATGCCCTGACGCTTCCAGGGAACGATCCACGGGTAGCAGGCCATGTCGGCGATCGAGTAATCGCCGGCCACGTATTCGCGCTGTTCCAGGCGGCGGTCGAGCACCGCATACAGGCGCGAGGTCTCGTCGACATAGCGGCGGATGGCGTAGGGGATCTTCTCGGGGGCGTACTGGTTGAAATGGTGGTTCTGGCCGGCCATGGGGCCGAGCCCCCCAACCTGCCAGAACAGCCACTCCAGCGTCTGCTTGCGAGCGCGCAGGTCCTTCGCCAGGAAACGGCCGGTCTTCTCGGCGAGGTAGAGGAGGATCGCGCCGGACTCGAACACGGACAGTGGCTCCCCGCCGTCGGCCGGTTCGTGATCGACGATCGCGGGCATGCGGTTGTTGGGCGAGATCGCGAGGAACTGCGGGGCGAACTGGGCGCCGCGGCCGATATCGACCGGCACGAGCCGGTGCGCGAGCCCCGTTTCCTCGAGGAACAGGAGGATCTTGTAGCCGTTCGGCGTGGGCCAGAAATGGAGGTCGATCATCGGGCGGCCTTCGCGGCATCGAGCGCGGGGTTCAGCGCATAGATGCCCGTGAGGCGGGCCTGTGCGAGCACGTGGCCGCGGATCGCCTCGTGGACCTGGGCGCCGGTGAAGGTTCCCTCGAGCGGCAGCCGCGCGATGTCGAGGGCATGGAGGGTGAAGACGTAGTGATGCTCGATCGCGTCGTTCCACGGCGGGCACGGGCCGTCGTAGCCGTAGTACTCGCCCGCCATGTCTTTGTCATTGGCGAACCAGGCGGTGTAGTCGTTGGAACCCTGGCGCGCGCCGCGCGGGGCGGCCGGCCCGCTCTTGCCGCGCGCCGTGACCCCGTCGGAAAACTCGCCCGCCGCGATCGACGCGGGCTGAGGCGGCAGGTCGATCAGCAGCCAGTGGAAGAAGTCCACGCGCGCAGCCGTTGCCGGGATCGTCCGCCCCTCCTGGTTGACGTCGTCGGGCTTGGAGGGAACATCGCGGTCGTGGCAGATCAGGACCAGGGACTTCGTGCCGGCGGGCACATCGCTCCACGCGAGTGGCGGATTGCGGTTGGCTCCGAGGCGCGCATGGGTCGCGGCATCGGGAATGCAGAACGCATATTCCGGCGGAATCCGTCCGCCGTCGGCGAATCCGGTGCTGGTGAGTTTCATCGGGTCTCCTACTCGTCGAACCGCGCAGCGCGGCTGCCGGAAAGTATAGCCGCGCCGGGCTCACGGGGCGGCGGGCCGCCTGAAATCGCGTGCCCGGAAGCCGAGCACCCAGAGCGTGCAGAAGTATGCAGCCGCACCCGCCGCCACCACCAGCGTCAGGCGCGCGACCTTCTCGCCGGCCGCGTAACCGAGCCAGGCACGATCGCTCCCCGCGGCGAACCAGAGCGCGGCGGCAAGCGCTGCCAGCGCGACGAGAATCCTGGCTGCGAAGCGCGGCCAGCCGGGGCCGGGCACGAACACCTCCGCGCGCCGCAGGCCGCGATAGAGCAGCCCGGCGTTGATGAGCGAGGCGAGCGAGATCGCCAGCGCGAGCCCGGCGTGGCGCAGCGGCACGATGAAGGCGAGGTTCATCACCTGGGTGAGGGCGAGGGTGACCAGGGCGATTCTCACCGGCGTGCGGATGTCCTGGCGCGCATAGAAGCCGGGCGCGAGCACCTTCACCAGGATCAGGCCGATCAGCCCGACGCTGTAGGCGAGCAGGGCGCTGCGGGTCTGGATCGCGTCGGCTGCGGAAAACGCACCGTGCTGGAACAAGGTGGCGATCAGAGGCACCGCGAGCAGGGCGAGCGCGAGCGCGGCCGGTGCCGTGAGCAGGAGGGTGAGCCGCAGGCCCCAGTCGAGCAGCTCGCTGAAGGCGCGGGCGTCCCTTTCCGCGTGGTGGCGGGACAGGCTCGGCAGCAGGACCGTGCCCAGCGCCACGCCGAGCATGCCGGCCGGGAATTCCATGAGGCGGTCCGCGTAGTAGAGCCACGACACGCTCCCGTGGGGCAGGAAGGAGGCGAAGATCGTGTTGATGAGCAGCGAGATCTGTCCGACCGACACCCCGAGCAATGCCGGCATCATGAGCTGTAGCACGCGGCGCACGCCCGGATCGCGGACATCGAGCGCGAACCGCGGCAGCATGCCGATGCGTTGCAGGAACGGAACCTGGAGCGCGAGCTGCAGGACGCCCCCGAGGACGACCGCCCACGCAAGGGCGAGCACGGGCGGGTCGAAGTAAGGCGCCGCGAACAGCGCCATCAGGATGAAGCTGACGTTCAGGAGCACGGGAGTGAAGGCTGGCACCGCGAAGCGGCTCCACGTGTTCAGGATGCCGGCACCGAGCGAGGCGAGCGAGATGAAGAGGATGTAGGGGAAGGTGATGCGGGTCAGCCGCACGGTGAGTTCGAACTTGTCCGCGTCCGCACTGAAGCCTGGCGCCGAGACGTAGATCAGCAGCGGCGCCGCGGCGACCCCGAGCGCGGTCGCGGCCACGAGCGCGAGCGCGAGCAGACTCGCGACGCGGTCGGCGAGTGCGCGCACCTCTTCGTGCGTGCGGCAATTACGGTATTCCGAGAGCAGCGGGACGAAGGCCTGGGAGAATGCGCCTTCGGCGAACATGCGCCGCAGCAGGTTGGGCAGCCGGAAGGCGACGAAGAACGCGTCGGTCGCCAGTCCCGCCCCGAACGCGCGCGCGATCACGAAGTCGCGAACGAAGCCCAGGATGCGCGAGATCAGCGTCATGCCGCTGACGGTGACGAGGGCTCGGAGCAGGTTCATCGTGTGGTCGGGCGGCCGGCGGGCCGGCGAACCGGCGAACCGTAGCAGAGCCGGTGCGCCGCCGCAACCCGCGTGCGCCGCAACGACCTTGCCTCGGGCGCGCGCCACGCCTATAATCGCGCGCTTTCCCAGCGGAAAACACGTCACATGGCCAACACAGCACAAGCCCGCAAGCGCGCCCGCCAGGCGCTCGTCCGGCGCGCGCACAACGTCAGTCTGCGCTCCACGCTGCGCACCGCGATCAAGGGGGTCCGCAAGGCGATCGCCGCCGGCGACAAGGCGCAAGCCCAGGCTGCCTTCCGCGACGCTCAGGGCGTCATCGACAGCATCGCATCCAAGCGCATCGTGCACAAGAACGCCGCTGCCCGCAGCAAGAGCCGGCTCTCGGCCGCGATCAAGGCACTGCCGGCCTGACCCCTGCGCCGGCGCGGGCCGGGGGCGGCTGCGCACGAGCGGCGTCCGACGATGCTTCACGGGGAAGTCCCCATGCACCATCTGATGAACACCTACGCCCGGCTGCCGGTCGCCTTCGTGCGCGGCGAAGGTGTGTGGCTCTATGACGATCAGGGCAAGCGCTACCTCGATGCGCTCGCAGGCATCGCGGTGTCCACGCTCGGGCACGCCCACCCCGCGCTGACCCGCGCGATCGCCGCGCAGGCCGCCACGCTGATCCATACCTCGAATCTCTACCGCATCCCCGCGCAGGAAGCGCTTGCCGACCGGCTGTGCGGACTCGCGGGGATGCAGGAAGCGTTCTTCTGCAACTCGGGGGCCGAGGCGAACGAGGCGGCGATCAAGCTGGCGCGCCTGTACGGTCACCAGAAGGGCGTCGAGAATCCGTCCATCGTGGTGATGGAAAGAGCCTTCCACGGGCGCACGCTGGCCACGCTCTCGGCGACCGGAAATCGCAAGGTTCAGGCCGGCTTCGAGCCGCTGGTGGGCGGCTTCGTGCGGGTGCCCTTCGATGATCTCGCCGCGGTCGAACAGGTTGCGGCCAACAATCGCGACGTCGTCGCGGTGCTGCTGGAAGCCATCCAGGGCGAGGGCGGCGTGAATGTCGCGCATCGCGACTATCTGGAGGGCTTGCGGCGGGTGTGCAGCGAACGTGGCTGGCTGCTGATGTTCGACGAAGTTCAGTGCGGCACCGGGCGCACCGGGCGCTGGTTCGCCTTCCAGCATTCCGGCGTCGTTCCCGACGTACTCACGCTGGCGAAGGGCCTCGCCTCGGGCGTGCCCATCGGTGCGTGCCTCGCGGCCGGAGCGGCCGCGGGGGTGTTCAAGCCCGGCAACCATGGTTCGACTTTCGGCGGCAATCCGCTCGCCTGCACAGCGGCGCTCGCGACCGTGGATGCCATCGAGTCCGAGGGCCTGCTCGACCGCGCGGCCCGCCTCGGCGAGGCGATCCGCGAAGGATTTCGTACTGCGCTCGCTGGGCTGGGAGGCGTCGTCGACATCCGCGGCGACGGACTGATGGTGGGGATCGAGCTGGACCGGGACTGCACGGAGCTGGTCGCGCGCGCGCTCGCGCGCGGCCTGCTCATCAACGTGACCGCGCACCGGGTGATCCGTCTGCTGCCGCCGCTGGTGTTCGAGGACGAGCATGCGCGAGCGCTGGTCGACGGACTCTCGGGCCTGATCCGGGAATTCCTCGCGGTGTGAGTGCCATGCCTGCGCCGAAGCACTTCCTCCAGTTCAGCGATTTCTCCGTACAGAAGTACGAATACCTGTTCGCGCGCGCGCGCTGGATCAAGGAACGCTTCAAGCGCTACGAGCGCCACCGGCCGCTCGAGGACCGGACGCTGGTGATGATCTTCGAGAAGCAGAGCACGCGCACGCGGCTGTCGTTCGAGGCAGGCATGCAGCAGCTCGGCGGGGCGGCGATCTTCCTGAGCACGCGGGATTCGCAGCTCGGGCGCGGCGAACCGATCGAGGACTCGGCCGAAGTGATCTCGCGGATGTGCGACCTCGTCATGATCCGCACCTTCGAACAGGCGAGCATCGAGCGCTTCGCACGCCACTCGCGCGTCCCGGTCATCAACGGCTTGACCAACGAATACCATCCGTGCCAGATCCTGGCCGACATCTACACATTCATCGAGCACCGCGGATCGATCGCCGGACGAACGGTGGCGTGGATCGGAGACTCGAACAACGTGTGCAATACGTGGATGCAGGCGGCGGCCACCCTGGGCTTCAAGCTCAACGTCTCGACGCCGCCCGGCTACGAGGTTGAGCCGGAGCGCGCCGGGGTGTTCGACGCCCGCTGCCTCGAGACTTTCGCCGACCCGATGGATGCCGCGCGCGGGGCCGACCTGGTGACCACCGACGTGTGGACCAGCATGGGTTTCGAGGCCGAAAACGAAGAGCGGCGCAAGGCCTTCCAGGACTGGCAGGTCGATGCGGAGATGATGCGGTGCGCGCGCCCGGATGCGCTCTTCATGCACTGCCTGCCTGCACACCGCGGCGAGGAAGTCGCCTCCGAGGTCATCGACGGGCCGCAGAGCGTCGTGTGGGATGAAGCCGAGAACCGGCTGCACACGCAGAAGGCATTGATGGAATACCTGCTGCTGGGGCAGGTGGGCGGTTGAGCCCGTGCGCGCCGGAGCCGAAGCGTCTGTCCGGCCACCGCATTCGACACCACGAGAAATCCCATGACTGAAACGAAAGCGGTGAAACGAGTCGTACTCGCCTATTCGGGCGGGCTGGATACCTCGGTGATCCTGAAGTGGCTTTCGGACACCTACGGCTGCGAAGTGGTGACCTTCACCGCGGACATCGGCCAGGGCGAGGAACTCGAACCGGCCCGCCAGAAGGCGCTCCGGTTCGGCATACGCCCGGAGCACATCTTCATCGAGGACCTGCGCGAGGAGTTCGTGCGCGATTTCGTCTTCCCGATGTTCCGGTGCAATGCGATCTACGAGGGCGAATACCTGCTCGGAACATCGATCGCCCGGCCGCTCATCGCCAAGCGCCAGATCGAAATCGCCCGCCAGGTGCGTGCCGACGCGGTTGCGCACGGGGCCACCGGCAAGGGCAACGACCAGGTCCGCTTCGAGCTGGGCTACTACGCGCTGGAGCCCGACATCCGGGTGATCGCGCCGTGGCGGGAGTGGGACCTCGGCTCGCGCGAGAAGCTGCTCGCCTATGCCGAGAAGAACGGCATTCCGATCGAGATGAAGCACCGGCAGGGCGGCTCGCCGTATTCGATGGATGCGAATCTGCTGCACATTTCCTACGAGGGGCGCGTTCTCGAAGACCCCGCGCGCGAGCCGGAGGAGGACATGTGGCGCTGGACGGTTTCTCCCGAGAAGGCTCCCGATGCGCCGCAATACGTGGAATTGAGCTACGAGAAGGGCGATGTGGTCGCCATCGACGGCGTGGCGATGTCGCCGGCACGCGCGCTCGCCGAACTCAACCGCCTCGGCGGGATCCACGGCATCGGCCGGCTCGACCTGGTGGAGAACCGCTACGTGGGCATGAAGTCGCGCGGCTGCTACGAGACCCCCGGCGGAACCATCCTGCTCAAGGCACATCGTGCGATCGAATCGGTGTGTCTGGATCGCGAGGTGGCGCATCTGAAGGACGAGCTGATGCCGCGCTACGCCAGTCTCGTCTATAGCGGCTACTGGTGGAGCCCGGAGCGCAGGGTGCTGCAAGGCCTGATCGATGAGACCCAGGGCGTCGTCAATGGCTGGGTGAGGCTGAAGCTGTACAAGGGCAACGTGATCGTGGTCGGGCGCGACTCGAAGACCGATTCCCTGTTCGACCCGACCATTGCAACCTTCGAGGACGATGCGGGCGCCTACAATCAGGCCGATGCCGCCGGCTTCATCCGGCTCAATGCGCTTCGCATGCGCATCGCGGCCAACCTCGCCAGGCGCCGCGCGAAAGCCTGAGCGCCACCGTTCATCCGGCAACCGACGGGAGTCAGAGATGCCGAGCTTCGATGTCGTCTCCGAAGTCAACCGGGTCGAGCTGCACAACGCGGTCGACCAGGCCAACAAGGAAATCGCGAACCGGTTCGATTTCAAGGGCTCGGACGCCCGCGTCGAGCTCGCCGAGAAACTGCTCACGCTCTATGCGGACGACGAGTTCAAGCTCGGCCAGGTCTATGACCTGCTCACCGCGCGCATGGGCAAGCGCGGCGTCGATGTGCGGCTCCTCGATCGCGGGCGGATCGAGAGCGTGAGCGGCAACAAGGTCAGGCAGGAATGCGCGCTGCGGGTGGGCATCGACCAGGAACTGGGCAGGAAGATTGTGCGCCTGGTGAAGGACGGCAAGCTCAAGGTGCAGGCGAGCATTCAGGGAGACGCGGTTCGCGTCTCGGGCGCCAAGAAGGACCTGCTCCAGCAGGTGATGGCGGCGATCCGGAAGGCGATCACCGATGTGCCGCTCCAGTTCGGCAATTTCCGCGACTGAAGCCCCGGCGCCGGCAAGCGCCGGAAAAGGTTTACACGCAGGGGCGTGGCCGATACAATTCCGCCTCTTCGCGGGATGCGCGAAGGCTGCGATCCGGCAGCGTGCTCTTTAACAATTTGGCAGCCGATAGGTGTGGGTGCTTGTGGGGGCTCACACGAAGAGAAGTGGGTCATGCGTGCTGGTCTTGGGGTGCTGGGCGTT
>MNXU01000016.1:26141-26665 GCA_001872285.1 Betaproteobacteria bacterium CG2_30_68_42
GGCGTTGGGGGTTTGCGGGGGGGCCGAGAGGTTTTTCTGTGGGCTTTTGGTGTCTGGTGGTTTGGGGCTGGTTTTGTGTGGCCTGAAGGAAGAAGGCAGGATGAACTGAAGAGTTTGATCCTGGCTCAGATTGAACGCTGGCGGCATGCTTTACACATGCAAGTCGAACGGCAGCACGGGGGTAACCCTGGTGGCGAGTGGCGAACGGGTGAGTAATGCATCGGAACGTATCCTGTTGTGGGGGACAACCTACCGAAAGGTGGGCTGATACCGCATGAGACCTGAGGGTGAAAGCGGGGGACTGGAGACGGCCTCGCGCGATGGGAGCGGCTGATGTCCGATTAGCTAGTTGGTGGGGTAAAGGCCTACCAAGGCTGCGATCGGTAGCGGGTCTGAGAGGATGATCCGCCACACTGGGACTGAGACACGGCCCAGACTCCTACGGGAGGCAGCAGTGGGGAATTTTGGACAATGGGGGCAACCCTGATCCAGCCATGCCGCGTGAGTGAAGAAGGCCTTCGGGT
>MNXU01000051.1 GCA_001872285.1 Betaproteobacteria bacterium CG2_30_68_42
TCCTGCGGCCGTCATGACGTCCGGCTGTGCGTCGGTGGCGGCGACCCAGGCGCGGGGCACCGCGCCCGCGCTCACTTGCGCCAGGCGCTGAAGACGTAACCCTTGTCCTTCTGCGGCTCGTGGCAGCCGAAGCAGGCCTTGGCGGCATTTCCCGCCACCGCCCGTTCCGTCTTCGAATCGCCCTTGAAGCCCTCGAAGCCCCAGCCGCCGGTTTCGGCGTACTTCTTCGCATCCTTGTGCATCACGCCAAGCACCTTGCGTGCTCCCTCCTGCACGGTGTTGTCCGCGCTCTTCGCCTCGAGCAGGTCGAACACGATGACCGAGCCGTCGGCGAACCTGCCGGACTTGTACCCGGCCAGCGCCTTCGGATTGGCGTACAGGTGATGGATGCCGCCGAAGGCCTCGTACAGGGCGTGACCCGGCGCGATCACCATGCTCTTGACATGGGTCCAGGCGCGGTAGCCCTGCGGATAGGGCACCGGGGCGGCGGCCAGCGCGGGCGCGGCGAGCGCCGCGAGGAGGATCAGGGTCTTCTTCATGCGGGTCTCCTTTCGTGCATAATCGTCGGGCAGGCGATCTGCCTGCCCGGTGTTTTTTACAGCAGCCGCGAGCGCCGGAAAAGCGGGGACGAAACGGTGTCCCGGGCACATTCCGGTGTCCCTTCATGATTTCGCGCGAGAAGAAAATTTCGGCTCCGCCCCCCGTGGCCCGCATGGTCGAGGAGATCGTCGGCTGCAAGTGGTCGCTCGCGGTGCTCGGCCTGGTACGAAACGGGGTGAACCGCCCCGGTGCGATGGAGCACGCCGTCCCCGGCCTGTCGAAGAAGGTGCTCAACGAACGGCTGCGCAAGCTCGTCCGCTTCGGGATCCTGGAGCGGCAGGCCTACCCCGAATTGCCGCCGCGCGTGGAGTACAGACTCACCGGCTTCGGCGAGAAATTCTCCGGGCTGATGGACGGGGTCGAGTCGCTGCAAGCCGAGATCGAGGCGGCGTCGCGGGCAGACGTGGCGTCGGCTCCGCCCGTTCAGCCGAGGGCGATGCGGCGCGGCGCCGCGGATGCGGGTTCGGGATCTTGACCGCGCAAGATGCGGGACGAGGGTGGGCGCGGCAGGGCCGGATTGGCGCAGTGAAGCCGCGGTGCAAGGTGAGCCGGATGCAACGCCGATGAGGTCGAGGCGCGCTTCGCTTGGAAAGACCACCCGTCCGAGTCTCCCGGGAATCCTGCCGCGACCGCGCCTGTTCGCATTGCTGGATGCGGCGCGCGAGCGGCCCGTGGTCTGGGTGAGCGGGCCGCCCGGTTGCGGAAAGACCACGGCGGTGGCGAGTTACCTCGAGCACGCCGGGCTGCGCGGGCTGTGGTACCAGCTCGACGAGGGCGACGCGGACGTCGCGACCTTCTTCTACTATCTGAGGCTTGCGACGTCGGCGCTCGGCGACGAGCGCGACGAGCCGCTGCCGCTGCTGGCGCCCGAGTATCACGCCGGGCTGCCGGTGTTCGCGCGCCGCGTTTTCCAGTCCCTCTACGCGCGGATCGAGACGCCCTTCGCGATCGTCTTCGACGGCTACGAGGCAGTCTCGGCGTTCTCGCAGCTTCACGAGGTGATGAGAGATGCGCTCTGCGAGCTGCCGTGCGGCGGCTGCGTCATCCTAATCAGCCGCGGCGATCCGCCCGCGAGCTTCGCGCGCCTGCGCGCGAATCGTGCCATGGCGACCGTGGGCTGGGAGAGCCTGCGGCTGACGCGCGAGGAAACGGATTCCATCGTTCGCCGGCGCAGGCCGGGAGTGGAGCCCGATACGCTGGACGAACTCTACGAGAAGACGCAGGGCTGGGCCGCGGGGCTGGTGCTGTTGCTCGAACAGTCGAGGGTGCTCGGCTCGATCGCCGAACCGCCGGACCCGGCAGCCGGCCAGCCGGTGTTCGACTATCTGGCGAGCGAGATCTTCGACAGACGCGATGCGCGCACCCAGGACTTCCTCATGCGCACCGCCTTCCTCCCGCAGATGACCGCGGCACGGCGCGCGAGGTGAGCGGCGAGGAGCGGGCGGAGGAGATTCTGGCCGGACTGTACCGCGACAACCATTTCGTCACGCTGCGCCGCACCCAGCCGCAGCCCGTGTACCAGTATCACCCGATGTTCCGCGAGTTCCTGCTCGCGCGGGTGCGGGAAACGCTGCATGAGGATCGCCGCCGTGCGGCTCTGAGGACCGCGGCCGCAGCCATGGAAGCGACGGGTCAGGGGGAAGAGGCGGTCGCGCTGTACCGCGAAAGCCGGGACTGGGACGAGATGGCGCGGCTGATCGGCGCCCATGCGGAGGCGATGCTCGGCCAGGGCCGCGGGGAGACGCTCGCACACTGGGTGGAAGACCTGCCTCCCGAGGCGCGCGAGCGGCATCCCTGGGTCGAATTCTGGGCGGCGGCCAGCCGGGCGCAGATCGCGCCGCGCGAGGCGCGGGTGCGGTATGAAAAGGCCTTCGAGCGGTTTCGCGCCCTGCCGTCGCCCGACCGGACCGGAATGGCGCTTGCCGCCTCGGGCGCGATGGATGCGATCCTCTACGAGCTCGACGACTTCTCCTTGCTCGACCGATGGATCGCGATCCTCGACGAAGCGGAGAGCCGCGGCGTGAGCTACCCCTCCGCGGCGGTGGAGGCGCGCGTCGCCTGCGGCATGGTGTTCTCGCTCACGCTGCGCCAGCCGCAGCGGCGCGACATCGAACGGTGGATCGCTCGCGCGCTCGATCGTGCGCGCGAAGTGCCCGATCCCAACCTGAAGATGTTCGTCGGGCTCCTGTGCGCGCTGACGCTGATGTGGACCGGGCTCCATGCCAGGGCGCTCGAGCTGATCGAGGCGATGCGCGGGATCGCTGGATCGCCGGGCGTATCGCCGTTCTCGCGCATCACGCTGAAGAACGTCGAAGCGATGTATTACATGCTGACGGCGGACGGGAAACGATGCATGGAAGCGGCGCGCGAGGGCCTGGAACTCGCGCGAACGGCCGGCGTGACGACCTGGACCTTTCAGTTGCTGGTGCACGCGTACGGCGGGGCGCTGGGTGTGCAGGACCTGGCGACGGCGGCTGAATTTGCTGCGCAGCTCGACGCCCAGAGCGCACGCGCCGGCCGCCTCGACCAGTGCCTATATCACCACTTCCGGGCCTGGGAGGCGATGCTGCGCAAGGATCTGATGCGCGCGCTGCACTGCGAGCGCACGGCGCTGCGGATGGCGATCGAGGCCGGCTGCCCCTACTTCGAGGTGCTGTGCCGGCTCGCGCTCGCGGAGGCTCTCGCCGAATGCAACGACGAGCGCAGATGCATCGCACACCTGCAACAGTTGCGGCCGGTCGTGGAGGGCATCGGCAACCATCACCTCGAGTTCACCTGCCTCACGACGGCCGGCCGGATCGCGATCGAGCACGGCCGGGAACATCCCGGGCGCACCGCCCTGCGCCGCGGGCTGGCGCTCGCGCGCGAATACGGCTATGCGCATTTCCTGTGGTGGCGTCCCGAAGCGATGGCGCGCGCCTGTGCTCACGCGCTCGATGCGGGAATCGAAGTCGAAACCGTGCGCCACCTGATCGTGCGGCGAGGCCTGGTGCCCGCTCGGCCGCCCCTGCTGGTCGAGGCTTGGCCATGGATGTTCCGCGTCCGTTGCCTGGGCTCGTTCGAGCTGCTGCGGCACGACGCGCCGCTCGCCGCGGAAGGCAAGGCACAGCGCCGCCCGCTGGAGATGCTCAAGCTGCTGATCGCGCAGGGTGGCAGCCGCGTCCCCGAGGAGGCCGTGACCGATGCGCTGTGGCCACGCGTGGAAGGCGACTCGGCACACCGCTCGTTCACGAGCACGCTGCACCGGCTGCGCAAGCTCCTCGGCGAAGATCGGGCCGTCGTGTTGCACGAGGGCAGGGTGACGCTGGAGCGCCGCTACTTCTGGGTGGATGTCTGGGCGTTCGACGAAGTCTTCGCACAGATCGAGACGGCGTTTCGCGGATCGCGGGGGGAACCCGGCGCGAGCCGCATCGAGATGCTGGCCGAGCGGCTGCGCGCGCTCTACCGCGGGCCGTTCATGGCCGGGGAACGGGACGAGGCCGGGTACGTCCAGCCGCGCGACCGCATCCGCGCCCGCTTCGTCCGCGCGATCGGCGAGATCGGCCATCACTGGGAACGATCGGAGCAGTGGGAGCGGGCTCTCGCCTGCTACGAGAGCTGCCTGGAAGCCGATCCGGTGGTGGAGGCCTTCTACCGCAATCTCATGGTTTGCTACCGGCGCACGGGCCGGCGCGCAGAGGCGATCGAGACCTTCGACCGGCTGCGCAGGGCGCTTGCCGTGCTCGGCGTGAAACCTTCGTCCGAAACGCGCGCCCTGCTCGAGAAGCTGGCGTAGCCGGCACGCAGTGATGCAATCGGTAACCGGCGCGTAAGCGTAGCCCGCAGGGCCGTATCCGATCATGACCGTACGCGCAGGCCGTTCGCCTGCTGCGATGAAAGGAGAAGGTCATGAACGCGAAAATCAGGATCGCCGCGCTGCTGTCGGCCTCCGCGGCAGTGCTCTCCGGATGCTACATCGTCCCGGTCGTCGATGCCCAGGGGAACGTGCAGTATCAGCACTATCCGCTGGTGCCGCCGGCCGGCTACCCGGTTCCGCCGTCTGCCGGTCCGCAGCCGGTGGTGCTCCAGGCGCGCCTGTATCCCGCGAACGAACTCGCGTCGCGAACCGGAGTGCTGAGCGGCACCGTCACCAACATGATGACCGGCAAGGGCCGCTTCCAGTTGCAGTACAACGGCGAGGTGCTGACCGGCGAGGCGACGCGCGTGTCCAACGACCAGCGCAGGGGCGTGGCGAGCGCCTATGGCTCGAGCGGGACGACCATGAGCTGCGAGTACCAGATGAGCGGCCCGCGCCAGGGCGCCGGCACGTGCACGCTCTCGAACGGCGCGAAGTACCAGGTGCACATCGGCTCGTAGCGCAACGGCCGGTCGGTGTCGGGAAGCGGGCCGCCGCGTTCAGCCGAGGGCGATCCGGCGCGGTGCCGCGCAAACGGGCTCGAGATCGGGACCGCGCAAGATGCGCTGCCAGTAGGACTCGTGCGCCGGCGTTCCGGCCGGCCAGTCGGCGAGGAAGGCGCGTTCCCATGCGGGCGCGTCGTATTCCACGGGGATCGCCTCGATGCGCACGGTCGAGAGTTCTGCGCCATAGACTGCGGCCACAGGCGCGCGCGAGGCCGCGATCCGGGTGATCAGCCCGTGGCGCGTGGCGGCGAAGTTCGGCATGCCGGCCGCGCCGTTGTTGATCACCGCGCGTTCGCCGCCGCGGGTGTCGAAGATCCGGAAGACGGGAGCGCAGGTGTGACTGCTCGCGAAGACATCCACGAGGGAGTCGCGGAACACTGCGCGCAGCCAGTCCGCCTGGCCGGGATCGTCGAGCGCCTGCCGGTCGAAGCGCCAGCCGGCGAGATTGCCCGCGTCGCCATGCACCACGGCGATCCGGAGCCGGCCGACCTCGAACAGCGCGTGCATCGGCAGCCGCGCGAGGCGCGCGAGCAGGGCCGGGAAGCGCAGCGCGGTCTGGCGCAATCGCGCATGGATGCGATTCGAGCGCTCCACCGTCTCCGGCGCGACTTCCGGCGGATAGGCGCAGCCGCAGCCGATGCCTTCGTCATCGCCGGCGAGCGCGACCTCAACGTTGCCCGCAAGCGCGCAGTGCGCTGCTACGCCGCGGTCGATGCGCTCGAAGCTCTCGTCGTCGATGTCGAACCAGTGGAAATCGCCGTTGAAGGCGATCGTCACCGGCTGCGTTTCGCGCGCGGCGAGCGCGCTGATCGCCTCAAGCGCATGGACGTTGCCATAGAGTCCGCCGGCGACATAGAGCACTTCGGCGCGCCGCACGGGGGCCGAGGCGAAGATCGTGGCGGGGTACGACCAGCGCAGCGGGCAGGCGCGCCCGGGCGTCCGCAGCGACGCGATCGGTGCGGCGTTCAGCGGGCGAAGCGTGTCGCATCCCATGGCGCGCACCCGATGCTTCACCGTCGCCCCGCCCTGGACGCGCGCCGGCGTCGCTCGCAAGCGCTCAGGCCGCGAGCGCGCCGCCGCAGCTCGACCCCTGCCCGGCCGTGCAGCCGTAGCAATGATTCATCACCGCGATCGGGTTTCCGGCGAGATCGCGGCCGACGAGGTCCGCGATCTTCACCCGCGCCCGCTCGGGCAGCCGCAGGGGCAGTCCCAGCATCTGGTTGAAGTCGCAGTCATACACCCAGCCCTGCCAGTCCACGCTCAGCAGGCTGCGGCACATCACGGCTTCGAGGTTCTCTTCGCGGTGCGCCTCGCGCAGCGTGCGCATGTAGGAACCGAACTGGCCCCTGGACACGAGCGTGCTGCCGAAGCGCTGGATCGGCATGTTGGCGAGCGTGAGCAGGCGGGTGAACTCGATGCCGTAGCCGGTCGCGAGCCGCTGCCGGTATTCCACCTCCAGCCGGTGCTGTTCCGGCGGCAGGCTGGGTCCCTGCGGGTTGTAGACGAGGCTGAGCTCGAGGTCCGAACCCGCGCGCCCGTAGCCGAGGCCGTTGAGCCGGCGCAGGACGGCGATGCTGCGCGCGAACACGCCTGCGCCGCGCTGGCGGTCGACGTTTTCCTCGAGGTAGCAGGGCAGCGAGGCGACGATCTCCACCCGGTGGGCGGCGAGGAATCCGGCCAGATCCTCCATCCCCGGCTCGAGCAGGATGGTGAGGTTGCAGCGGTCGATGACCTGCACGCCGAGCGCGTGCGCCTCTCGGACGAGATCGCGGAAGCCTTCGTTGAGCTCGGGCGCACCGCCGGTCAGATCGAGCCGTCCCACCCGCTGCTCGCGCACGAAGGCGAGCACGGCCGCCATGGTCTCGCGCGACATCGCCTCGGTGCGCTTCGGGCCGGCATTCACGTGGCAATGGAGGCAGGACTGGTTGCAGCGGTAGCCCAGGTTGGCCTGCACGGTCTCGATTCCGCGGCGGCGGATCGCGGGGAAGTCGGTGCTGCGCAGCAGGGCGACGGTGGCGTGCATGTTCGGCGTTCCGAAGGACGGCGGGCGAATTGTACCGACGCTCGCGACATCCGGCTTCTTACACCCGGTTTCCCGGCCGGAACGCCACGGCCGCGTGCTATGCTGGAATGCGGCAAGGCGAGGGAGGAGGCCATGGAACGCTTCACCATTTCGCTCGACGAGAATCTGGCGCGCGAGTTCGACGCGCTGATCCCCAGCCGCGGCTACGAAAACCGCTCCGAGGCGGTGCGCGACATCCTGCGGGCCAGGATCGAAGAGAGCCGCCTCGAGCGCAGGCAGGCGCCCTACTGCATCGCGGCGCTCTCCTACATCTACAACCATCACGAGCGCGATCTGGCCGAGCGCCTGACCTCGGCCCAGCACGCGCATCACGATCTCACCGTATCGACCATGCACGCGCATCTCGATCACGACAACTGCATGGAGACCGTGATCCTGCGCGGGTCGACCGGCGCGGTGCGCAAGTTCGCCGATGCGATGATGGCCGAGCGCGGGGTGCGCCACGGCGCGCTCAACCTGGTGCCGGCCGACCTCGATCCGGGGCGCCATCATCACCACCACGGTCCGGATCATCCCTACCACATGCACACCCGTCCGAAGTCCTGACCATGGCGAGGCGGCGCGATCCGGAAGGCGGAGAGGGCGCACGCGTGGTTGCCCCCGTGCTGCCCGCGCACGTGCTCGATCGTCCGCCCGAGGGCGTGGGCGAGGACGTGTGGATCGAGGTCATCCGCAAGATGGACGAGGTCTACAGCGACCTGCTCCAGTACGAGGTCGCGCTCGAGGAGAAGAACGCGGCGCTGGAAGAGACCCAGAAATTCATCTTTAGCGTGCTCGGCTCGATGTCGGACATCCTCGTCGTATGCGATCGCCATGGCGACATCCAGGAGGTCAACCACGCGCTGGCCGAACTCACCGGCCGGGACGAGGCCGGGCTGCGCGGCGCGCCGCTGCGCAGCCTGTTCGCCGACGAGGACTCGCGCGAGCGCGCCGAGCGCTTCCTGCGCGAGCTGCACGGGGAACGCATCCAGGACTGCGAGCTCCAATTCCGCTCCCGCGACGGGGCCGTGCCGGTCGCAGTGAACTGCACGCCGCGCCTGTCGCCGGTGGGGAAGTTCGTCGGCCTGGTGGTCACGGGCCGCCCGGTGGGCGAGCTGCGGCGCGCCTACGAGGCGCTGCGCCGGGCGCATGAAGAGCTCAAGCGCGCGCAGCAGCAGCTCATCCACTCCGAGAAGATGGCCTCGCTCGGGCGTCTGGTGGCGGGCGTCGCGCATGAACTCAACAACCCGATCGGCTTCGTGCTGGGGAACGTCCATGCGCTCCAGCGCTATGGCCGGCGCATGCGCGAATACATCGACGCCATCCACGCCGGCAGACCCGCGGACGAGATCGCGGAGCTTCGCGTTCGGCTTCGCATCGATCGGCTGATCGAGGATATGCAGCCGCTCATCGATGGAACGATGGAAGGCGCGGAGCGCACGCGCGACATCGTCGCCGGACTGCGGCGCTTCTCCGCAGCCGACCGCGGCGCGGAGGAGGTCTTCGATCTCGCGGCGGTCGTCGATCGCAGCGTGCACTGGGTGGTGAAGGCATCCGGCTCGAAGATTCGGATCGATCTGGACCTGAGCGGCGAGCTTCCGGTATCGGGCTCACCGGGGCAGATGCAACAGGTGCTGGTCAACCTGGTCCAGAACGCGATCGACAGCACCGAACAGCGGGAAGATGCGCGCCTCGCCATCCGCGGCGAGGCGGTCGGCGACCGCGTCGTCCTTCTCCTGCATGACAACGGGCCGGGCTTCAGGCAGGAGAGCCTGGACAGGGCGTTCGACCCGTTCTTCACCACGAAGCCGGTCGGCAAGGGCACCGGGCTGGGGCTGTCGATCAGCTACGGCATCGTGCAGCGTCACGGCGGAAGCCTCACCGCCGCCAACCACCCGGACGGCGGGGCGCTGATGTCCCTGAGCCTTCCGCTCGCGCGGCGCCCGGCGCCGTAGGCCGGGCGCTCAACCCGACTGCCGGCAGTGCGTCTCGCGCGCGATCGAGATCGCGACGAGCGACACGAGCACCCAGGCGACCATCAGCGCGAATCCGGCCTGGTAGGCGGCGGCATCGTAGATGCGCACACCGCCCGCCGTGGCTCCGTGCCAGGTGCGGTCGAGCATCCAGCCCACCGCCGGCTGGAGCACCATCCCGCCGCTCATCGTCCCCATGTTGTTCACACCCGAGGAGGTACCCGCGAGCGCGAGCGGAACGGATTCCTTGGCGAAGGCGAATCCGATGATGATGCAGCCCGAGACGAAACCCAGCAGCAGGAGCAGCGGCACGAGGACCGGCAGCGGAGCCGCAGGCACGAGCACGATCGTGCCCCAGCCCAGCGCCGCCGCGGCTGCGCAGCCGACGTAGAGCGGCTTGCGGGCCCCGATCCGCTCCGACCAGGTTCCGAGCACCGGCCCGCCCACGGCCCATGCGATCAGCATGGCGGAGGTGAGCGCCGCGGCCTCGCGCGCGCTCAGGCCATGGACCTGGCGCAGATAGGGCACGCCCCACAGGCCGGCGAACGTGAGCATGGCGCCGGCGATGCCGCCGGACGTGACGAGCAGCAGCCACGAGTTCCGGTAAGAGAGCACCTGCGTCAGGCCGCGCCAGATCGAGGGGCGGGCGCGGTCCTCGTGATGCCCGGCGAAGTGGCTTGCATAACCGAGCTCGGTCGGGTCGTCACGCACACGCAGCCAGATCGCAGCGCATAGAGCGGCAGTCACCACCGCCGAGGCACCCATCACTGCACGCCAGCCGAAGGCATCCACCAGCATGCGCAGGGGCACCCCGGCGACCACCCCGCCGATCACCCCGACCAGCAGCGCCATCCCGGAAGCCAGTGTGAACTGGCTCGGCGTGAACCAGTGGGTCGCGAGCTTTAGCATCGAGACGAAGGCCACCGCGACCGAGCCGCCGATCAGCAGGCGGCCGGCGTTGGCCCAGGCGGGATCGGGTGCCGCCGCGAACAGCGCGCTGCCCAGCGCGGCCACTCCCGCGCCCAGGGTCAGCAGCCGGCGCGGACCCCAGCGGTCGGCGATGATCCCGGTCGGGATCTGCATCGCCACGTAGGAATAGAAGTAGAACGCCGACAGGTTGCCGAGGGCGGCGGCGCCGATCGAGAAGTCGGTCATCAGCTTGTCGGTGATGACCGCCGGCGCGACGCGCTGGTAGAAGGCGATCAGGTAGAGCGCTGCGCCAAGGCCCCATACGGACCAGGACAGAACGATCGGCGGCGGCATCAATGGCTTCGCGGCCGTGGCGGGATACGCAACTTGCGAACCGTGACACGAGACCCGGAACCCGGAACCCGCAACGACGCAGTCAGCACTGCTCCCAGGGCAGCCCCTCGAAGCGCCAGCCGTTGAGGACGTTGCGGCGGTGGTCGTCGCTCAGGTCGCCTTCGAAGCCGTGCAGCACGTTGTAGACCTTGGTGAAACCGGCCTGCTCCAGGGCGTGCCCCGCTTCGCGCGAACGGTTGCCGCTGCGGCAGATCAGCACCACCGGCCGATCGACGCTGGTCGCCTTCTTCACATGCGCGATGAAGTCGGGATTGACGTCCCAGTTCGGACCGTCGTTCCACGGGATCATGATCGCGCCCACGGGATGCCCGACGAACAGGAATTCCATCTCGCTGCGCACGTCGATGAACACGGCGGTCGGACTCTGGTGCAGGAATTCGGAGGCTTCCTTGGGATTGAGATGCTTCATCGCAACAACCCGTGGTCTCGAAGTCGATCGACATGATACACGGCGGACCGCGGGCGGCGGGGGACAGGGGACGGCAAGCGCCCGGGCGACCGCTGCGCGTCGGAGCGCCGGCGCCGGGCCCGCCTCCATGCCATATAGTGCAGCGGAAGAAATATATTGCGTTCCGTGGAAACAGGGTTTATAGTGCATGCAACGAAATATAGTGCGTGTCCGTGCGTGGAATCGCGCTGCATGGGGTCGAGCCGGCGCCGGATGCGAGGCTCGTCCCGATGCTCACCCCTTCACCCGTTCCGGCGCGGCCGGTCAAGGAGGCTCACAGATGAATGACGGCTTGTTCGATCCGTTCAAGACCTGGTATGAGAAGCGCCACGACTACGCGCGTGACTGGAAGGCGCGCACCGGCGGACAGGTGGTGGCCACGATGTGCACCTATACGCCGGAGGAGCTGCTGATCGCGGCGGGCATGCTGCCGGTGCGGGTGCTCGGTGCCCACGAGCCGCAGAACGTCACCGAGCCGCATGTGTTCGGGATGTTCTGTCCGTTCTGCCGCGACTCGCTGGCCCAGGGGCTGCTGAACCGTTTCGATTATGCCGAAGGGGTGACGCTCACCCAGTCGTGCATCCAGTACCGCCAGAGCTTCGCCTCGTGGCGCATGCATGTTCCCACCGTCAAGTGGGACTACTACGTGCCGATGCCCAACGAGGTGCAGAGCCGCCACGCGCGACTCGCGCACTACGGCGAGGTCAAGAAGTTCCGCGACTTCCTCGGCAAGCTCACCGGCCAGCCGCTCTCCGAAGAGGCACTCGCCGAGGCGGTGGAGGTCGTGAACGAGAACCGCCGCCTGCTGCGCCAGTTGTTCGACTACCGCAAGCAGCCCAACCCCAACGTGACCGGCCTCGAGGCGCTCTACGCATCGCTCAGCGCCCAGTTCGTCGACAAGCGCGAGCACAACGCGCTGCTCCGGAAGGTGCTGGCCGCGCTGCCCTCGCGCCGGCTGGAGCGCCCCGAGGGCGTGCGCGTGATGACGATCGGATCGGAGAATGACGACTGCGGTTTCATGGCGATGATCGAGTCGGTCGGCGCCACCATCGTCATCGACGACCAGTGCTCGGGGACGCGTTACTTCTGGAACGAGGCGAAGCCGAACGGCGATCCCATCAAGGCGATCGCCGACCGCTACATCGATCGTCCGGCCTGCCCGACCAAGGACTACCCGGCCCACACCCGCTTCGACCACGTGCTGGGGCTCGCCAAGGACTACAACGCGCGGGCCGCGATCTTCCTCCAGCAGAAGTTCTGCGATCCGCACGAGGGCGACTACCCGGATCTCAAGCGTCACCTCGAGGCCAATGGCATTCCGACGCTGTTCCTCGAGTTCGACATCACCAATCCCCTGGGACCGTTCCGCATCCGGGTCGAGGCATTCCTGGAAACGCTGAGCGAAGAAGAACTGTTCTGAGCGAAGGAGACAAGCGATGAATGCACCGGCGAAATACCCGAGCGAGCCGCTGAAGCTCTGGAAGAAGGCCAAGGAACTGCGCGAGCAGTATTACCTCAACTACGCCAGGGCGAAGGAAAACGGCGGACTGCGCTGGTCGGGCTCGGCCTGGGCGCTGGATGCGATTCCCGCGGGTCTGGGCGACGACGTCTATTCGCTCACCGGTGAGCCCTATGCGGCTTCCATCGCGCATGATCGCAAGTTCGCCAAGTCCTGCATGGACGCGGCCGAATCCTACGGCTTCGCGCGCGACCTGTGCTCCTACATGCGCATCTACTGGGGCGGCCTGCATCTGAACAAGTACCTGTTCGGCGGCGAGTTCCCCAAGCCCGACTTCATCTTCCAGAGCCAGATCTGCTGCTCGCACTCGAAGTGGTACCAGCATGTGGCCAAGGTCGACAAGGTTCCGGATTTCTATCTCGACGTGGGGGTGGGACCGTACAAGGATCTCGACGCCTCGCGCGTCGCCTATGTCACCAACCAGCTTCACGACGCGATCGAGTGGCTGGAGAAGGTCACCGGCAGGAAGTACGACGACGAGAAGATGATCGCGGCGGTGAAGAACGAGATGCGCTCGACCAGCCGCTGGGCCGACATCTGCGCGCTGAACAAGGCCATCCCCGCGCCGCTCGACGAGAAGACGATGTACTCGCTGTACTGTCTCGCCACGCTCCAGAAGTCCGCGAAGTGGTGCGCAGATTTCTACGACGAGCTCTACGACGAGGTGAAGGATCGCGTCGCGCGCGGCATCGCGGCGGTGGCGAACGAGCGCTGCCGGGTGATCTCGGACACCCAGCCGCCGTGGGGCTTTCTCAAGGTGTTCCGCTACCTCGAGACCTACGGCGCGGTATCGGTCGGATCGCTCTACACCTTCGGGCTGGAAGGCATCTGGGAAGACAAGCCGGACGGAAGCTGGGGCGGGCGCACGACGCCGATGGAAAAGGGCATCGAGATCCGCGACCGCGACACCGCGCTACGCCTGTACGCGGAATGGAACCTCTCCAAGCCGCAGTGGCAGCACTTCTACGATCCGCAGCTCAAGACCGACATGATGCTGCGCATCGTGAAGGAGTGGAAGTGCGACGGCGTCATGCTGCACCTGAACCGCGGCTGCGAGGGGCTGTCGCTGGGCATCATGGAGAACCGCCTCGGACTGTCGAAGGCGGGGGTGCCGGTGATGACCTTCGAGGGCAACATGGGGGACGAACGCGAGTTCGACGAGGTGCGCACCCAGGCGCGCGTTGACGGATTCATGGAACAGCTCGGCCTGCGCAAGCTGGCCGCCTGATGCGAAGGAGAATGAAGAGATGATCACTGCCGGAATCGACATGGGTTCGCGCACCATCAAGGTGGTGCTGCTCGAGGACCTCAAGGTGGAAGGCGCGCCGCAGCTCAATTACGCGGTGCGCAAGGCGCAGATCATGTTCCCGGGCGAGCTCGATCAGGATCAGGCCGCCGAACGGGTCTATGACGACGTGCTGGCCGCGGCCGGCCTCAAGCGCGAGGATGTCGCCGCGGTGTATGCGACCGGGGCGGGCCGCAAGCAGGTGAAGTTCGCGGCCGATGCGGTGACCGAAATGACCGCGGGCGCGCGCGGTGCGGTGTTCTTCTTTCCGAGCGTGCGCACCGTCGTCGATGTGGGCGCCGAGGAGGGCCGCGGGATCAAGACCGACGAGGCCGGCAAGCCGACCGACTTCGCCGGCAACGAGAAATGCGCGGCAGGGGCGGGTTCGTTCGCCGAGGCGATGTCGCGCGCCCTGCAGCTCTCGCTGCAGGACTTCGGCGAGGCGAGCCTGAAGTCGGACAAGACCATTCCGATGAACGCGCAATGCACGGTGTTCGCCGAGTCCGAGGTGGTCTCGCTGATCCACGCCTCGACGCCGAAGGAGGACATCGCGAAGGCGGTGCTCGACGCGGTGGCGAGCCGGGTGTGCGCGATGGTGCGCCGGGTCGGCATCGAGAACGACGTCGCACTGATCGGGGGCATGGTGCATAACGCCGGCTTCGTCGCCTCGCTCAAGGCGGCGATGGGAGTCGACGAGCTGAAGCTTCCCGAGATGCCGGAATACGTGAGCGCGGTGGGCTGCGCGCTGCTCGCGGCCGAGACCCGCCACTGAACCGATCAACGAGAGGACCACGATCATGACCGAGCTTTCCGCATTCAACGCCCCTTCGTCGGGCGAGAAAAAGGAGTTCTGGCGCTGGGACGAAACCGCCTGGGTGGATGAATCCAGGGACTGGCGCAGCGCCAAGGTGCTGACCTGCGGCATCGACGTCGGATCGGTGTCCTCGCAGTGCGTGATCTGCGCCGACGGCGAGCTGTATGCCTACAACTCGATGCGCACCGGCAGCAACAGCCCGGACTCGGCGACGAACGCCTTCGCCGGCGTCACCGCCAGGACCGGCCTCACCGTCCCTGACGTGCAGTTCGTCGTCGGCACCGGCTACGGGCGGGTGAACGTGCCGTTCTCCCACAAGGCCATCACCGAGATCGCCTGCCACGCGCGCGGCGCCAACAAGATGGGCGGCAACAGCGTGCGCACCATCCTCGACATGGGCGGCCAGGACTGCAAGGCCATCCACTGCGACGAGAAGGGCAAGGTCACCAACTTCCTGATGAACGACAAGTGCGCGGCGGGCACCGGCCGCGGCATGGAGGTGATCTCGGACCTGATGCAGATCCCGATCGCCGAGCTGGGGCAGCGCTCGTTCGAGGTCGATGTGGAGCCGGAGGCGGTGAGCTCGGTGTGCGTGGTGTTCGCCAAGTCGGAGGCCCTGGCGATGCTCAAGGCCGGCTACACGAAGAACAAGGTGGTCGCCGCCTACTGCCAGGCGATGGCCGAACGGGTGGTGTCGCTGCTCGGTCGCATCGGCGTCGAGGAGGGCTTCTTCATCACCGGCGGCATCGCCAAGAATCCCGGCGTGGTCAAGCGCATCGAGCGCCTGCTCGGCATCAAGGCGATGGAGACGAAGATCGACAGCCAGATCGCCGGGGCGTACGGCGCCGCGCTGTTTGCCCACACCCTGGTCCTCAAGCAGGGTGCCGCCAAGCCGCTCGCGGCCGCGGCCTGAGGACGAGGCGATGATCGCCAACTACGGCTACAAGGACGGCTCCGGCGAGTATTACATCAGCATCGACACGGACAAGTGCATCGAATGCCCAGTGGGCCGGGCCTGCCTCGCCGCCTGCCCCAAGGCGATGTTCGAGACCCTGGTCGATGACTACGACGACGAGGTGGTCTGCATCAAGGCGCAGTTCAGGAAGAGCCTGGCGTACGACTGCGTGCAGTGCAAGCCTGCAGGAGGCCACACGCGGCTGCCGTGCACGGATGCGTGTGCGCCGGGGGCGATCCGGCATTCGTGGTGAGCGCGGGAGCGGCGATCATGGCCAGGGTGATACCGCTGCGGCCGCTGGGCGATGCGGGCGAGGAGGAGCTGATCCGGGCCGGGTGGCGCAAGCAGAGCACGCTCTCGGAGCCGCGGCTCTCGGAAGTGGCCGAAGGCTACCGCAGCATGGGCTACGAGGTCCATCTCCAGCCGTATCGCGCGGGGCCCGGCTGCAACACCTGCTTCGATGCCGGCGAGGCGCTCGGCCAGAAGCATGCGACGGTGTGGATCCGCGGCGGGGGATCCGCGCGCGGCGACGACGAACTGTTCGACTGACGGGCGCGGCCCGCGAAGAGGAGACGATCATGGCTGAAGAACGGGTGATGCGGCTGATCCGGCGCGAGGATCTGGATGCCATCGTGGCGATCGACGAACTGGCCTCGAAGCAGAACCGGCGCGACTACTACGAGCACAAGCTCGCCGGCATCCTGAGTCCGGGGCGCTCGATCAACACCTCGCTCGTGTGCGAGATCGGCGGCAGGATCGCCGGCTTCATCATGGGCGACGTGTATTTCGGCGAGTTCGGCATCCCCGACACCACCGCGACCATCGACACCATCGGCGTGCATCCGGACTGGCAGAACAAGGGCGTGGCGAGCGAGCTGCTCGACCAGTTCTTCATGAACATGAAGGTGGCCGGCGTGCGCAAGGTCTACACGCTGGTCAATTGGGACGACTTCGCGCTGGAGCGCTTCTTCTCCCACCACAAGTTCGTGCCCTCGAAGCGCATCAACCTCGAATATCAAGTTCAATGAAACGGTTTCAGGTTTCACGTTGCGCGTCGCGGCGAGCGCTGCCAACGTCGCAAACCACTGGAACCTGAAACCTGAAATGCAATGTGGATCGACTGCCATTGCCACACGCGGTACTCCTACGACAACTGGCTCGATCCCGTGGACCTGGTGAAGAGGGCGAGGGAGCTCGCGCTCGATGCGGTGTGCGTGACCGAACACTACTCGTATGAAGCCTCGGCACCGGTCGAGCGCATCGGGCGCGAGGAGGGCGTGCTGGTGCTGCGCGGGGTGGAGATCGCGACCGACCGCGGCCACCTGCTCGCCTACGGCGTCGAGGACGACTCCTGGAACCGCTGGGGCCAGGACAACTACCTGCCGATCGCCGAAGTGATCGAGCGCATCGATGTGCTGGGCGGCATCTGCGTGCCCGCACACCCGTATCGGGAGATCGGGGTCGCGAGCCTGCTCGATGCGCTGCTGGAACTCCAGGGCATCGCGGCGGTGGAGACCCACAACGGCGCCAACCTGGAATCCGACAACGAACTGGCGCTGCGTGCGGCCCGGCACCGCAAGTTGCCCGGGCTCGGCGGCAGCGACTGCCACAAGGCGTCCGCCGTCGGGCGCTGCGCGACCGAGTTCTCGACGCCGGTCGCCGACATGCGGGATTTCGTTGCGGCGGTGCGCGCGGGTGCCTGCCGTGGCGCCTACTATGCGCCGTACGCGCATCGGCATGCGGAGAGCGGGAGATGAGTGCACAGGTTCAGGGAATCGGCTGGTGGAAGGCGAGCCGGGCGAAGGGGCTCGAAGCCTTCGGCAAGCCGGTGGCGATTTCGATCGACGGGCGCGAAGTGCTGGCGCCGGCCGGAGCCTCGGTGCTCAACGCGGCCACGGTGGCCGGGATCTACATCCCTGCGCTGTGCGCGCACCCCGACCTTCCGCCGGCGGCTGCCCGTGGCGCGGGCGATTCCGGCTGCAACCTGTGCCTGATCGAAGTGGAAGGCGAACCGGGGCTGCGCAAGGCCTGCGCGACGCCGGTCGCCGCGGGCCTCGCGCTGGTTACGGCCTCGCCCGCGATCGAGGCGGCGCGCAGTGCGAATCTCGCGCGCGTGCTCGGCAGTCACCCGCACGTGTGCCTGACCTGCCCGCAGCGCGAGGGGTGCAGCCGCACCCAGTGCTCCTACGGCAACCCGCCCGAGGCCCGCTGCTGCTCCATCTTCAACCATTGCGAGCTGCGCAAGATCTCCGACTACATCGGCATCCCGAACAACACGCCCGCCTACAAGCCCGCGCGACTGCCGGCGCACACCGACGATCCGTTCTTCGATCGCGACTACAACCTGTGCATCGACTGCCGCCGCTGCCTCGCCGCCTGCAACGACATCCGCGGCGTCGGCTGCCTCGAGGTGAAGGAAGTCGACACCGCCCAGGGCAGGCGGACCTATGTGGGCACGATCCGGGAGAGCCTCGTCGATTCGGGCTGCAAGTTCTGCCAGGCGTGCGTTACGGTGTGTCCGACCGGAGCGCTCACCGACCGCACGCTCGATCCGGCGCGGCGCGAACAGTCCATGGTGCCGTGCAGGGCCGCCTGCCCGGCCGGCATCGACGTGCCGCGCTACGTCCAGCTCGCGGCGCTGGGGCGCTACGGGGAGGCGGTCGCGGTGGTGCGCGAGAAGCTGCCCTTTCCCGGCATCCTCGGGCGCGCCTGCTTCGCGATGTGCGAGAGCGCGTGCCGGCGCGGCCAGCTCGACGATCCGCTCTCGATCCGAACCCTCAAGCGTGTGGCCGACGACAACGACACCGGAGTGTGGCGGCAGTATTCGAGGCAGGCGCCGCCCACCGGCAGGAAGGTGGCGGTGATCGGAGCCGGGCCGGCCGGGCTGACCGTCGCCTACTACCTCGCCAAGAAGGGCCACGCGGTGACGGTCTTCGATGCGCAGCCGGCTGCGGGCGGCATGGCGCGCTACGGCATTCCCTCCTACCGCGTGCCGATCGAGGTGATCGACCGCGAGGTGGCCGAGGTCGAGAAGCTCGGCGTGATGTTCCGCTTCGGGACCCGGGTGGAGGGCATCGATGATCTGTTCGCGCAGGGCCACGAGGCGGTATTCATCGGCATCGGCTGCCAGGGCGGCGACCGGCTCGGGATCCCCGGCGACGATTCTCCGGGGGTCATCGACAGTCCCGCCTATCTGCGTGCGGCGACCATGGGTCTCGTCAACGCACCCGGCTCCGGCATCGCCACCGGGGAACGTGTTGCCGTCATCGGCGGCGGCAATGTCGCCACCGACAACGCGCGCTCCTCGCGCAGGGTGGGAGTGCAGGCGGTCGACATGGTGTATCGGCGCACACGCGACGAGATGCCCGCCCGCGAAGAGGAGGTCGAAGGCTGCATCGACGAGGGCGTCAAGCTCCGCTTCCTGCTCTCGCCCAAGCGCATCGAGCCGGCCGGCGCGCGTCTGAAGGTCACCTGGGCGAAGATGGAGCTCGGCGAGCCGGATGCCTCGGGCCGGCGGCGTCCGGTCGAGGTGCCCGGCGCGGAGATTCAGGAGGAGGTCGATCTGGTGATCGCGGCGGTCGGCCAGCACCCGGTGAGGCACGAAGGCTTCGGTGTCGTGACCGACGCCAGGGGGCGCATCACGGTGCGCGAGGACAGCATGCTCACCAGCCGCCCCGGCGTCTATGCGGGCGGCGACTGCGTGCTCGGCCCGTCCACGCTGATCGAGTCGGTGGCGCACGGGCGCATCGCCGCGGCCGCGATCGACCGCGAACTGGGCGGCGACGGCGACATCGAGGAGAAGCTCCTACCCGACTGGGACACCGATCCGCGGATCGGCCGCGAGGAAGGCTTCAACCGGCGCCGGAAGATCCACCCGATCCTGCTCGCCCCGCAGCGGCGGCAGAACTGGGACGAGGTCGAGCGGGGATACGACGACGCGTCGGCGCGCGCGGAAGCTTCGCGCTGCCTGAAGTGCAACCTGGCGCCGAAGATCCTCGACGCGCCGCTGCCGCCCGAGTCGTGGCTCGACTTCGACGCGGATGCGATCGCCGGCGTGCCGGCTGCGCCGGGCGTGTTCCAGCTCCTCGATGCCGACCGGAACGTGCTCATGATCAAGGGCGTGGAGAACCTGCGCGCCGGCCTCAACGAACAGTTCGGCGGCGGCGGGGCGGCGAGGTTCTTCGTCTTCGAGGAAGCGGCGCTCTACACTTCGCGCGAGAGCCAGTTGATCCAGGCCTATCTCCAGCAGTACGGAAAGATGCCGGGCGGCGGCGCGGGCGAACTCGACGATCTGTTCTGAACTACGAGGGAGGAATCGTGGCCGAATCCGGAACCGTACGCTATGCGCTGTTCGACGCGCTGGTCACCGTGACCATCGATCGTCCGCCGCACAACGTGCTCGACATCGCGCTGATGCAAGAGCTGAACGGGGCGCTGGATCGCGCCTCGCGCGAGAGTACCGCGAAAGTGCTGATGATCACCGCCGCGGGCGGCAAGGTGTTCTCGGCCGGAGTCGACGTGATGGATCACACGCCCGACAAGGTGGTGCAGATGATCGAGGTGTTCCACGGCATCCTCAAGCGCCTGATGGTGTTCCCGCTGCCGACGGTGGCCGCGGTCAACGGCTCGGCCTTCGGC
Organism: Betaproteobacteria bacterium CG2_30_68_42; assembly: GCA_001872285.1. Lineage (GTDB taxonomy): Bacteria > Pseudomonadota > Gammaproteobacteria > Burkholderiales > Rhodocyclaceae > CG2-30-68-42. The sequence goes on from MNXU01000051.1 coordinate 20,019, forward strand.
GGCGGCTGCGAGCTTGCGATCGCCTGCGACATGGTGGTGGCGGCGGAGGGCGCGAAGCTGGGCCAGCCCGAGATCAAGCTGGGCGTGTTCCCGCCGATCGCAGCGATCCTGATGCCCAGGATCCTGCCCCTGCCGCGCGTGATGGAGATGCTGCTCGGCGGCAACCCGATCGGGGCGCGCGAAGCCTTCGAGCTGGGGATGGTGAACCGCGTGTTCGCGCGCGAAGCCTTCGAGCGCGAGTGCCGCGAATTCGTTGCCCAGTTCCTGTCGCTGAGCCGCGTGGCGCTGCTCTACACCAAGAAGGCGATCCGCGAAGCCGCGGGCAAGCCCTTCTTCGAGGCGCTGTTCAACGTGGAGCAGATCTACCTCAAGGAACTCATGGCCACCCACGACGCGGTCGAGGGACTCAATTCGTTCATGGAAAAACGCAAACCGGTCTGGCTCGACAGGTGACAGACCGTACGGTGCAATGAGCGAAGCGCATTGCACCAAGCATGACGGACAGGTATCCGGTTTCGGGTTTCGGGTTTCAAGTTGCGCCGCGCCGCCGGTCGCACCCATGCAACCTGGAGCGTGAAACTTGAAACTTGAAACTTGAAACTGCTCATCGAGAGGGGAAATGCTGGTGGAATTCATCGATACGTGGCAGATGACGGAGCCGGGGCGGCTCGCGCGGACCCGGGTCCCGATGCCGGAACTCGCGCCGGGCGAGGTGGTGGTGGAGATCCGGGGGTGCGGGGTCTGCCACACCGACCTTTCGTATTTCTACCTGGGCGTGCCCACGGTGCAGAAGCCGCCGCTCTCGCTCGGCCACGAGATCGCGGGCGTGGTGGTCGCGGGGGATGCGGCGCTGGCGGGGCGCGAGGTGATCGTCCCCGCGGTCATCCCCTGCGGCGAGTGCGAGATCTGCAAGGCGGGGCGCGGCAACCGCTGCCTCGCGCAGAAGATGCCGGGCAATTCCATGGGCATCCATGGCGGGTTTGCGAGCCACATCGTCGTGCCCGGGAGGTTCCTGTGCGTGGTGGGAGAACGGGGTGCGATCCCGCTCGAGCATCTCGCGGTGGTGGCCGACGCGGTCACCACACCCTACCAGGCGGCGGTGCGCGCCGGGCTCGTGCCGGGCGACCGGGTGATCGTGATCGGCGCAGCCGGCGGGGTGGGCTCCTTCATGACCCAGACCGCCAAGGCGATGGGCGCGCGCGCGGTGATCGGCATCGACCTCAACGAGGCGAAGCTCAAGCGCATGGAGGGCTTCGGCGCCGACTTCACCATCAACCCGAAGGGACTCTCCACGAAGGACGTGAAGGAAGCGATCAAGGGCTTCTGCAAGGCGCACGGTCTGCCCGCGAACTTCGGCTGGAAGATCTTCGAGGTGACCGGCAGCCGCCCCGGCCAGGAGCTGGCGCTCGCGCTGCTGTCCTTCCTCGGCACCCTGGTGGTGGTGGGCTACGGCACCGAAGAGACGAGCTACATGCTCTCCAGGCTGATGGCCTTCGACGCCCAGATCATCGGCACCTGGGGCTGCACGCCGGACAAGTATGCCGACGTGCTCGCGATGTGTCTGGACGGGCGCATCCGGCTCGAGCCCTTCGTGGAAGTGCAGCCGATGAGCCGCATCGCGCAGGTGTTCGACGATGCGCATCACGGACGCCTCGATCGGCGCGTGGTGCTGACCCCCGATTTCGACTGAACCCCGACCGGAGAGACGAACATGGCACTCGAATTCCTGCGCAGGGACGACGCGCTGAAGGACCACCAACTGATCGGCGAGGGCCACTTCGGCACCGAGGCGCCCTGCGTGATCTACGAGAAACGCCCGGTGCGCGATCCCTCGGGCGGCGCAGTCGAAGGGCTGTACTCGGCCTGGATCACGCTCAACAATCCGGCCCAGTACAACTCGTACACGACCGAGATGGTGAAGGGCGTGATCGCCGGCTTCCAGGCCGCTTCCTCCGATCGCAGCGTGGTCGCGGCGGTTTTCACCGGCGCCGGCGACAAGGCCTTCTGCACCGGCGGCAACACCGCGGAGTACGCTGCCTATTACTCGAAGCGGCCGAACGAATACGGCGAGTACATGGATCTGTTCAATGCCATGGTGGATGGCATCCTCAACTGCAAGAAGCCGGTACTGTGCCGGGTGAACGGCATGCGGGTCGCAGGCGGCCAAGAGATCGGCATGGCGACCGACCTCACCCTCTCCTCCGACCTCGCCATCTACGGCCAGGCCGGCCCGCGGCACGGCAGCGCCCCGGTGGGCGGGTCCACGGACTTCCTGCCGTGGTACCTGTCGATGGAGGACGCGCTCTACAACTGCGTGTCCTGCGAGATGTGGAGCGCCTACAAGATGAAGGCCAAGGGTGTGGTCACCAGGGTCGTGCCGGTGCTGAAGAAGGACGGCCGCTGGGTGCGCAATCCGCTGGTGCGCACCGACGCCTGGGTGGAAGACGGCGAGATCGTCTATGGCGAGCCGGTCGCCGCCGAGCGGGCGAAGGCGGCGAAGGCGCTGATCGCGGAATGCACGACGGATTTCGAACTGCTCGATGCCGAAGTCGATCGCCTGCTGTGGAAATTCACCAACCTCTTTCCCCACTGCCTGATGAATTCCATCGACGGCATCCGCGCCAAGAAGAAGTTCTTCTGGGACCAGTCGAAGCTGCCCCAACGCCACTGGCTCGCCGCCAACATGAACTTCGAGGCCTGGATGGGCTTCAACGCCTTCGATACCAAGAAGATCACCGGCACGGACACGATCGACTTCGTGAAGTACCGCCAGCTCACCGCGCAGGGGGCGCTCATCGACGAGGCGTTCGCCGCACGGGTGTTCGGAAGGCCGAAGGGTTGAATTGAGTTTCAGGTTCCAGGTTCCAGGTTTCGGGTCGTGCAGGTCGGGTCGGGCGCGATGCGGAGCCGATCCGGCGGGGCGGTGCTGCACGCTGCGATGAGCGAAGCGCAATCGGAGAGACGAGGGTGAAGCCAGGCGAAGCGAAGCTGAAGCACCTGTTCCAGCCGGGGCGGCTCGGCAGGTTCGAGACGAAGAACCGCATCAAGTACGGTGCCTGCTGCGTGTCGAACTACAACACGCGCGACGGCTTCATCACCGAGCGCGAGCTCGCCCGCATGCGCGTGATCGCTCGCACCGGCTGCGGCATGATCACCAACCAGGGCGCGTATCCCGACCCGCTCGGCGAGGGCAAGGCGTACTTCCGCCAGGTCGCGATCTACGACGACAAGTTCCTGCCCCAGTTCGAGGAGATCGCCCGCTACATCCACGACGCCGGCGCGGTCGCGATCCAGCAGATTCTGCATGCCGGCCGCTACGGCGGCATCGATCTGGGCTACTGCGTCCAGCCCTCGGTGGTGCCCCAGACGCTGCCGCATTTCCGCCCGCCGCGCGAGATGACGAAGGAGCAGATCCGCGAGTGCGTTCGCCAGCATGCGGAGGCGGCGCGGCGCGCGGTGCACGCCGGCTTCGACGGCACCGAGGTCACCAGCTTCATGGGCTACCTGCTGGCGAGCTTCAATTCGCGCTTCACCAACCGGCGCAGCGACGAGTACGGCGGCGGAATCGAGAACCGCGGCCGCTTCATGCGCGAGCTGATCGACGCGATCAAGCAAGCGACCCCCGACAATCCGCTGGTGGTGCGGCTGAACGGCGCCGAGCTGATGGACCGCTGGGGCGGCAACACCGAGGACGAATGCTTCGAGCTGATGGGGCAGGCGGTCGCGGCCGGCATCGACATGATCAGCGTCACGGTGGGCTGGCAGGAGGCGCCCGAATCCTCGATCGGCCGCGACATTCCGCCGGGATACTGGAACCATCTCTCGGAGCGCGCCAAGAAGACCTTCCCGGACACCCTCATCACCTTCGGCAACCGGCTGCCCGACCCGCGCATGGCGAACGACTGCATCCGCGACGGCGTGTTCGACTTCTGGGAAGTGTGCCGGCCGCTGCTCGCCGACCCCGACCTCGTGCACAAGGCGGCCGAGGACCGGCTCGACGAGGTGCGCCGCTGCGTGGGCTCGCTCAACTGTCTCTCGCGCCTGTTCCGCGACCTGCCCTACACCTGCACCATGAATCCCGCGCTCGGCCACGAGGTCGAGCCCGAATACCACGTCACGCCGGCGGCGGTGAAGAAGAAGGTGATGGTGATCGGCGCCGGGCCGGCCGGAATGGAATGCGCGATCACGTGCGCGAAGCGCGGCCACCAGGTCACGGTGTTCGAGCGCTCGCAGCGCATCGGCGGGAACCTGCTGGCCTACGCCAACAACGATCTGGCGCGCCCCGACGACCTGCTTTCGATCATCTCGCACTACGAGGTGATGGCGGGCAAGCTCGGCGTCGAGATCCGTCTGAACACCGAGGTCCATGCCAAGTTCATGCGCAGCATCCTGCACCAGTACGATGCGGCGGTCATCGCGGGCGGGGCGCGCATCGACCACGAGTGCATGCAGGCGGTGGAGGGGCACGAGCGGCTGCTCGATGCGCTCGATGTGGCGCACGGGCGCGCTGTTCCGGGCAGGCGGGTGGTGGTGATCGGCGCGGGCAAGATCGGACTCACGTTGGCGGAGAAGCTGCGCTCGGGCGGCGCCGAGGTTACAGTGGTGGAGCGCGAGCGGCGCATCGCGGGAGACGTGAAGCCCTCGTTCAAGTGGCGCCATGCCTCGTGGGTCGAGGAGCTGGGGGTGCGCTGCCTGACCTCCAGCCGCATCACGCGCATCGCGGCGGAGGGGGCGAGCGTCGTCGATGACAAGGGGGTCGAAACCTTCGTGCCCGCGGACAGCGTCATCCTCGCCGCGCCGCGCAAGCCCAACCACGAGCTCTTCCACGAATTCGAGTGGATGATCGACGAGCTGCACGGAGCGGGCGATGCGCTCATTCCGCGCGGCCTGGAACAGGCGATCGCCGACGGCTTCCGGCTCGGAGTGAGGCTGTAAGCGCGACGATGGGGTCAGGTCTTGACATTCATGTCAAGACCTGCCGTTCCCGGTTCGAGAACGCAAGGATCGACGTGACCGCAAACGCCGCGTGGCCGACCCCGAAGCTGCTCCCTGGCCGTTGCGCGATGTCGTGCGCGAAATAGGGGGCAGCCCACGGTTTCGTGGCGCATGACGCGCCGCTGGCAGGATTCCCATCGAAAAATGCGGTCTGTCCCCGATTTCCCCTTCAGCTCGGCGCCGACACCGGGGGCTTCAGGCCGAGGCGGCGCGCGGCCTTCGAGAGCCGCTTGTCGAAAGTTGCCAGGCCGGTGCATAGACCGGATTGAGCCAGATGCAGGGCGTCGGAGAAATCGAGCCCTTGGCGATACCATGCGATGGCCTGAATGACCGCGGCAACGCGGTCAACCGTCAGATTCTCGACGGCGACCAGATCCTCGAACAGGGCAGCGATTTCATCGGGCAACATCCCGTAGGCGCCCCGCAGCACCCATTCCAGTTCCTCGATCACCGTGATCGGTACAAAGAGCCGACGGCCCGACGACAACAGGGTCTGTGCTCGCTTTCGTTGCGCCGTCGTGGTTGCGTCGGCATCGGTCTCGGCCGCAATGGCGCGGGCGAGAACGTTGGTGTCGAGGGAGATCATGACCTGCCCTGCTTCTTCACTATCGCCAGCCCCTGCAACTCTTCGACAACAAGAGGTTTGCCGCGGTGGGCGATCCGGTCGAACAGCACGGAGGCCGGTTTCTTTTTTCCGGCAAGGTCCGAGCGCACCAGAATCCCGTCCCCATCCGGGGCCAGCTCGACGCGCACGCGGGTGCCCGGCGCAAGAGCAACCTGCCGGCAAAGCTCGGCGGGCAATACCACTTGCCGTTTGCCTGAAAGAATCACCGTGCTCATGGGGCACCTCCGGATGTTCGCGAGGCAACAGTATAGCCCGATTGCGATAGCCGTTCAACTGCGTTGAACGATGTCTGTCGCGAGTTCGTGAGTAATTGCGAAGCAGCGGGATCGCGTCTTGCGTCGTAGTGTTGCCGTCGCCTCGAACGGACAGTATCGGGTCAGGTCTCAACACGGGTCGGTTCGATGTTTTTGTGCCATGGTTCAAGCCTCGTCCCGGCGGAGCAAGTCATGGCGCGGAGCAAGGCGGTGCCGGGTTGCGGGCTGCGGCTGAGCGACTGCCTCGGGATCAGCTTGCTGGCAATAGTGGGGATTGCTGGTCGTCCGCCATTGCCTGGCAACTTCCGTTCGCTCCGGAGTCGGACCGCCGGCCGGCCCGTCGCCCCGAATTCGCGCGAGCGAGACCGCGCCGGTCGCCCACGGATGCCATCCCGGGCCGAGACGTTCGTCAGGTACGGAAATTCACGAACAGCGGCTGGTGGTCGGAGGCCTGCGTATCGGAATTGACCCTGACCTCCTGCGCCTTTCGAGCCAGGCCGGCAGTGGCGAACACGAAATCACAACAATAGGGCGCAGGCCATTGGCTGCGATCATGCACGCCGACCGTATTCGGGTGTGGTTCTTCAGGGTGACGCTTCACCCATACGTCGGCGAGGCGCGGTGTAGCGCGGGCGCCCACGAAAGGGGCCTGCAGCCTCGCGTGCAGCGGGTCATCCGGTCGGATGTTGAAATCACCGGTGAGAATCGCTGCACGGGGTCGGGGAAACCAGCGATACGTGCCATCGCTCCTGTCGCGCGCACCGCCGGTCCGATCGCACTGGCAGGCTTCCGCGTGATGCGCGCGAATCGCCTCGACCTGGGACGCGCGCTGAAGCGCCGAGTAGTATTCGAGGTGCGTGGTCATGACGCGCACCGGCCCTCCGGGTGCGTCCAGCGTGGCCTCGATCAGCACACGCGGCATGCTGCGTGTAGGCGACGGATCGCCCGGCCAGGGAAGTTGATGGCGAAGAACCTGCAACACCGGGTAGCGGCTGAGAATCATGTTGCCGAAAGCGCGGCGGCTGCCGTCCGGCGCGAGGGCATCGACCGCGGGGCAGGGAATCGGGGTGTAGTCGGGTAGCCACCGTGCAATTTCCTCGAACTGGTTCTCGCCGTGACTGCCGGGCAGGGACGGAAAATTCGCCGCCACCTCCTGCACGCACAGCACGTCGAAGTCGGCCGCACGCTTCGCGTGCTCGACGATGCGCTGGGGATCGACGTGCCCGTCGCATCCGCGACACCATTGAATGTTCCAGGTGACGAGCTTCATGAGGCCGTTTCCTCAGCGAATGCCGGCACGCATGAAGGACTGCACGAACTGCCGCTGGAACAGCAGAAAGCCGACCAGCAGCGGCGCGGAGGTCATCAGAGTGGCGGCCGTGATGATCGACCAATCGACGCCCTGGTCGGTGGACGAAAACACTTGCAGGCCCACGGTCAGCGGCCGTGTTTCCACCGAGTTGGTAATAATGAGCGGCCACAGGAAGTTGTTCCAGTGGTGACTCACCGATACCAGTGCATAGGCCAGATACACGGGTCTGGCCAGGGGCACGTAGACCTTCATCAGCACCTGTAGCGCGCTTGCGCCCTCCACGCGGGCGGCTTCGTCGAGTTCCCTGGGCACCGTCTTGAAGGTCTGCCGCAGCAGAAAAATGCCGAAAGCCGATGCGAAGTAGGGCAGGCCGACGGCCACGATCGTGTCGCGCAAGCCGAGTGAATTCATCGTCGCGTAGTTTTCGACGATCAGCACGTCGGGCATGATCATGAGCTGAAGCAGCACCAGAAAAAACACGACATCGCGCCCGCGAAATTCGAAACGGGCGAAGGCGTACGCGGCCAGCGTGACCAGGATCAGCTGCGCGCACAGAATCATCGTCACCAGCAGGAAGGTATTGAGGAAGTAGCGTGCGAACGGCGCCGCATGCCAGGCATTGACGAAGTTCTGCAGCGTGAGCGGCGCCGAGAGCTCCAGCCGTGTCGAGAACTCCGGCGGATGAAAGGCCGTCCACGCCGCATAGGCCAGCGGCAGCAGCCACAACAGGCCGAGCAGCCATGCGGCGAGCGGTTCGAGCATCCGCCCCGCGGTGTTCCGGCCGGCCTCCGTGCTCATTGGTAGTGTGTCCTGCGGTCCAGAAAGCGGAACTTGACGAAAGCGGTGAGCCCGAGAACGAAGAGCAGGACCACGGTCAGGGCGGCGGCGTAGGCGGAATCCCAGAACGCGAATCCGACCTGGTAGATGTAGTAGAGAAGCAGCGCGCTGGCGTTGTCCGGCCCGCCCCGGGTCATCACGACGATATGATCCACCATCCGGAAGGCGTCGATCAGCGCATTGATCAGCACGAAGAGCGTGGTCGGCATCAGGAGTGGAAACAGGACTTTCCAGAAGTACTGCCGGCGCGAGGCGCCCTCGAGTGCCGCGGCTTCGGCGAGCGAAGGCGACACTTGCTGCAAGGCGGCGAGATAGAAGATCATGAAGAATCCGGCTTCCTTCCAGATCGCGACGATCATCATCGCCCCGAGCACCGTCTGACGGTTGCCCAGCCAGTTGTGACTCGGCAGGCCCATCGCGCCGGTGATCTGTTCGAGCAGGCCGTATTGCGGCGTATAGAAGAAGAGCCAGATGTTGGCGACCGCGATCATCGGCAATACCGTGGGGGTGAAGTAGGCAAGGCGGAGGAAGCCGCGCCCGGCGATGCGGCCATTGACCCACAACGCCATCTGCAGGGCCAGCGCGATGGAGATCGGAATGGTGCCGAGCGCGAACCAGAGGTTGTTCCACAGTGCCTGCCAGAACACCGGATCGTCGATCATCAACCGGTAGTTCTCCAGCCCGACGAACGACGCGGGGACGGCGCCCTTGGGGGTCGAGAAGAAACTGTGCCAGATCGTCGCCACCGCCGGGTAATGCGTAAAGGCGATCAGCAGGAGCAACGACGGCAACAGCAGCAGCCAGCCGGTGACCTGGGGCGATGTGCGTGACATGCTCGGCAGGAGCCGGCCCGGCGGAAGGGAAGCCGCCGGGCACGTGTCGCCTAACGCTTGTAGGCCCGCAGGATCCGCTGCGCTTCGCGCTGCGAATCCCTCATCGCCTGCTCGGGAGTCTTCGCGCCGGTCAGAGCTGCCTGCAGGCCGTCGTTGAGCGCCTTGGTGACGCGCTGGTTGTCATGCGTCGACAGCTCGGCGACCGAATACTGCAACTGGTCGCGGGCGACGGTCGCGGCGGGGACCTCCCGCGCATACTTCTTCATCTCGGGGGTGTCCCATGCCGCCGCACTCACCGCGACATATCCGGTGGCGATGCTCCACTGGGCGGCCCGGGCGGGCGCGGTGGCCCACTTGATGAATCGGAGCGCAGCCTTCTGTTCCTCGGGCGAGGTCTTCTTGAATACGTAGAAGTTGCCGCCGCCGGTCGGGCTGCCCCGGTGCTTCTTCGCCGGCAGCATCGTCACGCCGAAGGGAAAACGGGCGTTGGCGCGAATGTTGGTCAGATTGCCCGTGGTGGTCCAGATCATGGCCACTTTCTTCTCGAGGAAGTCCTTGGGCGTGGTTCCCCATTCGATGACGCCACCGGGCATGACCTTGTGCCGGGCAGACAGGTCGACCCAGAACTGCAAGGCTTCGACGACCGCAGGCTTGTCGAAATACGTCTCGGTGCCCGCCTCGTTCATCAGGACGACATCATTGGGCGTGGTCAGTCCCTGGAACAGCCAGTAGGGGAAACCCGAGGACGGAATCTTCAGCCCCCACTGGGCGACGTTGCCGCTGGCCTCGGTCTTGGTCAGCTTCCTGGCAAACGCGACCATCTCGTCCCAGTTGGCCGGCCCCTTTTCGGGATCGAGCCCCGCTTCCTTGAACAGGTTCTTGTTCCAGTACAGCACGATGGTCGAACGCTGGAAAGGCGCACCCCATGTCTTGTCGCCGATGCGGCTGTTGAGCATGAAGCTCTTGTAGAAGCCGTCGAGCCACTTCCTGTCGTCGGCGCTGTTCGCAAGGCTGCTGATCGGCACGATGGCATCTTCATCGATCAGGGTGAACATGTCCGTCGACAGCAGCACCGCGAGATGCGGCGGCTGGCCGCTCTTGTACGCGGTCAGCGCCTTGACGATGCTGTCCTGATAAGTCCCCGAGTACACCGGTTTGATCCGGATTCCCGGGTTGTCCTTTTCGAAACTGGCCGCCATCTGGTCGATGGTCTTGGTGACCGGCCCGCCTACGGCCACCGGATAATAAAGTGTCAGCTCGACGACCTTCTGTGCCAGCGCCGATGAGGCGCTCAGAATCAGGGCGACCGCGACCGCTGCCAAGGTGATCATATTGCGTCTCATGCTCTCGTCTCCTCTGTTGTGGTTGGACTGCGCTGCAAAATCCGGCATGCCACTTCGTCCGTGCGTTTCCCGCTGATCGCATCGAAGTAATGCTGGGCGGAAGTGTCCCAGGTCAGCGGAAGCTGCGTGCCCGCTGCGACCACGTGTTTCCCCGGAACGCGGGCGGCGATGCTGTTGGTGCCCAGGCTGCTCGTGATGACCGTATCCGCGCCGAAATACTCGACCGACCGGACCGTCGCGCGTATCCCGCTGTCGGGGTCGATGCGAATGTGTTCCGGACGAACTCCGAGCTTGATGTCCTGCGGAAGCCGCCCGCGATAAACCAATCTCTGGCTGCCTGCGATGACAAGGCCGTTCCCGCCCGGAGCGAGGTCGAGGATGTTCATCGGTGGCGTGCCGATGAAGCGGGCGACGAAAATGGATGCCGGCTCGGCATACAGGGTGCCAGGAGCGGCATCCTGCTCGACCGACCCGTCCCGCAGCAGGATGACCTGATCTGCCATGCTCATCGCCTCGGTCTGGTCGTGGGTGACGTAGATCATGGTGATGCCGAGGCTCTGCTGGAGTCCGCGAATCTCGCGCCGCATCTCCTGGCGCAACTGGGCGTCGAGATTGGACAGCGGCTCGTCCATCAGGCACACCGGTTTTTCTGCAATGATCGCGCGGGCCAGGGCGACCCGCTGTTGCTGCCCGCCGGAGAGCTGGGAGGGCTTGCGGTCCAGCAGACCGGAAAGGCCGAGCAGTTCGGCTACGCGCGCCAGACGGCGCGGGCGATCGGCTTCAGGCTCCTTGCGCACCTTGATGCCGAACAGGATGTTCTCGCGCACGTCGAGATGGGGAAACAGCGCATAGGACTGGAACACCATCGAGAGGCGGCGGCTGGCCGGGGGAAGATCGGTGATGTCGTCTGCGCCGATCCGGATGCGGCCGGAACTGGGAGAATCCAGGCCGGCGATCATGCGCAGCGTGGTCGACTTGCCGCAGCCGGATGGCCCCAGCAGCACGACGAACGAGCCCGCCGGCGCCGCGAAACTCAGCTCGTGCACCGCAAACTGCGCTCCCCATTTCTTGCTTACGTGTTCAAGCGCGATGGCGGACATCCCGCATCCTCCCGGTCCCGTTCTTCCCCGATTCCTTCACGAATCTATACAGACAATGTTGCGGCAACGTGACGACCGCCGGCCCGTCGCTCAAGGGACTCATGTCGGCATGATCCTGAATTCCAGCACCGTGTCATTGAGACTCCACACCTGCGCGAGACGGCTGGCGTTGTCCCGGTCCTTCGACCGGATCACCATCCGGTACTCGAAGGTGTTGCCCTTCTTGTCGAGTCGATAGCTGAGATTGCTGACGCTGAAGCCCTGTCTGGAAATGATGTCCAGCACTGCGGTTTCCGGCAGCGTCTTGTCGCGGGGGAAGCGGACCATGTGATGTGCATAGTAGAAGGACGGAAAGATGTTCTCGATCCAGCGGAAGAAGGACAGAGTGCAGATCGTCAGAAGTGTCGAGACGATCAGCGGGAAATAGAAGCCGATGCCGGCGAGAATACCGATGCCCGCGGTGATCCAGATCGATGCCGCCGTGGTCAGGCCGCGCACCGACAGGCCCTCTTTCATGATCACGCCGGCACCCAGAAAGCCGATGCCGGTCATGATGCCCTGCGCCATGCGGGTCGGATCGACGCGCACGGTGTCGATGTTGCCGGGGAACCAGGTGCCCTGGTAGGTCGTGACCAGCATCAACAGCGCCGAAGACACGCAGACGAGCACATGCGTGCGGAATCCCGCCGGGCGCCCATGGTAGCTGCGCTCGATCCCGATCAGGCCGCCGGCGAAGGCCGCGAGCAGCAGATGCGCGAGAATGTCGATGTCGTCCGCCTTCATGCCGCTGCCTCCAGGGTGCCGTCGAACCAGGCGGCGAAGCGTTCCCGCTGCGCTGGCGACATTCCCAGGCCGCACTTGGTACGGCGCCACAGGATGTCGTCCGCCGTCATCGCCCATTCGTGGGCGATGGCGTGCTCGGCTTCGCGCCGATACAGGCCGCCACCGAAATCCGTGCCCAGATCGTCGAGGCTCCGGGCATCGGCGAGCACGTCGGTGACGGACAGCCCGTATCTGCCGAACAGGCGGCGCACGAGCGCGTCCGGCAGCCCCGGATAGCGCGCGCACAGGCGCTGCGATGTGGCCTCGCGTGCGGCCGAATCGAATGCCCCGCCCGGCAGCGCTTCGTCGTGCGTCCATGGCCCGCGCCGATCGGCGAGCCAGGGCGACAGCCGGTCGAGGACCGTTTCGGCGAGCCTGCGATAGGTGGTCAGTTTTCCGCCGAACACGGCGAGCTGCACCGCGCCGTCGCGCTCGTCGGTGACCAGTGTGTAGTCGCGGGTGACGGCCGCAGGATCGGACTTGCCGTCGTCGTAGAGCGGGCGCACGCCGGTGTAGCTCCAGACCACGTCGCGACCGGACAGTGGTCTGAGCAGGTAGCGGTTGACGGCGTCCAGCAGATAACGCGTTTCCTCCTCGTCGATCGCCTGCGCCTCGGCGATGGTCCGGACGGTGACGTCCGTGGTGCCGATCAGCGTATAGGCCTCCTGCCAGGGGATCATGAACACCACCCTCCGGTCGGTGTTCTGGAGCAGGTAGGCATGCTCTCCGGGGTGAATCCGCGGTACGACGATATGACTGCCCTTGACCAGGCGCAGGCCCGCCTTCTCGATCGGCCCGCCGGTACTCTCGATGACCTTCCTGACCCAGGGCCCTGCCGCGTTCACGAGCACCCGCGCGCCCAACTCGAAACGACGACCGTCGCGCACGGCCTCGAGCGTCGCGCGCCATCGCCCCTGCTCGCGCACGGCACGGACGAGACGTGTGCGCGGCATGACGGATGCGCCGTGCTCGACCGCCGATCTCAGGTTGAGAATCACCAGCCGGGCATCATCGACGCGGGCATCCGAATACAGGAAACCTCGGCTCAGTTCCGGCTTGAGGCCGGCGCCATAGCCGCCGGCGCGCAACGCGACACCGCGCGATCCCGGCAGGCTGCGCCCGCCTCCGATGTGGTCGTAGAGCCAGAGCCCGGCGCGAATCATCCAGGCCGGGCGGAGCGTGGAGACATGGGGCATGACGAAGGTCAGGGGCGAGACGATGTGCGGCGCGATGCGCAGAAGCACTTCGCGTTCGGCGAGCGATTCCGCGACCAGACGGTATGCGAAGTATTCGAGATAGCGCAGGCCGCCGTGGATGAGCTTGGTGCTCGCCGAGGAGGTCGCGCCGCCGAAGTCGCCCTGTTCGACCAGCACCGTCCTGAGGCCGCGCCCGGCCGCGTCGCGGGCGATGCCGGCGCCGTTGATACCGCCGCCGATGACGAGCAGGTCGCAGTTCGTGTCGATGGCGGCCATGGATCAGCTCGCTCGCGCCCGCCGCGCAGCCGGTGCACCGTCCTCGATCAGCAGGCGGGCGGTGGGTTCGTCGAGGATCAGCTCGTTGATGTATCCGCCTCGCAACGCGGCGCGGATTCCGGGCACCTTGCCGGTGCCGGAGGCGACGCAGATCGAGTGGCGCGCGCGCCGCAGCAGGCGGAGCGACGGCCCGCTGGAGCGGGCATTGAGCGCCACATCTTCATAGCTGCCATCGGCGCGAAAGAACACGGTGGCGATATCACCCACCACGCCGTCGCGCTGGAGGCGGCGGATATCGGCCTCGCCGAGGAAGCCGCCGCTGTGGACCTGGCTCGGCACCTGGCCGGAAAAGGCGCCGATGCTGAAGAGCATGATCCGGGCGCGGCGCTGAAGGCCGATCAGTTCTTTCACGCTGCGCTCCCGCCACAGCGCGGCCCGCGTCTCGGCGTAATCGAAGAACGCCGGAACGGGGAAGGAATGGGGCCGGGCGTTGTAGTTGGAGGCGAAGCGCAGCACGATGTCGGCTCCGATCGAGTTGTCGATGCTTCGCGCCGTGCCCGAGCCGTTGAGCTGAACGACATCGACATTGACGGTGTGCTTGGGGATGAGACGTTCCGCGATCGCGCGCAGGGTGTTTCCCCAGGCGATTCCGATCACGACATCGGCGGAGATGAGCGTGTTCAGATACCCGGCCGCATGGGTCGCGACGCGATCGAGCCATGCGCGCTCGCCCGCGGTCTCTGGAACGGACACCACTTTCGCGATCGGCAGGCCGAACCGCTCCCTGATCCGCGTCTCGATGCTTTCCGCGTGCGCCAGCGGGTCGTGAATATGGATCTCGACCAGGCCGTTCTCGCGGGCATAGGTCAGCAGGCGCGACACGGTGGAACGCGAGGTGCCGAGCTCGTCGGCGATGGCAGAGGTTGTCAGTCCCTGGTAATAGTAGAGCTGGGCCACCTGAAGGGCCTGTGTGTGCTGGGGGGCGGATGCGGCTGCGCGCATGCGGTGCGATGACCCGTGGGCAAATGTGCATGAGGCGTGCACGTTTGTAATCTATCAGCGCGCAGCCGCGATTGCAACTTCGCCGTGAAACTCCGCCGGAAGCATGGATAGCTTGAGGCGACCGGTGCGGCGCGTGCGCCCGGGCCGGAAATTCCGCGCTCCCCGCCCGCGTGCGCCGTGCGCGGGCGCGACGGCCCGCCTGGCGGCAGGCTAAAGTCTCTCTCGTCCATGGCCGTTACCGCGTGCATGAGGCGTCGCAGCCGGCCGGCCTGTACGGGCGGGCCGGAGCTCGGCGCCTGCGAATCATCGGACAGGAGACCACCCATGACCTTGCGTGCCCGGCTCATCGCCGTGCTGGCGGTGCTGGCGATCGCGACCCTCGTCGCGAACGGCTACAGCCTCATCATGTTCTCGCGCCTCGGCAACAGCGCGGTCTCGAATCTGCAGGAGACCAAGACCTGGTCGCGGGCGATCTATGTCGCCGCAGGCATGAACCGCCATCTGCTCCTGGAGGAGCGCACATGGAAGGATCTCCTGCTTCGCGGTGCCGAGCCCGCGGAGCGCCGCAGCTATCTGTCCGCGCTGGAAACGGAGAGCGCGGAAGTGCGCAAATACCTGGGCGAACTCGAGCAGCTCGCCCCGGTGCTCGGCCTCAACGCGGACGCCATCCGGTCGCTGATCCAGGGCCATGCGGCGCTCACCGAGCGCTACCGGAGCGCCTTGCGGCCCTACGAGGGCACGCGGCTCAACGCCCAGGCGATCGAGCACCTGGCCGGAGTCGGGGACGCGGAGGTCGGGGACGCGAGCGTGCAGGACTCCATGAACGCCCTGCGCAAGGCCATCACCGGGCAATCGCGGGAGCGCGCCGACGAGGCGATTGCGGCCACCGGGAAGAGCGAACGCACCGCCGGCTGGAGCATGCTCGCCATCGTCGCCGTGTCTGCGCTGGGCGGGCTGCTCGCCTTCGTCCTGTTCGCGCGCAACCTGTTGCGCATGCTCGGGGGCGAACCGCAATACGCCCTCGAGGTGGTCAAGCGTGTGGCGACCGGCGATCTCGCCTTCGAAGTGAAGACGCGCGCCGGCGACAGCGAGAGTCTGCTCGGGGCCATCGCGGGAATGCAGGCGCGCCTGCGCGAGATGGTGACGCAGATCCGCGCCGCGGCCGCCCAGCTCAGCGGGAGCGCGGCGCAGTTCTCCAGCATGACTTCGTCCCTGAGCGCCGGCAGCGCCACGCAGAACGACGCCGCCGTGCATGCCGCGGCTGCGGTCGAGGGCATGTCGGCTGCCATCGAGAAGGTTTCGGAGAGCGCCGGCGAAGTCGACCGGCAGTCGGCCGCGAGCCTGGAGAAGACCCGCGAGGGCAACGAGAGCCTGTCCTCCATGATCGGAGAGCTCGACGAGGTGAAATCGGCGGTGGGTGACGTTGCAGTCGCGGCGGAAGCGTTCATCGGCAGCGCACAGGCGATCATGACGATGACGCGCCAGGTGCGCGACATCGCGGACCAGACGAATCTGCTCGCACTCAACGCGGCGATCGAGGCCGCGCGCGCCGGCGAGCAGGGTCGCGGCTTCGCCGTGGTCGCCGACGAGGTGCGCAAGCTCGCGGAGAAGTCGGCGGTCGCGGCAGCCGAGATCGACAAGGTCACCCAGTCCCTGGCCGAGAAGTCCGAGAAGGTCGAGGGCGCGATCCAGCACGGGAGGTCCGCGCTGGATTCCAGCGAGGCTTATTTGAACCGCATGGGCGAGGTGCTCGGAGCGGCGACCGGGGAAGTCTCGCACACACGCGCGGGAATGGGCGAGATCGCCTCTTCGGTGCGCCAGCAGACGATCGCCAGCAACGACATCGCCCGCAATGTGGAGCGCTTCGCGCGCATGGTCGGCGAGAACAGCGCGGCGGTCGCGCAGGCCGCCGAGGAAGCCCGCCGGCTGGAAGAGCTTGCCGGAAATCTCAACCAGGTCGCGAACCGCTTCACCGTGTAATCGCGCTTCCCGGAAAGACTCGTCCGGGGGATAATCCGGCCATGCCGAAGCTCGCGGCGTGACCGATGCGGTACAAGGACTATTACAAGGTGCTTGGCGTTGCGCGCGACGCCCGGCCCGAGGAAATCAAGAAGGCCTACCGGCTGCTGGCGCGCAAGTTTCATCCCGACGTATCCCGGGAGCCGAATGCCGAGGATCGCTTCAAGGAGGTCCAGGAGGCCTACGAAGTCCTCAAGGATCGCGAGAAGCGCGTCGCCTATGACCAGCTCGGGGCATGGCGGCCCGGCCAGGATTTCCGGCCGCCGCCCGAGTGGGGCGAGCGTTTCGGCCGGACCCGATCCGGATTCGGCCCCGAGGGGGCGGGTTTCAGCGACTTCTTCGCGGAGCTGTTCGGCGGCGGTCGCGGGCACGCAGGCGGCGGCTTCGCGATGCGTGGTCAGGACATCGACGCCACGGTGGAGCTTCCTCTCCGGCAGGCACTGACCGGGACGGAAGCGAGTTTCCGCCTGGCGATCCCGGAATGGGACGCGAGCGGGCGCATGACTGCGGTCGAGCGGTCCGTCAAGGTGCGCATTCCGCGCGGCGTGACCGACGGCGAGAAGCTGCGCGTGCCCGGCAAGGGCGGGCACGGCGCGGGGGGAGGTCCCGCGGGAGACCTGTATCTGACGGTCGTGTTCCTCCCCGATCCGCTGTTCCGGACCAGCGGCCACGATGCCTGGCTGGAAGTTCCGATCGCTCCCTGGGAAGCCGCGCTGGGCGCCGACATCGAGATCCCCACGCTCGAAGGCAAGGCGCGCCTCAAGATTCCGGCCGGCAGTCGTGCCGGGCAGAAGCTGCGCCTGGCCGGCAAGGGCCTGCCGCGGCCCGGCGGCAGGGGCCACGGGGATCTCTACGCGCTGATTCAGATCGCGGTGCCGCCGTCACCGAGCGAGCGCGAGCGTTCCCTGTTCGAGGAACTGGCGCGGAGCTCCAGTTTCGACCCGCGCCGCCATTTCCGCGGAGCCTGAGATGCGAATCGAGGAAGAATTCGACGCCTGGATTGCGTCTTTCGAGGAGGGTCCGATCGGGCTGCCCGAGCTGATGGGTCTCTCGGGCCTGCCCAGGGACTCACTGCGTGTGCTGGTCGAATCCGGGCTGATCGAGCTTCGCCCCGAGGGGCGCGGCTGGCGGTGCAGCCTGCGCGCGATCGAGAAGGTGCGCAGGGCGGGCCGGCTTCGCTCAGATTTCGCGCTCAACGACGCGGGCATGCTGCTTGCGTTCACCCTGTTCGAGCGCATCGAGGCGCTGGAGGAGGAACTCAGGCGCTTGCGCTGCCAGTTGCCGCGAACGTGAAGCGGCGGCATTTGATTCGCATCAAGAGGTGTTATCCTCTCGTCGGTAAAGTTGATGGTGCAGTGCGGCGAGCGGAGAACGCGCCCGTCGCCATGAAAAAGAACCATTGAACGGACCGCGACCGGAACGGTCGCAAAAGCCGGAGGGAAGAGTCCATGTCGGGCGCAGCCTTGCTCGGGCCGCCGCAGTCTGGCGCGCAGCCCACGGAGGCGCGGGAGGAGATCGTTTCGGTCGACCCGCGCGACATCGCCTGGGTACACCAGAACGTACCGTGCCAGAGCGCCTGTCCGGCCGGCACCAACGTCCCGGCCTACATCCGCCAGATCGTCGAGGAGCACTACGGCCGCTCCTACGAGACGAACCGCGAGGCCAATGTGCTGCCGGGCGTGCTCGGGCGCATCTGCTCGCGGCCGTGCGAGGCCGCGTGCCGGCACGGTTGGCCGGGCAACGGCGAGCCGGTCGCGATCTGCCACCTGAAGCGGGTGGCGGCCGACATGAAGGACTCAGGGCACCGCATCACCGAGAGGCTCTACGCCCCCACCGGCAAGCGGGTGGCGATCGTCGGCGCGGGACCGGCCGGGATCGCCGCCGCGCATGACCTCTCGCTGCTCGGCCACGACGTGACGATCCTGGAACGCGAGGAGCGCGCGGGCGGCATGCTGCGCTACGGCATCCCGGAGTTCCGCCTGCCGCGCGGCGTCCTCGACGTCGAGCTTCACAACGCGCTGCGGCTGGGCGCGCAGATGCACACCGGCGTGGAAGTGGGCAAGGAACACGGGCAGACGCCGATCGCGCAGCTCCTCCGCGAATATGACGCGGTCCTGCTCGCGACCGGCTGCATGGCGGCCAGTCCGCTTCCGCTTCGCGGCCGCTGGGAGAAGGAGGATCTCGCGGGCGCCTGCGCAGACGTCGAATACGGTCTCGATTTTCTGATGGATCTGCACCGCGGTCGCAAGAAGCGGGTGGGCAAGCGCGTCGCGGTAGTCGGCGCGGGTTTCACCGCGCTCGACTGCGCGCGGATGGCGGTTCGCCTCGGGGGCAAGGAGGTCGTCATCCACATCCGCACCGCCGAGGAGTACATTCCGGTCGCGAAGGAGGAGATCTTCGAGGCCAAGCGCGAAGGCATCCGCATCCGCGGCCTGCGCACGCCGGTGGGGCTCCAGGTCGACGAGACGGGACGGCTCACCGGCGTCGAGTTCGTCCAGAACCGGCTCGGCGGCTGGCGCGCCAAGGGCCGGCGGCAGGCGATTCCGATCGAGGGCTCGGAATTCGTCGAGCCCTGCGACACGATCATCGTCGCGATCGGCCAGCAGACCGTGAACGACCATCTCGACGTCAAGCTCGATCTCGACCGCTGGGGCAACGTCCGGATCGGCGAGAACGGCATGACCTCGAACGCCGGATTGTTCGCGGCCGGCGACTATGTGCGCGGCGCTTCCACCGCGATCGAGGCGGTCGGGCACGGGCGCGAGCTCGCGCGGAAGATGGACGCCTGGCTGATGGGCCGCGAGCGGCGCAGGACGGTGGTGCGCATCACGCCGGTCGAGCGCCCGTTGCGCAGCCGCGCGTTCGATTTCATCGTCCGGCAGCACATGCCCACGGCGGCGCTCGCCGCACGCGATCAGCGGCGCGAGGTCGAACTCGGCTACGCGCCGACCGACGCGCTCGAAGAGGCCAAGCGCTGTTACCTCTGCAACCTGCGCTACGAGATCGACGTGGATCGCTGCATCTTCTGCCGCGCGTGCATCGATGTCGCGCCGCGCAACTGCATCAAGATGGTCGACGGCGTGGAGCGGGGCGAGGACGCATCGATCCGCAAGCTCACCGAGACGCGTGACTGGAGCCAGGTCGCGGCGATCTGGATCGACAACAACGAGTGCATCCGCTGCGGGCAGTGCTATACCGCCTGCCCGGTGAAGTGCATCTCGATCTCACGCTGCGAACTGGTCGACGCGGACGTCTGAATCATGGGAAACCCATCACGCCATCACATCGTCATCGGCAGCGGAGTGGCGGGCAGCCAGGCCGCGGCCACCCTGCGCGAACGCGAACCCGACAGCCGAATCTCCATCCTGACGCTCTCCAGCCTGCTCTTCTACAACCGCTACGACCTGCCCAAGGTGTTCCGCGGGGTGCGCGACTGGCGCGAGTTCCTGGTGCAGCCGCCGGAGTATTACGAGAACAACCGGATCGGCGTGCGGCGTCTGAACCGCGTCGCGGCCGTGGACTCCGCGCGGCGGGTGATCGTCCTCGACCACAAGGAGGAGGTTGCCTTCGACACGCTGCTGGTGGCTTCCGGCGGGCGCGGCTACGTTCCCGAGGAGCTCACCGACTATCGTGCGCTGATGCATCCATTCTCCAGCTATACCGAGGCGCTGCGCACGGCCAACGCGCTGCCCGAGGGCGGGCATGCGATCCTGCTGGGGGGAGACATGATCGGCCTGGACCTCGCCCGCACGCTGATCGACACCGGTCACCAGGTCACGCTCATCGCGGACGATCACGCCTTCTGGCCGCATGAGGTCGAGGACGCGGAGCGCGCCGGTTTCCTCGCCGCGCTCGACCACATGGGCATGCGTGTCATCGACGGGCGTGCGGCCGGCGGCATCGCGGCCGTCGAGGCCGGCGCGAAGGGACTTTCGGCGCGCCGCGTCGCGCTCGCAGACGGCAGCGAGGTTCGCGGCGATGTCGTCATGCCCTTTTTCGGGCTCACGCCCTCGGTGGAGTTCATGCTCGGATCGGGAGTTGACATCGAGCGCGGGCTGCTGGTCACGCCGGGGCTGCGCACCACCGACGAGGCGATCTGGGCCGCCGGCGACGTCTGCCAGATCTGGTCGGACGAGGTGCACCGCTACCGCTTCTTCTACGGGTGGAAGAATGTCCGTGCGATGGGCGAGCTGGCGGCGCGCAACATGACTGGCGCGGACGACCCCTGGGTGAGCGTGCAGGACGAGCATCTGCGCCTGACGCCCGAGGGCGCGATCCATTCTCCGTTCTGGGAATACCAATGAAGGCCATGAGCACCGATATCCAGATTGCGATCTGCGGGAGCGCGGGAGACGGGACGATCGCCGCCGGCGAGATCCTGCGCAACGTGATGGCCGGTCTCGGCTACAAGGTCATCGCGTTCGACGTCTATCCGCCCGAGATTCGCGGCTTCGGCAAGTGCATCGCGCGCATGCGCGTCACCACCGAGCAGGCCTACTCGCTCAAGCCGCAATCGGACGTCCTGATCTCGCTCGACGACAGCCATGCGATTCCCCATGTCGGCGAAGTCCGCGACTACGGCGCCGTGATCTACGAACGCGGCTCGATCGTGCAACTCGCCGAGGGCGGCCACATCAGCGCACATGTGCGCCCGGCCCAGTTGCCCTATGCGGTGCCGCTGCGCGAGCTGTCCGAGAAATCCACCAGCTCCAACCGCTCGCGCAACATCGTCGCTCTCGGTTTCCTGGCCGGTCTGTGCGGGCTGCAGGAAGACACCTTTCTGAACGCGCTTTCGCGCAAGTTCAAGAAGAAGCCGGAAGTCGCAGAGAGCGCGCAGAGCGCGTTCCGCGCAGGCTATGCGGAGAGCGCGGACACGTTCAAGCTCGACGACGTGGTGTTCGGTCCGGTGCCGAAGGCCCCGGTTGCGGCCGGCTCGGCGGTGGAGATGATGAACGGCAACGCAGCGGTCGTACGCGGCTGCCTCGATGCCGGCATCGAGAACTACTTCGGCTACCCGATCACCCCCGCGACCTCGATCATGGAGCGACTCGCGCTGGAGATGCCGAAGCGCGGCGCGCGCCTGCTGCAGACCGAGGACGAGATCGCTGCGATCTCGGCCACCGTGGGCGCCGGCTTCGCGGGTGCACGCGCCGCCACCGCAACCTCCGGTCCGGGGTTCTCGCTGATGACCGAGATGCTCGGGCTCGGGGTCATCGCCGAGGTGCCCTGCGTGATCTTCGTCTCCCAGCGCGGGGGGCCCTCCACCGGCATGCCGACCAAGACCGAGCAGTCCGACCTGCACATCGCGGTGTACGGCGGCCATGGCGACGCCCAGCGGATCGTCATCGCGCCCACCAATGTCGAAGGCTGCTACCGTTGCGCGGGCAAGGCGTTCGAGATGGCGGAGCGCTACCAGACGCCGGTCGTCGTGCTGCTCGATCTCTACCTCTCGAACCGTTACGAGACGGTCGTCTTCCCGGCGCGCCCGCCGTTCGCTCCCAACCAGTCGAAGGCGCCCGAGAAGGACCAGCTCGGCGACGCCTACCGCCGCTATGCCCTGACCGGCGACCTGATCAGCCCCCGCACCGTGCCCGGCGACAAGGACGGCATGTACGTCGCCACCGGGCTCGAGCACAACGAGCTGGGCCGGCCGAATGATCAGCCGCAGAACCACGAGGCGCAGAGCCGCAAGCGGCACGAGAAGCTCAAGGCCGCGCTCGCCCATCCCGACTTCACCCACTACAAGCGCTTCGGCGACGAGGGCGCGGTCGATGTCGGCATCATCGGCTGGGGCTCGAATTTCGGGGAGTGCCTGGAGGCGATGATCAAGGCGCGTGCCGAAGGCATCCGCTGCGCGGCGATGAAGGTCGTCATGATCTCGCCCTTCCCGGTCGCGGGAGTGACCGGATTCATGGACCAGTGCCGCGAGGTGCTCGTGCCGGAGGTCAATTACGAGGGCCAGTTCGCCAATGTGCTCCAGGCCAATGTCGGCCGGCCGGTGGCGCGGCTCAACCGGG
Organism: Betaproteobacteria bacterium CG2_30_68_42; assembly: GCA_001872285.1. Classification (GTDB taxonomy): domain Bacteria; phylum Pseudomonadota; class Gammaproteobacteria; order Burkholderiales; family Rhodocyclaceae; genus CG2-30-68-42. The sequence goes on from MNXU01000051.1 coordinate 42,650, forward strand.
TGCCCGGCGCCCCGATGGCGGTCGGCGACATCCTCGAAGAAGTACGCCGGCTGGCTGCACGCGCGCGGCGCGGGCACGAGAAGGCGGCGGCGTGAGCAGGGAGCAGGGGCCCCGCGTAGCGGGGATGCGACCGCCCGCGAGCGCCGCCGAGCCGCCGACGGTGCGCGGGTCGATCTGCGAAGTGGGTTCGGAGGCGGCAGCATGATGGAGGAATTGCGATGAGTACCGTGATGAAGCCGATCTACGTCGAAGACAAGCTCAGGGAAGTGCGCGAGAGCGGGCGGCTCGCTTTCCGTTCGCGGACGCTGCCCACCTGGTGTCCGGGCTGCGGCTATTTCTCCATCGAGGAAGGGCTGACCTGGGCGCTCAACGACCTGGGCGTCGCCAACAAGGACATCGTGGTGGTGTCGGGGATCGGCTGCGCTTCGCGTTTTCCCTTCTTCGTGAATGCGTACGGGTTTCACACCCTGCACGGGCGGGCGTTGCCCACCGCCACCGGGGTCAAGCTGGCCAACGAGGCGCTCACCGTCGTCGCCGTGGGCGGCGACGGGGACGGCTTCGCGATCGGCGGCGCGCATCTCTCGCATGCCGCGCGGCGCAACGTCGACATCACCTACCTGCTGATGGATAACGGCATCTACGGCCTGACCAAGGGGCAGACCTCGCCCACCTCCGTGGTCGGTTTCCGCACATCGACCTCGCCCTATGAAAACCTGGACCGCCCGCTCAACCCGCTGTTGATGATGTTGTCCTACGGTGCGAGCTGGGTCGGCAGGTCCTACGCGGGCGAGCCGAATCACCTGCGCGGCATGATCCGCGAGGCGCTCGCCCACCGCGGATTCTCCTATCTGCACATCCTTTCGCCGTGCGTGACCTTCGACAAGACCAGCAAGACCTACGTCAATCTGGGCATGCAGGTCGAGGCGCTGCCCGAGACGCACGATCCCGCCGATCTCGCCGGAGCGATGCGCATCGCGATGGACACCGAGCGGCTCGCGCTCGGCCTGTTTTATAGCGAGCTGCGCCCGACGCTCGGCGACAACATGGACGAGCTCGTGGCGCGGGCGAGCGGCCCGCCGGCGGCCAGGCCGAAGAAGGCCGCCGGCGGAAGGCGCTGAGCGCAGGCGCCGCCCGCATCAGATCTGCTCCGCGACCATGCGGATCGCGCCGCACGGACACTCGGCGGCGCAGATCCCGCAACCCTTGCAGTAGTCGTAGTTGAAGCGGAAGCGCTTGCCCGGCCCGAGCTTGATCACCGCGTTGTCCGGGCACACGCCGTAGCAGTTGTCGCACTCGAAGCAGTTGCCGCAGGACAGGCAGCGGCGCGCCTCGAACAGCGCATTGCCCTCGTCCAGCCCGCCGACCACCTCGTCGAAGGTGGACTGGCGCCGCAGGATGTCGAGCACCGGGCGCACGGTCTTGGGCGCGTCCGAGTAGTACCAGGTGTTGAGCTTGTCGAAGCTCGCCAGTTCGTGTCGGGGCGCGAGCTGGCGGGCGGTGCCGCGCAGCCATGCGTCGATGTTGCGGGCCGCCTTTTTTCCGTGGCCGATCGCGACGGTGACGGTGCGCTCCGAAGGCACCATGTCGCCGCCTGCGAACACCCCCGGATAGCCGGTCATCAGGTGGGAGTCCACCTTGACGACGCCGTCCCGGATCTCGAGGTCCGGAACGCCCTGGAGCAGCGACAGGTCGACGTCCTGGCCGAGTGCCAGCACCAGCGAATCGGCCTCCAGGGTCTCGAATTCCCCGGTCGGCTGCGGGAATCCCTTGTCGTCGAGGCGCATCTTCTCGACCACGATGCGGCCCTCGTCGGCCTGCCGGATCGTCGACAGCCATTTCATCATCACGCCCTCCTGGAGCGCCTCCTCGACCTCGAAGTCGTGGGCCGGCATGCGCTCGCGGGTGCGGCGATAGACCAGGATCGCCTCCTCGGCGCCGAGCCGCCGTGCGGTGCGGGCGACGTCGATTGCGGTGTTGCCGCCGCCGTAGACCACGACCCGCCGCCCGAGCAGCGGCTGGTCCTCGCCCTCCATGCTGCGCAGGACCGAGACCGCGTCGAGGATGCGCGAGGAGTCGCCCGCCGGAATGTAGGCGCGCTTCGCGATGTGGGCGCCGACCGCGAGGAAGGCCGCGTCGAAGCGGCCCGCGCGCATCGTCTCCAGCAGGTCGTCCACCTTGGCGTTCAGTACGAGCTTCACGCCGAGGTCGAGAATGCGGGCGATCTCCGCGTCCAGCACCTCGCGCGGCAGCCGGTATTGCGGGATGCCGAAGCGCATCATGCCGCCGGCAAGCGGACCCGCCTCGTGGATCTCGACCGCGTGCCCGAGCGTGCGCAGGTGGTAGGCCGCGGAGAGCCCGGAAGGGCCCGCGCCCACCACGAGCACACGCCTGCCGCTCGTCGGCGCACCGTGTGCGAAGCGCCAGCCGCGCCGGATCGCCTCGTCGCCCAGGAATCTCTCCACCGCGTTGATGGCGACGGATTCGTCCAGCCGGCCGCGGTTGCAGGCGCCCTCGCAGGGGTGGTAGCAGACGCGGCCCATGATCGCGGGCAGGGGATTGTTCTTCACCAGCTCGCGCCAGGCCGCCTCGTAGTCGCCGGACTCGGCGTGGTAGAGCCAGCCCTGGATGTTCTCTCCGGCGGGACAGGCGTGGTTGCACGGCGGCAGCCGATCGACATATTCCGGCCGCGAGGTGCGCCACGACCCGGTGCGGTTGGCGAGCGAGGAACCGGGGTCCAGCGTGATCGCGAACGGTTTTTCCATGGCTCGGGTTCCCGTGCTCAGTCGGTCGAATCGAGCAGGCCGTAGCGGCGGATGTTGCGATCGGCGATTTCCTGAAGCCCCGCGATGATGTCGATGCGCGGGGGCCTGCCGAACAGATGGGCGAAGCGCTTCTGCGGCCGGAGGTACTCCTCCACCGGAACCGGCTTGCGGATTTTCGACACGCCGGTGACCTCCCCATCCTCGGCCTCGAACACCGGGAACAGGCCGGTTTCCCTGGCGAGCCGCGCGATGCGGATGGTCTCGTGCGAGCCATGGCCCCAGCCGACCGGGCAGGGCACCAGGATGTGCAGGTAGCGTGCGCCGTGGAAGCTCATGGCGCGCGCGACCTTGTATTCGAGATCGCGCAGGTCGGCCACCGTCGCGGTGGCGACATAGGGGATCCCGTGCGCCATCGCGATCCGGGGCAGATCCTTGCCCTGGCCGAAGCAGTTGCCCGGCTGCGGGCCGACCGCCATCGTGGTCGCGGTGCGCGCGCCGGGCGGGGTCGCCGAGGAGCGCTGCACGCCGGTGTTCATGTAGGCTTCGTTGTCGTAGCAGATGTACAGGACATCGTCATTGCGCTCGAACATCCCCGACAGGCAGCCGAAGCCGATGTCGGTGGTGCCGCCGTCGCCGCCCTGCGCCACCACGCGGACCTCGGCATGGCCCTTCACCTTCAGCGCGGCGGCGATGCCGGTCGCGACCGCCGCGGCGTTTCCGAACACCGAGTGGATCCAGGGAATCTGCCACGAGGTCTCCGGATACGGCGTCGAGAACACCTCGAGGCAGCCGGTCGCGTTCGCAGCGATCAGGCGGTTGCCGGTCGAGCGCATCGCGGCGTCGATCGCGTAGCGCGCGCCGAGCGCCTCGCCGCAACCCTGGCAGGCGCGGTGTCCGGAGTTGAGCGAGTTGATCCGGGCCATGTCGGCCTGGACGCTGCGCTCCTCGGGCGCGAGCAGGCGATTGCCGACGGTGAAGGTGCCGGTCTGGTAGAACTTGACGGGTTGAAACGCCATCCTCGCCTCCGAGAATTTGGGGTCAGTTCTTTACTTTATAGTTTTTCCGAAACCGGCATATGCTGAAGGCATCGAGACTATAAAGTAAAGAACTGACCCCGCTGTCGGGCCGCCTACGCGATGCGCGCGGCGACCACGCCGATGTCGCGCAGCACGTTCTCTGCGATCGGGCCGCTGCGCCGGGTGCGCCGCTCGCGCTCGAGCGCGCGCTCGACCACGGCACGGTCCAGGTCGAGGAAGCCGAGGGCCGGCAGACTGCCGTCGACGCCCGCGCGCACCATCGCGGCGAGCGAGCTGCGCGTGATCGCGCGCCCGCCCAGACCGGCGATCACGGCATGCACGGCGACGGCGAACCCGGCGAGCGCGGTGCGCACGTTGGTGGCCACGATGCCGCCGATGCCCACCGCGAGGCTCTTCTCCAGCACCACCACGCAGCGGGCGTCCCGCAATGCCTCGCGCACCGCTTCCATCGGCCACGGGCGGAAGCAGCAGATGCCGAGCACGCCGGCGCGAATTCCGGCCTCGCGCAGTTCGTCGATCACGTCCTTGATCGTGCCGAGCACGGAGCCGAGGGCCACCACGACGATCTCCGCATCCTCGCTGCGATAGCCGCGCACGAGCCCGCCGGCATCGCGACCGAAGATCTCGCGGAACCCCAGCGCATACTCCGGGATGCGCTCCAGTGCCATCATCTGTTTCGCGTGGGCGAGGTAGCGCACTTCCATGAACGCCTCGGGGCCGACCATTGCGCCGATCGACACCGGCTCGTGCACGTCGAGCACCTGGCGCGGCTCGTAGGCGGGCAGATAGGCATCCACCTGCCGCGCCTCGGGGATGTCGACGCGCTCGAAAGCGTGGGTGAGGATGAAGCCGTCCATGCACACCATCACCGGAACCGAGAGTTCCTCGGCGAGCCGGAACGCCTGGATGTGGAGATCGAGCGCTTCCTGGTTGGTCTCCGCGAAGAGCTGGATCCAGCCGCAATCGCGCTGGCTCATCGCATCGCCATGGTCGTTCCAGATGTTGATCGGCGCGCCGATCGCCCGGTTTGCCACCGTCATGACGATCGGCAGGCCCAGGCCGGCGGCGTTGTACAGCGCCTCGACCATGAACAGCAGCCCCTGGCTCGCGGTGGCCGTGTAGGCGCGCGCCCCCGCGGCGCAGGCGCCGATCGCCACGCTCATCGCGGCGAATTCGCTCTCGACGTTGATGAACTCGCAGCCGCCCAGCCGGCCTGACTTCACCATCTCGCCGAGCGCCTCGACGATATGCGTCTGCGGGGAGATCGGATAGGCGCAGATCACCTGCGGCCGGCACAGGGCGACCGCTTCGGCGACCGCCCGGGAACCTTCCATCTGGTCAAGCATGAGCGCTCGCCTCCTTCATCTCGGCCTTGACGATGCCGTACGCCTCGCTGGCGGCGGCGACATTGCCCTCCGCGATCTTGCCCGAAAAGCGCCGGCGGATCGCGGCGATCACCGACTCCAGGCCGAGGATGCCCGAGATCGCGGCGAAGCCTCCGAGCAGCGGCACGTTGGGCACCGCGCGCCCGACATGTTTCAGGGCGAGTTCGGTCGCCGCGACGGTGCACAGGTGCTCGGGATGCCAGCCCCGCAAGAGCTCGCCGATGCCCAGCTCGTCGAAGCTGCGGTTGGTGTTGATCAGGATGTAGCCGTCCCGCTTCACGCCCGCGAACACGTCGACCTGGTGCAGCAGCGTGGGGTCCTGGATGATGAGGGCATCCGGCTCGATGATCGGCTCGCGCAGGCGGATTTCCTTGCGGTCGATGCGGCAGAACGCCACCACCGGCGCCCCGGTGCGCTCCGAGCCGAAGCTCGGAAAGGCCTGCGCGTACTCTCCTTCGAGGAAGGCCGCGACCGAGAGCATCTCGGCGCCGGTCACCACGCCCTGGCCGCCGCGGCCATGGATTCTCACCTGGAACATGATCGATTCCCGAGTGCGCTGTGTCCGCGAAGATACCACCGCCGCGGTGCTCCCGCGCGCATGCGACGGCGCGGGAGTCGCGCAGCCGTGCGTGACGAGTTCCGCGACGCGGGTCGCGGTTTGCCGTTAGCATTGCACGCCCATCCCGGCGCCTCGCCGGAGCGTGGTACGCGCATCCCGCGATGAACGCAGCCCCCCACACCGATCTCGATCTCGATTCTCTCCGCGCTTTCGTGGCGGTGACGCAGACCCGTGGGCTCGCGGCCGCCGGGGCGCTCCTCGACCGCAGCGGGGCGGCGGTCGGGCTGCGGGTGAGAAAGCTCGAGGCCCGGCTGGGCCAGGCGCTGCTGCGGCGTTCCGGCCGCGCCCTGGTTCCGACCCGCCACGGCGAGGTCCTGCTCGAATATGCCAGACGTATCCTGTCGCTGAGCGAGGAGGGGGTACGTGCCCTGTGCGCTTCCGGACTCTCGGGAGAGGTCCGCCTCGGAGTCACGGAGCACTTCTTTCCCCAATGCCTGCCGGAAGTCATCGCGCGCTTCGCGCGTGGCCAGCCCGAACTGTCGATTTCCATACGCACCGGCCTGACGCTCGACCTGCTGCGGCTCCAGCGCGAGGGTAGGCTCGATCTGGTCATCGGCCTGCGCACGGCTCCCGCGCGCGAGGGCAGGACCATGTTCCGCGAGCCGCTGTGCTGGGTTGCCCAGCATGGCTTCGTCCTGGACCGCTGCGAGGTGGTCCCGCTGCTCGCGCTGCCCGATCCGTGCATCCACCGTGCGGCCGCCACCGATGCGCTGACGCGGGCGGGACGGGCCTGGCGGGTGTGCTATGCGGCCGGGAGCGTGCTCGCCCTGCAGGCGGCGGTGGCGTCCGGCCTGGGCGTCGCCTGCCTTCCGCTGTCCAGCGTGCAGGCGAGCATGCGCATTCTGGGGCGCCAGGAAGGGCTTCCGGCACTCGGCGACTGCGATGTCGCGGTCTATGCGCTCGCCCACGGCGCCGGGGATCGCTTCGGCCGGCTTCTGGAACTGATCCGGGTCGGCCTGCCCATCCTTTCCATCGAGGTGATGAGCGCTGGCGGCGGGCTGGCCGCGGCAGCCTAGAGCGCTACGCGAACCACCGCAGCCGCTCGCGCAGCCGCACGACCTCGCCGATCACGATCAACGCCGGCGGGGTGATCCCGTGGCGCGCGGCGAGTTCTGGCAACGTGGCGAGCGTACCCGAGACCGTGAGCTGGCCGGGGCCGGTCGCCTCGCGCACCAGCGCCGCCGGCGTCTCCGCGCTCTGCCCGTGGGCGATGAGCCCTCGCGCGATGTCGGCGAGCGCGCTCACCCCCATGTAGATGACGACGGTCTGGCGCGGCCGGGCGAGCGCCGTCCAGTCGAGATCGCAGCCGCCGTCCTTGAGGTGGCCGGTGACGAACACGCAGGATTGCGCGAGATCCCGGTGGGTGAGCGGGATGCCGGCATAGGCCGCCATTCCCGCCGCCGCGGTGATGCCAGGCACGACCTCGAACGGGATGCCGTGGCGTGCGAGTTCCTCGATCTCTTCGCCGCCGCGGCCGAAGATGAACGGATCGCCGCCCTTGAGCCGGACGGTGATCCTGCCGGCCCGTGCGAGCCGGACCAGAACGGCGTTGATCTCGGACTGCGGCAGAGTGTGATGGCCGGACTCCTTGCCGACATAGATGCGTTTCGCGGCCGGGGAAACGAATTCGAGGATGCTTGCGCCGACCAGATGGTCATAGACGAGCGCATCGGCGCGCGCGAGGATCCGCGCCGCGCGCAGGGTGAGCAGTTCGGGGTCGCCCGGCCCCGCGCCGACCAGATAGACCGTGCCCGGGCGAACGCCGCGCCCCTGCCCGGCGTCGCCCGCACCGGCCCGCGCGTCGTCAGTTGCGCTCGTCATCGGTCATGAATCTCCATGGGCACCGGTCGCGCGGCACCGTGCGCCGGCGCATTCTACCCGCCAGGCACCCGGTTTGAGCGCAACGTCCGGCAGTCCCTGCGGCGGGGTAGAATCCGCTCGCGTATCCGCGGCGGATCGGCCGAATTGGCCGGGCTTTCCTGCGCATTTGTTCCTGCGCCCGGGCCGCAGGTGCGGGTAGCATTAACCCTTGTGGTACGTTTTCTTCGGATCGGGAGGAGCGATGCAGGCGAACAGTTCGAGGATGGTGAGAAGCGGCCGTGCGGTTCTGCTTGGGCTCTCGGCCCTGTTGGTCGGTGCCTGCGCGACCGAGTACCCGGCGGCGCCGACGAGCGCGGCGACTCCGGATTACAACTACATCATCGGCCCCGGCGACAGCGTGAACATCATCGTCTGGCGCAACCCGGAGCTTTCGATGACCGTGCCGGTACGCCCCGACGGCAAGATCACCACGCCGCTGGTGGAGGATCTGCCGGCAATGGGCAAGGATTCGTCGACGCTGGCGCGCGACATCGAGAAGGCGCTGGCTAAATTCATCCGCGATCCGGTCGTTACCGTGATCGTCGGCGGGTTCAGCGGCCCGTACTCCGAGCAGATCCGGGTGATCGGCGAGGCTGCGAAGCCGCAATTCCTGCCGTACAAACAGAAGATGACGCTGCTCGACGTGATGATCGCGGTGGGCGGGGTCACCGACTTCGCGGACGGCAACCGGGCCTCGATCCTGCGCACTTCGGAGGGCAAGCAGTACGGCGTGAGGCTCAAGGATCTGATCAAGAAGGGCGACGTGTCGGCGAATGTCGACGTGAAACCCGGCGACATCCTGATCATTCCGCAGAGCTGGTTCTGAGCGCCGGGCTGCGCGCTCGCAGGCCGGCGGCGGGCTTCCGCCCGGCTTCGGCCGGGCGATCACCGGGTGCGCGAGGGCGCGTCCGCAAAACGGGTTGCAAGCGATGGATGATCTGATCCGCGAGCTATTCACCTACATCCGCGGGATGTGGAAGCACCGCTGGGCGGGGCTGGCCACTGCGTGGGGGGTCGGGCTGGTGGGCACCGGCGTGATCATGTCGATGCCGAACCAGTACGAAGCCACCGCGCGCATCTTCGTCGATACCCAGTCGGTGCTCAAGCCGCTGATGGCGGGCCTGGCGATCCAGCCCGATGTCAACCAGCAGGTCAGCATGCTGGCGCGCACCCTGCTGACCCGCCCGAACGTCGAGAAGGTGATCCGCATGTCCGATCTCGATCTCGGCGTCAAGGGGCAGAAGGACAAGGACCAGCTCGTCGATACGCTGATGGCGTCGATCAAGCTGATCGCGACGCGTGGCGACAACCTGTACAACATCGCCTATCGCGACACCAATCCGGACAAGGCCAAGAAGGTGGTGCAGGCGCTGGTCACGATGTTCGTGGAATCCGGCCTCGGCGACAAGCGCAAGGACACGGCCTCCGCGCGCAAGTTCATCGAGGAACAGATCAGGTCCTACGAACAGAAGCTGGTCGAGGGCGAGAACCGGCTCAAGGAGTTCAAGCTCAAGAATCTGGCGATCGACGAGGAGTTCGGCAAGGACTCACTGACCCGTCTGGCCGAGATGGGTACCCAGGTGCGCGAGGCCAGGCTGCAGCTCAACGAGGCCGAGCACTCGCGCGACGCGCTCAAGCGCCAGCTCGAGTCCGGCGAGGAGGAGCTGATGGTCGCGCAGAAGAGCGCGGACCCGATCACCGATTTCTCGGTTCCCGAGATCGACAGCCGGCTGGACGCGCTCAGGCGCAACCTGGACGAGCTGTTGCGCAAGTACACCGAGAACCATCCCGATGTCATCGGGACCAAGCGCATCATCGTGCAGCTCGAGCAGGAGAAGCGCCGCGAGGTCGAGAAGCGCAAGGCGGCGGCTCCGAAATCGGCTGCCGGTGGGGTGGCCGCGCCCATGGCGAACCCGGTCACCCAGCAGCTCAAGGTCTCGCTCGCGGAGGCCGAGGCGAACGTGGCTTCGTTGCGCTCGCGGGTCGGAGAATACGAAGGCCGGCTGGCCAAGCTGCGCAAGCGGCTGGAAATGCAGCCGCAGATCGAGGCCGAGTTCGAGCAGCTCAACCGCGACTACGGCATCAACAAGCGCAATTACGATCAGCTCCTGTCGCGGCGCGAATCGGCCAGCCTTTCGAGCGAGCTCGACACCACCGCCACGCTCGCCGACTTCCGCCTGATCGAACCGCCGCGGGTCGCGCCCAAGCCGGTCGCCCCGAACCGGCCGCTGCTGCTCTCGGGACTGTTCGCGGCCGCTCTGGCGGCCGGGCTCGGGCTGACTTTCATCATGAGCCAGATCCGGCCGGCCTTCTTCGATCTGCGTGCGCTGCGTGAGGTGAGCGGGTTGCCGGTGCTCGGCGCGGTGAGCCTGCTGCCGAACGAGGCGTGGGTCAAGCAGACACGCCGTCGCGCGCTCGCGTTCCTTTCCGGGCTGGCGGGCCTGATCGCGGCCTATGGCGGGACGCTGGCCTTCCTCTGGCTGACCGCGCGGGGATAGGGTCCGAGACCATGCCAGCGAACGCGACTCGCGCCCGTGCCGGGAGAATGCATTGAGCCTGATCGAAAAAGCCGTCCAGCGTCTGGAGGAACTGAAACGCGTCGGGGCCGACCTGACCGACGAGAGCGGCCCGGCGCCCGCCGAACTCGAAGCGCTCCGGCGTGGCATCGGCATACGGGACGATGCCGTGGCGGCCGAACCCGACCACGAACCCGAGCATCGCGAACCTTCGCTTCGTCCCCCCGTGCTCCAGCGCTCCGCGACCCCTCCGGCGCACGACGGGGGCGACGGCGTGGAGGTATCGCGCCGTGTCGTCGTCGACCTGGCGCGCATGGCCTCGGGCGGGATGGTCACGCCCGACGCGCCGCGCTCGTTGATCGCGGACGAATACCGGGTGATCAAGCGCCCGCTGCTCATGAACGCGCAGGGCAAGGGCGCGGCCCCCGTGCACAACGGGAACCTGATCATGGTGACCAGCGCGATGCCGGGCGAGGGCAAGAGCTTCACCGCGATCAACCTGGCGATGAGCATGGCGATGGAGCTGGACAGCACGGTGTTGCTGGTCGATGCCGACCTCGCGCGCCAGTCGGTGCTCAACGTGCTCGGGCTGCCGCCGGCCAAAGGCTTGATGGACGTGGTTGCGGGAGAGAACGTCGCGCTCAGCGACGTGCTGCTCAAGACCAATGTGGACCGGCTCTCGCTGCTGCCGGCCGGCACCGCGCATCCGCGCGCCACCGAGCTGCTGGCGAGCGACGGCATGCTCCGCCTGTTCGAGGAGATGGCCGCCCGCTATTCCGATCGCATCATCGTGTTCGATTCTCCGCCGCTGCTGGTGACCACCGAGGCGCGCACCCTGGCGGCGCACATGGGCCAGATCGTGATGGTGGTCGAGGCCGAGAAAACCACACATGCGACTGTCAAGCAGGCGCTCGCGACGATCGAGGCTTGTCCGGTCAAGCTGCTTATGCTAAACAAGAGCACGCGGAGCAAGGCCGGAAGCTACTACGGTTATTACGGTTACGGCTACGGTTACGGCTACGGCGACGGTGTCTGAGCCGGCACTCCGCGCGAGACCGGATTTCGGGCGAGTGCCGATGGCGAAGGCGAAGGCAGGAGCGGCAGGAAGGAACGTCATGGCGGGCGCGCTTGCGCTCGCGCTTGGCTGCGGCGCCGCCATGGCCGAGAGCTGGAAGACCGGTGCCTCGGTGTCGGTGCGCGAGACCTATACCGACAACGTCGCGCTTTCCTCCACCGGCTCCCGCCAGAGCGACTGGATCACCGAAATCGGCCCGCGCTTCACGCTGCGCGGCGCGGGTGCCAGGCTGAAGGCCGCGTTCAATTATTCGATCAGCGAAGTCATCCACGCGAACGATTCGAGCCGCAACTTCACCAACAACACCCTCGGCGCGAACGCCAACGCCGAGCTGGTCGAGAAATTCCTGTTCCTGGATGCGCGCGCGAGTATCGCGCAGTCTTCGCTCTCGGCCTTCGGGCCGGTTTCGACGGATGTCGCGAACTCGACCTCGAACCGCAGCGAGGTCCGGAGCATTTCGCTCAGCCCGTATGTGAAGGGCGTGCTGCCCGCGGGCCTGTCCTATGAGCTGCGCAACACCTTCACCACGACCAGCTCCGATTCGGCACAGCTCCAGACCACCCGCAGCAACCAGTGGAGCGGGAACCTCGCGCGCAGCAACGCCTTTGGACCCTTCGGCTGGGGCCTCGGTTACTCTTCCTCGAAACAGTCCTATACCGGGCGAGCGTCGAACGACTCGCAGCGCTACAACGCATCGCTCTTCTACAGCGTCGATCGCCAGATCAAGCTCTCGGCCTCCGTGGGGCGCGAGACCAACGATTTCTCCGGCACCGACCGGTCGACCTCGAACCACGGCTTCGGCATCGACTGGCTGCCGAGCGACCGCACCTCGGTTTCCGCGAGCCGCGACCAGCGCTTCTTCGGCAACGGCTTCCGGGTCCAGGTGAGCCACCGCATGCCGCTCTCGCTGTTCAACGTGAACTATTCGCGCGACGTCACGACCACCAGCGAGGCGCTGCTCGCCGGGGTGCCCGTTCTGGTGATTCCTGCGGATGTCGCGGCGTTCCTGGCCGGGGTCACGGATCCGGCGGAGCGTGCGGCGTTGATCGACGCGCTTACCAGGGCGGGCATCATCGTGCCCGGCATCGACCAGCGCCTGTTCTCCACCGAGCGCGTCCTGGTGGTCCGGCGGCTCGCGGGGTCGTTCAGTCTGCGCGGGGCGAGGAACACGCTCACCGCCACCGCATCGCGTTCCGAGACCCAGTCCGCGACGAGCGGCATCGCTTTCGCCGACAGCCTCGCCGGTGCCAGCGTGCTGAATTCGAACACCCTGGGCCTGAACTGGTCCCATACGCTCTCGCCGCTGACTTCGTTGTCCGCCGGGCTCATCCGGACCCACACCAGCAGCGACGCCGCCGGTTCGCCGACCAGCAACCAGGCGAGTCTCAATCTCACCCTCTCGTCGAAGCTCGGCGTCAAGACCACCGGCACGCTCGGACTGCGCCACACGACCGCGAACGGCAGCGGCGGCGTGACCGGGTATCAGGAGAACGCCCTGGTCGGCACGCTCGCCTATACTTTCTTCTGACCGGCACGGGTTGCGTGCGGCCGGAAATCCGGTCGCAAACGTTGCGAAGCGCACAGGTGCCGGCGCGCACAATCGCTTAAGATGGCCGGACGCACGCCGTAACCGGGCACAGCCATGTACGAGACGTTCTACGGGCTCACGGCCAAGCCGTTCCAGCTCAATCCCGATCCGACGTTCTATTTCGACAGCCGCGGGCACCACCGCGCGCTGTCCTACCTGGAATACGGGCTGCACCAGAGCGAGGGCTTCATCGTCATCAGCGGCGAGGTCGGTGCGGGCAAGACCACGCTGGTGCGCCACCTGGTGCAGAAGCTCGATCCCCAGAAGGTCGTCGCGGCTCAGCTCGTCAGCACCCAGCTCGATGCCGAGGACATCCTGCGGCTGGTCTCCGCGGCCTTCGGCCTGCGCAGCAAGCGGCTGGAGAAGGCCGACATCCTGCTCGGCCTGGAGATGTTCCTGGTCTCGCTCACGGCGGTGGGCAAGCGGGCGCTGCTCATCGTCGACGAGGCCCAGAACCTCACCCACCGCGCCGTCGAGGAACTGCGGATGCTCTCGAACTTCCAGCTCGGCGAGCATGCCCTGCTGCAGAGCTTCCTGGTCGGACAGCCCGAGTTCCGCGACATGATGCAGGGCGACGACATGCAGCAACTCCGGCAGCGCGTGATCGCCTCCTATCACCTGGGTCCGATGGATGCCGAGGAGACCCGCGCCTACATCGAGCACCGTCTGTCCCTGGTCGGCTGGAAAGGCAACCCGCGCTTCGAGGGACCGGCGTTCGATGCGGTGTTCGGCTTCACGACCGGGGTTCCGCGACGCATCAACACGCTGTGCGACCGCCTGCTGCTGGCCGGATTCCTCGAAGGCAGGAAGGTGCTCTCGGCGGCCGATGTCGAGGCCGTGGTGGACGAGATGAAAGCCGAAGCCGGTCCGGAGGAAGTCCGCCCCGGCCAGGCACTGCCGGCGGGACCGCTCGGAGCGAATGTCATTCCGCTCAAGACCGGCTCCGCCGCTGAGGCGATCGACGCCGGCGCACTCGAGATGGAAGGCGGCGAGGAAGCCGCGCAGGCGCGCGAGCTGGCGGTGCGCTTCCAGGCCGCGCGCATGGAGGAACGCCTCGTGCGCCTGGAGAAGACCATGGGCGAGACCCTGGCACTGCTCCAGCGTGCGCTCGCGCGGCCGAAGAAGGCTGGCGCCAAGGAAGAGTCGTAGGCCACCGCATGCCGGAAGCATGATCGGGGCAAGCTCATGATCGATCCGCGTCCGGTCGGACCCGTGGGGCCGGTCCTGTGCGTGGTCGGTGCGCGTCCCAACTACATGAAGATGGCGCCGATCGTGCGCGCCCTCGATCGCCATGTGCCGCCGCTCGCGCACCTGCTCGTGCACACCGGCCAGCACTACGACAAGGACATGAACGACCGGCTGTTCGAGGATCTCGATCTGCCGCGCCCGGACATCAACCTCGAGGTCGGCTCGGCCTCGCACGCGGTGCAGACCGCCGAGGTGATGCGCCGCTTCGAGCCGGTGATCGACGCGCACCGGCCCGCCTGCGTGCTGGTGGTGGGGGACGTGAATTCGACTCTCGCCTGCGCACTCGTGGCGGCCAAGAAGGCGGTCCCGGTGGTGCATGTGGAAGCCGGGCTGCGCAGCTTCGACCGCACGATGCCCGAGGAGATCAACCGGGTGCTCACCGATCAGATCTCGGACCTGCTATTTACGACCGAGCGCACGGCCCGCGACAATCTCGCCCGCGAGGGCGTCGATCCTGCGCGCGCGTGCTTCGTCGGCAACGTGATGATCGACTCGCTGCGCGCACATCTCGCGCATGCGGTTCCTGCCGCGCGCACGCTCGCGCGCTGCGGCGCGGACGCCGGGCTGACGGAGGATGCGTTCGGCGTGGTCACCCTGCACCGGCCCTCCAACGTCGATTCCCCCGGCACGCTCGCTCCCCTGCTCGGCGTGCTGGCCGAAGCGAGCCGCCGCCTGCCGCTCGCGTTCGCGATGCATCCGCGCACGCGCCGCAACATCGAGGCCTTCGGCCTGCACGATGTGCTGGAGGATGCCCGGATTGCCGTCCTGCCGCCGCAGGGCTATCTCGAGATGCTCGGGCTGATGTCCTCGGCGCGGCTGGTGCTCACCGACTCCGGCGGGATCCAGGAGGAGACCACCGCGCTCGGCGTGCCCTGTCTCACCCTGCGCGAGAACACCGAGCGCCCGCTCACCGTCGAGCAGGGCACCAACACCATCGTCGGCTCGGACCGCGCGCTCATCCTGCGTACCGTCGAGGAGATCCTCGGCGGCGGCGGAAAGCGCGGGCGGGTGCCCGAGCTCTGGGACGGCCACGCGGCCAGCCGCATCGCGGAGCGCCTGCACGACTGGCTCGCGGAGCGCGCCGGCGCGCGCGAGCTCGCCTGCGAAGTTGCCTGAAGCCGCGATGGCTCGAAGCGCGCAAGCCGACCGGCCGATCGTCAATGCGCTGACGGTCGATGTCGAGGACTATTTCCAGGTCTCCGCGCTCGCACCCTACATCCGCCGCAGCGAATGGGACGGCATCGCCTGCCGGGTCGAGCGCAATGTCGAGCGCATCCTCGGAATGCTCGACGCCGCGGGAGCCAGGGCGACCTTCTTCACCCTGGGCTGGATCGCCGAGCGCCATCCGGCGGTGGTGCGCGCGATCGTCGCCGGCGGACACGAGCTGGCGAGCCACGGCTACGCCCACCAGCGCGCGAGCGAGCAGAGCCCGGCCGACTTTCTCTATGATATCCGCAAGGCCAAGACCATCCTCGAAGACCTCGCGGGCGTCGAGGTGCGCGGCTACCGCGCGCCGAGCTTCTCGGTGGGCGCGGGCAACCTCTGGGCGATGGACTGCATGGGCGAGGCCGGCTACCGCTACAGCTCGAGCATCTATCCCATTCGTCATGACCACTACGGCATGCCCGCGGCGCCGCGGTTCGCCTTCCGCGCCGGCCGCGGCATGCTGGAGCTGCCGGTGACCACGGTGCGCCTGTTCGACAACAACTGGCCTGCGGGCGGCGGCGGCTATTTCCGGCTGCTGCCCTATCGGCTCTCGCGCTGGTCCATCCGCCGCGTCAATGAGGTCGACCGCCAGCCCGCCGTCTTCTATTTCCATCCGTGGGAACTCGACCCGGAGCAGCCGCGCGTGCGCGGGCTCGATGCGCGCACGCGCGTGCGTCACTACCTCAACCTCGAGCGCATGCAGGCGCGCATCGGGCGCCTGCTCCGCGATTTCCGCTGGGGCCGGGTAGACGCCGTGTTCCCGGACACGCGGCCATGAACGCCGCCGGGGCACGCTTCGCCATGGACGGAGCGGGCGCGATCGCGGTGCGCGAGCTCGCCGCGCGGGATGCGGCGCGCTGGGATGCCTTCGTCATGGACTGCGCGCAGGCGAGCTTCTTCCACCGCGCCGGCTGGAAGACGCTCCTCGAGGAGGTCTTCGGGCATCGCACCTTCTTCCTCTACGCCGAACGTGCGGGAGAAATCGAGGGCGTGTTGCCGCTCGCGCGGGTCAAGAGCCGGCTGTTCGGCGATGCCCTGGTGTCGCTCCCGTTCTGCGTGTATGGGGGAGTGGCCGCGGACAACGAGGAGGCCGCGGCCGCTCTGGAGCAGGCGGCCGATGCGACCGCGCGCCGGCTGGGCGTGGAGCATCTCGAGCTGCGCCATCGCGAGATGCGCCATCCCGACTGGCCGAGCCAGGATCTGTACGTCACCTTCCGCAAGTCGATCCTGCCGAAGGTCGAGGACAACCTCGCGGCCATCCCGCGCAAGCAGCGGGCGATGGTGCGCAAGGGCATCCGCAACGGCCTGCGCAGCGAGATCGACGCCGATTTCGGCCGCTTCTTCGATCTGTTCGCGGACAACGTCCATCGCCACGGCACGCCGGCGCTGCCGCGCCGCTATTTCGAGCGCCTGCTCGAAGTGTTCGGCGAGGCGTGCGAAGTGCTCACCGTGACCGACAAGGACGGCCATCCGGTGAGCGCGGTGCTCAGCTTCCGCTTCCGCGACGAGATCCTTCCCTACTACGCCGGCGATGCGCCGGCGGCGCGCGAGCTGGCGGCGAACGACTTCAAGTACTGGGAGCTGATGCGCCGTGCCTGCGAGCAGGGCTGCAAGGTGTTCGACTACGGGCGCAGCAAGCGCGGCACCGGCTCGTTCGACTTCAAGAAGAACTGGGGCTTCGAGCCGCAGCCGCTGCACTACGAGTTCCGGCTCTACCGGCGCGAGGCGATCCCGCAGAACAACCCGTCCAACCCGAAGTACAAGGCCTTCATCGCGCTGTGGCGAAGGCTGCCGCGGGGGCTCGCCAACCGGCTCGGTCCCTACATCGTCCGCAACCTGGGGTGAGCACGCGCCGGCGCGCGAGCGTGACGGTTTCGAGCCTAGCGCGGCCGGGCCGCGGTTAAGATGCGGAGCTGGCGCCGACCCGACATGTCCGACCCCGTCCTCTTCCTCGCGCACCGCCTGCCTTTCCCTCCCAACAAGGGGGACAAGCTGCGCTCGTACCGGCTGCTGCGCCATCTCGCAGCGGGGCACGACGTGTTTCTCGGCACCTTCGTCGACGACCCGGCCGACCGCATCCACCTCGACACGGTGCGCACCTGGTGTGCGGAAGCCTTCATCGCCGACCTGGTCCCCTGGCGCGCGAGGCTGCGCAGCCTGCGCGCGCTCGCCTCGGGCGATCCGCTGAGCCTGCCCTATTACCTCGATTCGGGCCTGCGCGCCTGGGTGCGGCGCGTGGTGGGCGGCCACGGCATCCGCCGCGCGTTCGTCTTCTCCTCGCCGATGGCGCAGTACGTGAGCGATCTGCCCGGGCTCGACTGCGTGGTGGATTTCGTCGACATCGACTCCGACAAGTGGCGCCAGTACGCGCAGGCGCGCCGCTGGCCGATGTCGTCGGTCTTCCGGCGCGAGGCTGCACGCCTGCTCGCCGCCGAGCGCGATGTGGCGGCCGCCTCGCGTGTGAGCCTGTTCGTGACCGAGGCCGAGGCCGAGCTGTTCCGCCGCCTCGCCCCGGAATCCGCGGCGCGGGTGTTCGCACTGAACAACGGGGTGGATGGGCGCTTCTTCCGGCCGGACGCCGGCATGCCTTCACCCTATGCGGCAGACGAAATCCCGATCGCCTTCACCGGCGCGATGGACTACTGGCCGAACGTGGACGCCGTGTGCTGGTTCGCGGACGAGGTCCTGCCCGCGATCCGCGCGCGCGAGCCGCACGCCCGTTTCCATGTCGTCGGGATGAATCCGGCGCCGCAGGTACAGGCGCTCGCGCAGCGTCCGGGCGTCGCGGTGAGCGGGCGGGTGCCCGACGTGCGCCCCTACCTCCAGCATGCGCGCGCGGTGGTCGCCCCGCTGCGCATCGCGCGGGGAATCCAGAACAAGGTGCTGGAGGCGATGGCGATGGCCCGCCCGGTGGTCGCCTCGCCGGGTTGCGCCGGGCCGCTGGGCGCGGCTCCGGGCCGGGAGATCGAGGTCGCGCGCAGTGCCGGCGAGTTCGCCGCCAGGACGCTCGCGGTGCTCGAACCGGCGCGCGCCGCCTCGCTCGGCGCGGCCGCACGCGCCCGGGTGCTGGCCGACTACGACTGGGAGGCACACCTGCGCCGTTTCGACCGCCTGCTCGATGGCTGGGGCGAGGCCGCCCCGCAGCGCGGCGCGCGCGCAGCGCGCGGCACCGTGGAGGCTCTCGCGTGAAAGTGGAGAGCGATCTCGTGCTGGCGGCTGCCGCGCAGGCCCCGGCGCGAGGCGCGCGGCAGGTGTGGAGGCTCGCCGGCGCGCTGATGCTGGCGCTCGGCTTCTGGCTGATCGCGTGGTATGGCGAGACCGCATCCTCGATCGTCGCGATCTGGGAGCGCTCCGAGACCTTCGCCCACGGCTATCTGGTGGTGCCGGTGTTCGCGTGGCTCGTCTGGCGCCATCGACCCTTCCTCGTGCAGGTCGACCCGCGGCCGGCCTGGCCGGGCCTCGCGGCGCTCGCGCTGATCGGCTCCGGCTGGCTCATCGCGCATCTCGCCCAGGTGCAGGTCGTGCAGCAGTTCGCGCTCGCGGCGATGATTCCTGCGCTGGTGTTCACGGTGCTGGGCGCGCGCGCCGCCTGGACGATCGCCTTTCCGCTCGCCTTCCTGTTCCTCGGCGTGCCCTTCGGCGAGGCCTTCATCCCGCCGCTGATGGACTTCACCGCGGACTTCACCGTCTGGATGCTGCGCCTCACGGGCATCCCGGTGCTGCGCGAGGGAACCTTCTTCACCATCCCGTCCGGCCAGTGGTCGGTGGTCGAGGGTTGCAGCGGGCTGCGCTACCTGATCGCCTCGATCTTCGCCGGCACGCTGTACGCCTACCTCAACTACACCAGCACCCGCAAGCGCGCGCTGTTCATCGCGGCCTCGGTGGTGGTGCCGATCTTCGCCAACGGCATGCGCGCCTACCTGATCGTGATGATCGCCCACCTGAGCGACATGCGGCTCGCGCTGGGCATTGACCACATCATCTATGGCTGGGTCTGGTTCGGAATCGTCATCCTCGCGATGTTCTGGATCGGCGCGCGCTGGCGCGATCCGGAGCCGCAGCCGGTCCCTGCCGCCACGCTGCGCGCGCCCGCTACGGCGAGGCTCGGCCCGGTGGCGATGGCAGCGGTGGCGTCGGCGCTCGTGCTGGGTGTCTGGCCGCTGTGGGCCGCCCGCCTCGATGCCGTGCGGATACCGCAGCAGGCGAAGCTCGAACTGCCGGCCGGACAGAACGGCTGGACGCCGGATGCGGCGCCGGCGAGCGAATGGAAGCCCCACTACCGCGGCGCTGATGCTTCGGCGATCGCGACCTACCGCAACGGCGAGCGCGCGGTGGTGCTCTACGCGTACTACTACCGCAACCAGCGCCAGGACGCCGAGCTGGTCAATTCGCGGAACATCATGGTCGTGCAGAAGCATCCGGTGTGGCAGAACGTCGGCGAGACGCGCAAGTTGCAGGCGCTCGGCCCGCACGAGGTGGAACTGCGCGAGACGCGGCTGCGCTCGGCGGGTCAGCGGCTGCTCGTCTGGGACTGGTTCTTTCTCGACGGGCGGCGCACGACCAATCCCTACCTCGCCAAGCTGATGCTCGCGCGCGACCGGCTGCTCGAGGATCGTGACGACGGCAGCGCGATCATCCTCGCCGCGCCCTACCAGAACCGGCCGGAGGATGCGGAGCAGGTGCTGCGCGCCTTCGCTGCCGACATGCTGCCCGCGATCGAGGAGACGATCCGGCGGGCAGAACGCCACTGACATGCACCCGCGCGCAGCGCCGCCGCCCCTGATCGCGCATGTGGTGGCGCACTTCGGCACCGGCGGGCTGGAGAACGGCATGGTGAACCTGCTCGATCATCTGCCCGCGGGCGCCTATCGCCATGCCATCGTTTGTCTCGACGGCTACACCGGCTTCCGCGACCGCTTCGCGCGCACGGACATCGCCTTCCATGCGCTCGGCAAGAAGCCGGGCAAGGATCCCGCCGTGTGGGGACGGCTCTGGCGCCTGCTGCGGAGCCTGCGTCCCGACATCGTGCACACCCGGAACCTGTCCGCGCTCGAAGCGCAGTTCGTGGCGGCGGCCGCGGGCGTTCGCGCCCGCATCCACGGCGTGCACGGGCGCGACGTGTTCGATCTCGACGGCAGCCGCTACCGGCGGCTGCGCCGGCTCGCCAGAGCGCTCGTGCATCGCTACGTCGCGGTGAGCCGCGATCTCGCGCGCTGGCTCGAGACCGGGGTGGGCGTGCCGGCACAGCGCATCGTCCAGATCTATAACGGCGTCGATGCCGCGCGCTTCCATCCGCGCGCGGGGGCGAGGCCTCGCATCGGCCCGGAGGGCTTCGCCGGCGAGGATCACATCGTCATCGGCTCGGTGGGGCGCATGGCCGAGGTCAAGGACTACCCGAGCCTGGTACGCGCCTTCGTCGAGCTGGTGAGCGCGCAGCCCGCGCTCAAGGAACGGCTCCGGCTTGCCGTCATCGGGGAGGGCGTCGCACGCGAGCGCTGCATCGCGCTCCTCAACGAGACCGGGTGCGCGCAGCTCGCCTGGCTTCCGGGCGAGCGCGACGACATCCCGGAGCTGATGCGCGCATTCGACCTGTTCGTGCTGCCTTCGCTCGGGGAGGGGATCTCGAACACCATTCTGGAGGCGATGGCGAGCGGACTGGCGGTGGTGGCCACCCGTGTGGGCGGAAACCCCGAACTGGTGGAGGATGGCGTGACCGGCACCCTGGTACCCGCGAACGACCCGCAGGCGCTCGCCCGCGCCCTTGCCCGCTACCTGGCGGAACCGGAGCGGCTGCGCGAGCACGGGCGCGCGGCGCGAAAAATGGCGCAGGAATCGTTCAGCATCGAGGCGATGGCAGGAAGCTATCTGCGCACCTATGACGATGTCTCGCGCAGCCGCGGGGTCCGCGCACTCGGCGATGCGCGCGCGTGCGGCGAGGTGCGCTGAGCATGTGCGGGATCGTCGGCATCCTCGATACGCGCGGGCGGCGGGAGATCGACCGCGACGTGCTCGATCGCATGAACGAGAGCCAGCATCACCGCGGCCCCGACGAGGGCGGGCTGCACCTGGAGCCCGGTCTCGGCCTCGGCCACCGGAGGCTTTCGATCATCGACCTGTCGAGCGGGCAGCAGCCGCTCGCCAACGAGGACGGCAGCGTCGCCATCGTCTTCAACGGCGAGATCTACAACTTCCAGGAGCTCAAGCCGGAACTCGAAGCGCTCGGCCACCGCTTCAGGACCCACAGCGACACCGAGGTCATCGTGCACGCCTGGGAGCAGTGGGGCGAAGCCTGTCTCGACCGGCTGCGCGGCATGTTCGCCTTCGCGATCTGGGACCGCAACCGCGAGACGCTCTTCCTCGCCCGCGACCGTCTCGGCGTGAAGCCGCTCTACTACGCGCTGCTGCCCGACGGGCAGTTTCTCTTCGGCTCCGAGCTCAAGGCGCTGCTCGCGCACGGCGGGCTCGCGCGCGACATCGACCCGCTGGCGATCGAGGAGTATTTCGCGCTCGGCTACGCCGCCGAGCCGCGCACGATCTTCCGCGGCGCCGCCAAGCTCTCGCCGGGCCACTGCCTCGCGGTCAGGCGCGGCCTGCCGCTGCCCGCCCAGCGCGCCTACTGGGACGTGCGCTTCACGCTCGATCGCAAGCCCGGCCTCGCGGATGCCTGCGCGGAACTCGAACAGCGGCTCGAGGAGTCGATCCGCCTGCGCATGATCTCGGAGGTGCCGCTCGGGGCGTTCCTGTCCGGCGGGGTCGATTCCAGCGCGGTGGTGGCGATGATGGCGCGCACTTCGCGCGATCCGGTGCGCACCTGCTCGATCGCCTTCGACGATCCGGCCTACGACGAATCGCGCTACGCGCAGCAGGTCGCCGAACGCTACCGCACCCGGCATCATGTCGACCGGGTCGAGTCGGACGACTTCGATCTCATCGACACGCTGGCGCGGCTCTACGACGAGCCCTATGCCGACAGCTCGGCGATCCCCACCTACCGGGTCTGCCAGCTCGCGCGAGGGCACGTGACCGTGGCGCTCTCCGGCGACGGCGGCGACGAGAGCTTCGCCGGCTATCGCCGCTACCGCCTGCACCTGATGGAGGAGAGGCTGCGCGCCTCCATGCCGCTGTCCTTGCGCCGGCCGCTCTTCGGCCTGCTCGGGCGCGCCTATCCCAAGCTCGACTGGGCGCCCCGCGTGCTGCGCGGCAAGACCACCTTCCAGGCGCTCGGGCGCGATTCGGTCGAGGCCTACTTCCACTCGGTGAGCCTGATGCGCGGCGACATGCGCCGGCGGCTGTTCAGCGGAAGGCTGCGCGCGGAACTCGGCGGCTACAACGCGCTCGAGGTCTTCAGGAGGCATGCCGCGAACGCCGGCACCGAGGACCCGCTCGCGCTGATCCAGTATCTCGACCTCAAGACCTACCTCGTGGGCGACATCAACACCAAGGTGGACCGGGCCAGCATGGCGCATTCGCTGGAGGTGCGCGAACCGCTGATGGACCACCCGCTGGTCGAGTGGCTGGCGAGCCTTTCTTCCAGCCTCAAGGTGCGCGGCCAGGAGGGCAAGTGGCTGCTCAAGAAGGCGATGGAGCCGCATCTGCCGCGCGAGGTTCTGTACCGCACCAAGATGGGCTTCGCCGTGCCGCTCGCGCGCTGGTTCCGCGGCCCGCTCGCCGCGCGCGTGCGCGAGTCGGTGCTCGGCGAGCGGCTGGCCGCGAGTGGACTGTTCGACGCCGGCACCCTGCGCCATCTGGTGCAGGCACACCAGTCGGGACGCGCCGACTACTCGACGCCGCTGTGGACGCTGCTCATGTTCGAGGCCTTCCTGCGCAACGTGATGGACGGCGAGGCCGCGGTGCCGGTGCTGAGGGCGGCGGGATGAGGCTGCGCGTCCTCCACGTCCTCGACCACTCGATCCCGCTGCACAGCGGCTACACCTTTCGCACGCTCGCCATCCTGCGCGAGCAGCGCGCGCTGGGCTGGGAGACCTGCCACCTGACCTCGCCCAAGCACCATGTCGCGCAGGCCGACGAGGAGGACATCGATGGCTGGCACTTTCACCGCACCCGGATGCAGGACCCTGCGCTCGCGCGCGTTCCTGGCGCACGCGAGTTTCGCCTGATGTCGCGCATGGAGGCGCGCATCGGCGAGATCATTGCGCGCGAGCGCCCCGACATCATCCACGCCCACTCGCCGGTGCTCAACGCCATCCCCGCGCTGCGCGCCGGGCGGCGCTTCGGCATTCCGGTGATCTACGAGGTGCGCGCGTTCTGGGAAGATGCCGCGGTCGATCATGGCACGGGGCGCGAAGGCGGGCTGCGCTACCGGCTCACACGCGGGCTCGAAACCCATGCGCTGAAGCGCGCGGCGCATGTCACCACCATCTGCGAGGGGCTCAGGCGCGAGATCGTCGGCCGCGGCATCCCCGCGGAGCGCGTGACGGTGATCCCGAACGCGGTCGATGTCGCGGGCTTCCGTTTCGACGAGCCGCCCGATGAGGCGCTGCGCGCGAAGCTCGGTCTCGCCGGCGCGACGGTGATCGGCTTCCTCGGCTCCTTCTACGCCTACGAGGGGCTGGACCTGCTGGTCCAGGCGCTGCCGTTACTCCTGCGCGAAGTGCCCGATGCGCGCGTGCTGCTGGTGGGCGGCGGCCCGCACGAGGCGGTGATCCGGCAGGCCGCGGTGCGGCTCGGGGTGGAGGACAAGGTCGTGTTCGCGGGGCGCGTGCCGCACGCCGAGGTGCATCGCTATTACGGCATCGTCGATGTGCTCGCCTATCCGCGCCGTCCGATGCGGCTCACCGAGCTGGTCACGCCGCTCAAGCCGCTGGAGGCGATGGCGCAGGGCAGGCTGCTGGTCGCCTCCGACGTGGGCGGGCACCGCGAACTCATCCGCGACGGCGAGACCGGCATGCTGTTCCGCGCCGGCAGCGCCGAATCGCTCGCCGCAGTGCTCGCCGATCTGCTACGCAGGCGTTCCGAGTGGCCGCGGCTCAAGGCCGCCGGCAGGCGCTTCGTCGAGGCCGAGCGCACCTGGGCGGGCAGCGTCGCGCGCTATCGCCCCGTGTTCGAGGTGCTCGCGGGGCGAGGATCAGGGGACAGGGGACAGGGGACGGGGTTC
>MNXU01000003.1 GCA_001872285.1 Betaproteobacteria bacterium CG2_30_68_42
GCGAGTTCGACCTCGTCGAAGCCGATCCGCCCCGCGCCCTTGCCGGTCAGCGCCTCGGCGCCCGCGAGCGTGATCCCCAGATGGCGGCGCGCGAGCCCCGCGGCGTCATGGCTCTTGTCCGATTCAAGCACATAGGACTCCAGCATCGTGTCCCCGGCGAGACCCGCGAGCCGGATGCCATGGTTGGCGAACACGTGCATGCCATGCTTGCCGTCGTGCGCGAGCTTGGCGTGTGTCGCTGATTCGAGCCAGGGCCGCAGCCGTTCGAGCGCCTGCTCCGCGGGAAGCTGCGCAGGCGCACCGGGATGGCGGTGAGCGAACGGGAGATAGGCCGAGCGCCCCGGCTCGACCGCGAACGCGATGCCGGCGAGCCGCGCGCTCATCGGCTCGTCGCCGATCGCCTCGACATCGATCGCGGTGAGCGGCGAAGCGCGGATCGCGTCGAGCCACGCCTCGAAGCACGTCCAGTCGAGGAGAGTCTCGCACTCGGTGGCCACGCCGCCCGCCGCGGGTTCGGCCTGCGCAGCGCGCCCGGCGCCTTCCTGCCCGCCGAGCTGTTCGAGCCAGCCCCTGAACTCGAGCCGCGAGAACAGTTCCATGAGCCTCGCGCGATCCGGCTCGCGCGGGCGAAGATCCTCGAGCGCGACCGGCAGATCGACTTCGGCGGCGACCGTGAGCAACCTTCGCGCGGTCGGAAGGAAGCCGCGGGCGCGGCGCAGATTCTCGCCGGCGGCGCCGTGGATGTCATCGGCATGTTCGAGCAGCGCATCGAGCGAGCCGTAGCGGGCGATCCACTTCGCCGCCGTCTTCGGGCCCACGCCTTCGACGCCGGGCACGTTGTCGACCGCGTCTCCCACGAGCGCCAGATAGTCGACGATGCGCGCGGGCGGCACGCCGAACTTCGCCTGTACGCCCGCCTCATCCAGCTTCTCGTTGTTCATGGTGTTGATCAGCGTCACCCGCGGGCCGACGAGCTGGGCGAGATCCTTGTCGCCGGTGGAGACGACGCTCTCGACGCCCTGCTGCGCCGCCTGCCGGGTGAGCGTGCCAATGACGTCGTCCGCCTCCACGCCAGCGACCGAAACGAGCGGCCAGCCGAGCGCGCGGATGGCCGCGTGCAGCACCTCGATCTGGCACGCGAGGTCCCCCGGCATCGGCGGGCGCTGCGCCTTGTAGGCCGGATAGAGCTCGTCGCGGAAGGTCTTGCCGCGCGCATCGAACACGCAGCCCAGATAATCCGCCTTGAAGTCGGCCCGCAGCCGACGTAGCATGTTGAGCACGCCGTAGATCGCGCCGGTGGGCTCGCCCGCCCGGTTTCGCAGGTCGGGCATCGCATGGAAGGCGCGGTACAGATACGATGAAGCGTCGACGAGCAGCAGGGTCGGCATCGAAGGGGGCGCGCCGGGAGCATCGGCGCCGCAGAAAACCGTCATGACCAGCCGGGACAAGCTGCCGGACGACATCGACCCCGGTCCGGCCGCGCGCGCCTATGCATCCCGTGAAGCCTGGCGCGTGTTCGGCATTATGTCAGAATTCGTCGAGGCGACCGGGCGCCTCAACCGCATCCGGCCGGCCGTGTCGATCTTCGGCAGCGCGCGCACCGGGCCCGACCATGCCTACTTCCTGCTCGCCGAGAGGATCGCCCGCCTGCTCTCGGATGCCGGCTTCTCGGTCATCTCCGGCGGCGGGCCCGGCATCATGGAAGCGGCCAGCAAGGGCGCGTACTTCGGTCGCAGTCCGAGCGTCGGGCTGAACATCCGCCTGCCCGAGGAGCAGGAGGCCAATCCCTACCAGGACATCTCCTACACCTTCCACCACTTCTTCGCCCGCAAGTACATGTTCGTGCGCTATGCGACGGCCTACGTGGTGATGCCGGGCGGATTCGGCACCCTGGACGAACTCGCCGAGGCGCTCACCCTCGTGCAGACCGGCAAGACGCGCAGGATCCCGCTCATCCTCGTGCATGAACCGTTCTGGCGCGGACTGGTCGACTGGTTCCGCACGCGGCTCGCCGGGGAAGGCCTGATCGCGCCGGAAGACATCGACCTCCTCCAGGTGAAGAACGACCCCGAAGAAGTCGTGGAAGCGATCTTCAAGTACTACGAGACGCGCGGCTTCCTGCCGCTGCCCGAGGAACACGAACTGATGCTCAACTTGTGAGCGCCCACCACGCTCCCCCGCCCCCATGCGCCTGTCCGCCTTTCTGTTCGCTGCCGTTGCCCTGCCCGCCGCCGCCCAGAGCGGCCGTCCTGCCGATCTCCAGCCGGTGCCCGAGCCGCCGCCGATTCCCGCCACCGCGGGCGAGACGCTCGAGCCCCAGGTCATCATCCGCAAGCAGGGCCAGGACGTGGTCGAGGAGTTCCGGCTCAACGGCAGGCTCTACATGATCAAGGTCACGCCGCCGCATGGAACGCCCTACTACCTCGTCGATCAGCGCGGGGACGGCGTCATGACGCGTCGCGAGTCGCTCGATTCCGGCCTGAGCGTGCCGATGTGGGTGATCCGCACGTTCTAGTCATTCGAGCCTGAAGCGCACCGGGAACAGCACGGTCCTGCCCGCGGCCGCGGGCCCGAGGCTGCCCAGCCGGCGCGCGGCGGCGAGCGCCGCCTCGTCGAGAATGCGATGGCCCGAGCTCGCCGCGAGCGACGCCCCGACGATGCGGCCGTCATCTCCCAGCTCCAGCAACAGGATCGCTTCGCCTTCCAGGCCCCGGGCGACCGCCTCGGGCGGATAGAACAGGGTCGAGGGCAGGCGGCTGCGCGCCTCGGCCAACTCAAGCGCGGAGAGCGCTTCCGCTTCCGCCTTCGACTCCGGCCTGGGCTGCGCGTGAGGTTTCCGGGCTTTCACGGGCTTTTCAACCGCCGGGTGTCGTGGCGCTTCGAGCGAGTCCTCGAGAATCCCGGGGGGAGCGGATTCCCGCGGGGGCGCGAGGCGCGCGGCCAGGGTGGCCACGCGCGGGCGCTCGCCCGCATCGGGCAGGATGCGGGCGAGCGCCAGAGCCGCGAGCCCGTGCAGGACAAGCGAGGCCGAGACCGCGGCGCCGAAGCGCCCGGTCAGAGCGCCTCTGACCAGAAGTTTTCTCGGAAACCCGACACAGATCACGGCGGAGTGCCTATACTAATTATCCATTCTTGACTATCCGTACGACTACATACAGCATAGGTGCGGAAGCTCCGGAGTGGAGCATCGGGCGCGGAATCGCGCCATTGCCCGTCGGTCAGCGGGGGGAGCCAGCGATGAAGACGAAGCTCAAGGCCCAGGCAGTTCTCGCACTCAGCATCCAGGTGGCATTCAGCGCCGGGGCGCTCGCCAATCCCACCGGTGCGCAGGTGGTCGCCGGGCAGGTCGGGTTCGCGCAGCCGAACGCCGCCACGCTCGCCATCACCAATTCGCCCGGCTCCATCATCAACTGGCAGGGCTTCTCCATCGGGCAGGGCGAAATCACCCGCTTCATCCAGCAGTCGGCCTCGAGCGCGGTGCTCAATCGCGTGGTGGGCGCCAATCTCTCGCAGATCTACGGCACGCTCCAGAGCAACGGGCGGGTGTTCCTCGTCAATCCGGCCGGGATCGTGGTGGGCGCGGGTGGCATCATCGACACCGCCGGCTTCGTCGCCTCCACCCTGCCGATGCTGGACTCGGACTTCCTCGCCGGCAAGCTCGCATTCCAGGCAGGCGCGGATTCCGGTTCGATCGCCAACCGGGGCTCGATCCGCACCGGCTACGGCGGGCGCGTGGCGCTGATCGCACCGGACGTCGAGAACAGCGGGCTGATCCAGACGCCAGGCGGCAGCATCCTGCTCGCCGCGGGACGCAAGGTCTCGATCGCGAGCCTCGACCTCGACGGCGTGCAGTTCGAAGTCCAGGCACCTGCCGACACGGTGCTCAACCTGGGCAGGCTGATCGCCGACGGCGGCGCCGTGGGTGTGTTCGCTGGCACCCTCACCCATTCCGGCACCATACGCGCCGGCTCGCTGGTGCGGAACGAAGCGGGCGAGATCGTCCTGCGTGCAGCCGGTGACGTGCGGCTCGAAGCGGGCTCGACGACTTCGGCAAACGGCAATGCGGGAGGCTCGGTGACGATCGAGTCGCTGGGCGCGACGGCGCGGGTGGCGGGCAGCGTTTCCGCGACCGGCAGCGGCGGTGCGGGTGGGCGCATCGAAGTGCTCGGAGAGAGGGTGAGCCTCGCCGGAGCCGCGCGGCTCGACGCCTCGGGCGCAACCGCAGGCGGCACCATCCTCGCGGGCGGCGATTACCAGGGCGCGAATCCGTCGATCCGCAATTCGCAGGACACCTATGTCGGCCCCGATGCGCGCCTGCGGGCGGACGCAACCGCGGAAGGCGACGGCGGGCGCATCGTCGTCTGGTCGGACGGCAACACCCGGTTCTTCGGCAGCCTGAGCGCGAAGGGCGCTCCGGCGGGCGGAAACGGCGGCTTCGCCGAGGTCTCCGGCAAGGGCGACCTGCTGTTCGTGGGCGGCGCCGACCTGGGCGCACCGAAGGGCGCGGCGGGGACGCTGCTGCTCGACCCGCTCGACCTGTTCGTGGATGCGCACGGCGGCATCAATGCACTCATCATCGACGAGGACACCGACTTCCCGAAGCAGGCGGTGACGGTTTCTCCGGCGACGCTCACCGCGATCGCCGCGAACGTCATCCTGTTCGCCTCGCGCGACCTGCGCTTCAACAGCGCAGTCGCGCTCACCGGCGCCGGTCAGGGCCTGAGTGCGCAGGCCGGGCGCAACCTGGAAATGGCGGCGGGGATCACCACCTCGGGCGGGGCGGTCTCGCTCACCGCGGCGGGCACCTACGTCAACCCGGAGGGCGCGACGGAAGGTGGCAACCTCGTCACCTACGCCTCCTCGCCGATCGCCACCGCAGGCGGCGCGGTCACCCTCACCGCGAAAGACATTTCGGCGGGCTCGATCAACATCGATGCCGGAGCGGGCGCGGTCACGGCGAGCGCCAGCGCAGGCAGCGTCCATCTAGGATCGGTCACATCGAGCGGCAGCATCGCGATGACGAGCACCGGCGCGAGCTCGATCTCGACCGCGAGCCTCACCTCGACCGGCGCGGTCACCCTCACCGCCAACGACGGCTCGATCTCGACCGGCAACATCACCGCCGGCGCGACCACCGACCTGACCGCCGCGACCTCGATCTCGACCGGCTCGATCGCCACCGGCGGAGGCAGCCTCACGGCGCGCGCGAACGACGGCAGCTTCTACGCATCCGGAACGATCGACACGCGCTCGGGCGGCGCAGCGACCGGCGGCGCGGTATCGATCAACGCCACAGACACCGATCCCTATTACGGATCGGCTTACATCAACACGCGCTCCATCCTCGCCGGCGATGCCAATGTCACGCTCTCCGGAGAGTCGATCTCGACCGCGAGCCAGCCGATCGCCACCACCGGCAACGTGAATCTCAGCGCCGCCACCGGCGACAGCAGCGCCAACGCCAGCATCTCGGCCAAGGTGAATGATGCCGCCAGCGTCACTGCAAACGCGAGTCACAGCGGCACCCGCTCCGCCTCGGTCAATCTGAGTTCGGACACCACGCTCAACGCGACCAGCGTGAGCGCCACTGCGACCAACTGCTCCGCGCTCTATTCCTGCCCGAGCGCGACTGTCACGCTCTCCGGCACGAACGGCGTGACGGTGGGCACCGTCACCGCCACCGCCTCCCGCACCCACAGCAACGAGTCCTCCTACGGACCGACCTACGACGATCCGAAGTTCGAGAACATCGGCGAGACCGTGAGCATCACCGCCTCCAACGGATCCATCACCGGGCAGAGCGCGAGTTCGCTGATCACCGCCGCGGACGTGACGCTCCAGACCGGACTCGCCTCGGGCGGCGGCATCCATGGCACCTCGCCGCTCAAGGTCGATGTCGAGCGCAGGTTCACTTTCCGGCCGAATGGTGACTTCGACGTTCAGCTCACCGGCACCGGGCCGAATCTCCTCGACATGCAGTTCGGGGTGGCGCCCACCGGAGCCACCTGGACCGGAACATTGGCGAAGAGCGGCCAGATCGCGCTCAGCGCCTCGGCCGACGATGCCACCGTGACCGTGAGCAGCTTCAACGTCACCGGCGGATTCGATCAGCGGGTCTTCAACACGAGCCCGGCGATCAGCCTCTACGTACCCAACGGCGCGCTCGCGCTGGGGACCGTCTCGGTGCCCAAGGGTGACCAGACCGGAACCGCCTCGCCCGCCTCGCGCTATTTCTGTGCCGTCTATGGGAGCTCCTACTGCCCGCCCTCCATCACCATCGAGCCGCTGAGCGTCGCCTTCCGTTCGATCGGTGACCTGTCGGTGTCCGAGACGAGCTATACCCGCGAAGCCGGCGGCACCGTGGGCAAGAGCACCACCTTCCGGTCCTACGAGGGCAGCGTGACCCTCGGCACGGTCAGCGCCAGCCTCGACCAGGTGTCCGTCAATGCGTCGACCGGCGTGACGATCAGCAACAGCCTGACCACCGGGGGCTACACGTCGATCGACACCGATTCGGGGGATGTCTCCATCGCGGGCAGCCTGACTTCCGCCGGCGGGGCGGAACTCACCACCGGCAACGGCAACGTGCTGATCAACTCGATCGACGGCGGCACCGGGAGCGTGTCCATCGATGCCTACGGTTCCACCAGTGTCGTCGGAGCGATCGCGGACAACACCGGGCTGGAGATCACCACCGGCGGCAGCGTCTCGATCTACGCGAACACCATCGGGTCCAACGCGATCGGCGGCAGCCCGGCGGCGAACCCGCTCGATGTCGCCGCGAGCACGGTGTCGCTGAGCAGCGGCGCCACCGGCAGCAGCATCGGCTTCGCCGAACGGCCGGTGATCGCCAACACCTCGAACCTGACGATCGACGCGAGCGCCAATTTCAACGTCGATACCGGTCCGGTGGATCTCACGAACCTGACGGTGACCGCGAGCCCCTCCGCGGTAGGCGCAGGCGGGCTGGCGCAGGTGACTTCCAACCTCACCACCTCTGCCTTCGCGAGCGACGGCGCCGACTTCACCCTGGACGGCTACACCGCCCCCGCCGCGCAGTTCGATGGCGGGACGCTCTCCTTCACCGCGACCGGCGGCAACCTCACCCTGGGCAACATCGACTTCAGCGCCTCGGGCGGCAGCCTCGCCGTGCGCACCAACGCGTACGGCACCGGCAACGTCACCCAGACCGTGGGCTCGGCCATCGATCTCGGCACGGGCATTTTCTCGATCAATGCCGACAACGCGGTCAGCCTCGAAGCCGTCAATGCCGGCGGGATGAACGTGAGCTACAGCAATTACGCCTATTCTTCGGGCGGCTGCGCTTATTACTACGTCTGCGGCGTGGCGAGCTTCACTGCCAACCAGCCGCTCACCGACGCCGCATTCGCCGCGGGAACCGGCGGAGGCGGAACCTGGAGCGTGACGAGCCGCGGGGCGATCACCACCGGCGATCTCCGGGTGGGCGGCGCGAACTTCAACGCCGTGTACAGCGGCGACATCTCGACCGGCGCGATCGGCACGGCCGGCGCGCCCGCATCGAACGTGTCCCTCTCGACCGGCTCTTCCGGTTACGGCACCGGCGGGAACATCTCCACCGGCGCGATCGAGGCCGACAGCCTCTCGGCCAACATCTTCAACGAAAGTGGCCACTCGATCGCCGTGGGCGGCCCGATCAACGCCGCGAACACCGGCGCCGGCTCGGTCAGCCTGAACGCCTCGTGGTACGGCCCGGTCTCGGTCGCGGGCGACATCAACGCCTCTTCGGTGACGATCACCGGCAGCGGAAGCATCACCAGCGGAAACATCAACGCGGCCGCGCCCGATCCATCCGACATCACGTTGCACTCGTACAGTTCAGGCACGACCGTCGCCACCGGCGCGCTGGATGCAGGCAGCATCTCGGTCGGTGCTGGCTGGTATTACCATCCGGCCTCGATCACGGTCGCCGGCGCGATCGGCAGCCACAGCCCGGGCACCTCGGCGAACATCCGCGCCGGAGCGATCACCGTCCAGGGGCCGGTGACCATGGACCCGGTTTCGGCGGCGACAGTCTCGCTCGACAGTGACAGCACCGTCCTGCTGGGCGCCGCCGGCATGGGCGATGCGATCACCGGCGGGGACGGGACCTCCATCTACATGCGAGCCGGGAATACGGATACCGCGACCCCATTCCGCTTCACCACGCTGGAGGCGGGACCGACCGGACAGGTGACGGTCGACGCCCCGGCCGGCATCCTTCAGGTGGCTGCGTCCGCGAGCGGCGGAGGCATCGACGCGGGAACCGTTTCGCTCTCGGCGACCTCCGCAGGCTCGGCGATCGCTTCCTCGGCCTCGCCGCTCACGCTGCGCGGCGCGACCGGCTTGACGATCGACGCGGGCGGCAGCGTGGATCTCGCGCTGGCAGGCATCGGCACCGGCTCGACTCCCGAGCTGACCGATCTGACCATCACCCGCTCGGACAATACCGCCGCATTCTCGCTCACCGGCTTCAATCCCGCCCAGTCGGTGTCGATCGTCAATGACACCGCCACGACCGGCGGCGTGACGCTCGAAGTCCTCAGCAGCAATCCGCTGAACCTCGCCTATCGCAACACCGACGGCACTTACGGCAATGTCGCGGCCACGGGTGCGGGTATCTCCACCGGGGGCGGATCGCTCACGCTCTCTGCCACCCAGGACATCATCAACTCCGCGCTGCTCGGGATCCACACCGCCGGCGGCTGGGTGAACATGAACGCCGGCGGCGTGCTGAGCACCGGAGCGATCGACTCCACCGGCATCGAACCGCCGGACGTTCCGATCGGAGGCAGCGTGAGCCTCAGCGCGGGAAGCTCGATCGACGTGGACGGGACCGTGAACGCCGGCCCGGCCGGCATCAGCACCTCGGCGCCGAATGTTTCCGGAATCGGGACACTTTCCGCCAGTTCCGTCGATGTCACCGCGTCCGACGGCGACATCGGCACGGTGGATATCGCCCTGGCGATCTCCTCGCCCACGGCGAACCTGAGCGCCTACGGCGCCGGCGGCAACGTGTATGCCATGCTGGCCGGCACCACCGACCTCACGCTGCGGGCGGACAACGGTTCGGCGATCGTGTCCGATACCGCGCTCGACAGCGTGAGCTTCGAGACCCGCGGCACCGGCGCCGGGGCGCTCGGCCTTTCGGCGCCCGGCCAGAGCTATGTCTTCGCGCGTCCCGCGGCGGATGCCTTCGGCGCGGCGATCACCGACACCTTCCAGGTCGTCTCGGTGGGCGGCGCGAGCCCCGCCAGCGCAACCTTCCGCGCGCTGGATGGCGACCTGCTGGTGGTCGGCGACATGAGTGGGGCGGGGGCGATCGGGAGCGCGAACCTCACGCTGGGCGCAAGCACCGGCAGTCTCAAGCTGCAGGGCACCATCACGGACCCGCTCGCACTGGAAAACGCCAACCAGACCTTCAGCGCGAGCCAGGATGTCCTCATCGACGGCACGGTCACGCTCAGCGCTTCGAACGACCAGTCGATCAGCGCCGCGCGGGATCTCTCCATCACCGGAAACGTGACGTTGAGCGCCGCTGCGACCGACAGCCAGACCCTCAACGCCGGGCGCGACCTCGCCGTGCTGGCACAGGGAGGCCGGGTCGACATCACGAGCGCCGGCAGCCAGACCCTGAATGCGAGCGGAAACCTCACCCTCCAGGGCGGCTCCGCGGCAGACGAGGCGGTGGAAGTTCAGGCTGGCGGAAACCAGACGATCCAGACCTATTACTGGGGAACCGGCAGCATCTCGCTGCTGGCCGGGACGGCGGACGGCACGTCGGTAACGGTGACGAAGACCGGCTCCGGATCGCAGAGCGTCTCGGCGGCAGGCGATCTGACCCTGCAGGCCGGCGGCAGCGGGACGACTGGCGCGCAAGTCACGATCCAGAGCGGCGGCAGCTCACAGACCATCTATGCCAACGGCACCATCGCGATCAACGCAGGCGACGGCACCGACGCCTGGGCGGCGATTCGCAGCAGCGCCGGGACGCAGAAGGTCGGCGACTCCTACAACTATTACGGCCGCCAGACCGACACCGTCACCCTCCAGGGCGGCGCAGGCACGAATGCGCATGCGTCGATCGAAGCGTCGGGCGACCAGAGAGTCGAGGCGGACTTCAACGTGAATGTCCTCGGCGGCTCCGGCTCCGGCGCCTGGGCGAAGATCGAGAAGCTTCCAGTCTCCGACGAACAGCGGGTCGGTTTCTATCGGCCCGACTGCCACTGGTGCTCCAACTCGACTGTTGACAACGTGACCGTGGGGGCAGGCAGCGGCTTCGGAAGCTACGCCGAAATCTCCACACTCGGCGTGCAGCGCGTCTCGCCCGTGAGCAGTCTGACCGTGCAGGGCGGCGCGGGCGAGGGCGCCTACGGGCGGATCTCGAACGACGCCGCGACCCAGTACATCGGCAACTCCTATGACGGATCTGCGAGCACGAACATCCTCGGCGGTGCGGGCCTTGGCGCGCATGCCACGATCGAGACCTTCGGCTCCCAGATCGTCGATCTCGGCAACACGACGCTCACCGCCGGAACCGGCAATGCCTCCGACGCCCTGATCAATGCACTGGACGGCACGCAGACGCTTTCCGTGGGCAACCTGACCCTCACCGGCGGCGGCAGCGCCGGGGCCGATACGGCGGTGGCGCGCGTGTTCGCAGCCGGAGACCAGACGATCCACGGTTCTCTGATCGCCCTGACCGGCGGTGTCGGGCCGGAATCGATCGCGCGCATCGACACCCTCGGAAGCCAGACCATCCAGTCGAGCGGCCTCTCGCTCGCGGGTGGCACGGGGGCCGATGCGGGCGCCCAGGTGGAATCGGCGACCAGCCAGACGCTCTGGTTCGGCAACGTCTCCATCACCGGCGGATCCGGAGCAAACACCGCGGCCTATATCCTGGCCGGCACCACGCAGTCGTTCAACAACCTGTACAGCCTCACCCTCACCGGTGGCAGCGGGGCAGGATCGGGTGCCTCGGCGAGCGGCGATTCGCAGTGGATCAGCAGCTCCGGGAACGTCAGCCTCACCGGCGGCACCGGCAGCGCGGGCAGTCACTCCGAGGCGCTGCTCCTGAACCGGACGGGCGACCAGTCGGTCACCGCTTCGGGGAGCCTGAGCCTGAAGGGCGGCGGCACCGATTTCGGCGGCGCGTACCTCCGCAACGCGGGCAGCGGGACGCAGACGGTCAGCGCCAACAACGGCATCACGGTCGACACGGACTTCACGGGCGTGACCGCGAACTCGCCGGCCAGAATCGAGAACCTCGCGGCGACGCTGCAGACGCTGTCGGCCTCGAACGGCGGCATCCAGGTGAGCGCAGCCGCTGCCGGTGCGGCCATCACCTCGGCGGGCGGCCAGACATCGAACTCGCGCTGGGTCGATGTGCATACCCATGGCGCCGCGACCGCGGAGATCTCGAGCCCCGCCGACCAGTGGATCCACACGACGACCGGGGCCGGCTCGCCCGCGGCCGCGGGTCTGCGCATCGCCGCGCTGGGCAGCGGGACCGCGAAGATCGAGGCCGGCACCCACCAGCAACTCGAAATCGCCTACCCGGAAATGATGCGGGTGACCGGAGACTCCCACAGCGCGAACGGCAAGATCGTCGTCGGCGATGCGGCCGCGACCGGAAGTTCGCTGCTGAAGGCGGCGAGCCAGGATATCTTCGCGCAGTCGGTCACCGTGCAGGGCGGATCGGGCGACGACAGCCTCTCCAAGATCGATGTCGCCGGGGACCAGAACTTCAGCACGCTGCTGGGCGGGGTCACCGTGACCGGCGGCACGGGGGCGAACGCGCTCGCCACGATCGACCCGGCGGTCCAGACGTTGCTCGCGAACGGGACGGTCGGCGTGGCCGGCGGATCGGGAACGGGCGCGGCAGCGGAGATCGCCTCGACCGGCACCCAGACCCTCATCACCACCCTGGGCGACGTGTCGGTCGCCGGAGGCGCGGGAGCGGATGCGACCGCAACCATCGCCACCTCCGGGGCGAGCCAGACGATCGCGGGAGCGGTCGATGTCACCCTGCTCGGCGGCGGCGGAACCAGTGCCACTGCCGACATCAGCTCGGCAGGCGGTCAGCAGGTGCTGGCGTACACCGGCGACGTCGCTCTCACCGGCGGGGCGGGCGACTTCGCCAGCGCGATGATCTTCACCTCCGGCCCGACCCAGGCGGTGGGCGCCGGAGGGGACATCTTCCTGACGGCCGGAACCGGACTCGAGGCCGACGCCCTGCTGGTGGTCGGCGGCATGAGCGGCGCCGGGACGACGATCTTCGGCTGCGGCACCGGAGCATGCGCGGTGCCCGGCCTGCTCTCTTCGCCCTTCGCCAACGGGACGGCGGATGCGGGGCTGTTCAGGGCACCCACCGCCACGCCGCCATCGTCGCCGCTCGCAGACATCATCGACCTCTTGTTCCCAGAAGTGATCGCTGGGCCGCCGTTCGCGCCGGATGATGCGCTCACCGACCTGCTGGTGCTGTACCGCGACACCTATTCCGGATTCGTCGGGGAGGGCGAGCCGGTGACGGAAGAAGAGGACATCCGGGGGAGGCTCAAGCTATGCCGCTGATGCTGCATGCGGGTGGGATGCGGGCGGGGCGGCGGTCGTGGCTGGTGCTCGGCTGCGGGGTGTGGATCGCGTGCGCGGCGCCGCAGGCGGGGGCGGACAATGCAGGACGGGTGGTCTTCGCCCAGGGAATCACCACCGCGCAGCGCGCGGGCGCCGCGCCGCGCTTCGTTGCGAAGGGCGACGCGCTCGAGGAAGGCGACACCATCAGCACCGGCAGCCGGGGATTCGCGGTGATCGGACTGAAGGACGGCGCCAAATACACGCTGCGGCCGCGCACGGTGTTCGCGATCGAGCGCTATCGCCACGATGCCGGAGAGGAGAGCGCGCTGCTGCGCCTGTTCAAGGGGGGGCTGCGCGCAGTGACCGGGCTGATCGGCAAGCGCAATCCGACCGGGGTGCAGCTCGCCACGGCGACCGCGACCATCGGCATCCGGGGCACCGATTTCGACGCCCGCCTCTGCGATCTCGACTGCGAACAGGAGCTCGCGCTGCTGCCGCCCGCGCCTGCCCTCGTCGCGGCGGCGCCCGCGGCCGCCCCTGCCGCGCCTGCCCCGCGCGTCGCGAAGAAGAAGCCCAGGAAACGGGCGGTCGCGCGCGTCGCGCGGATGAAAGGCCAGGCAGTCGCGGTGGATGCCGAGGGCAAGACGCGCAAGGTGGTGGAAGGCGCGCCGGTCTTCGAGGGCGAGTCGGTGCGCACCGCGCCCGACTCGCACGCCGTGGTGGCCTTCCGCGACCAGAGCAAGGTCACCGTGCAGGCCGCGAGCGATGTCAAGGTGCAGAGCTACCGGGACGCACCCGGCCAGCCGCAGAGCTTCGTCATGCGCCTGGTGCGCGGCGGCGTGCGCGCGGTGACGGGACTCATCGGCAAGCGCAATCCGGTCGCGGTGCGGCTGCAGACCGCGGTCGCCACCATCGGCATCCGCGGCACCGGGATCGACGCCCTGTGCACGGGCCTGTGCGCGGAAGGCAAGGGAGCGCCGCAACGCAGGATCGACCAGGAGTGCATGAAGCGCCTCGCGAGTCAGGGCAAGAACGGCGGCGGCGCCTGCGAGGTGCCGCAGGCCGGCGACGGCCTGTTCCTCGCGACCTGGGAGGGCGCATCCTATGTCGAGGCCGGCGAGCGCACACTCGACGTGCCGATCGGCCGCACCGGGTTCTTCAATCCCGTGCTCGGCCTGCTCACGCTGCTGCCCGAGACCCCCGACTTCGTCCGCGACAACCCGGCGCCGCGGCCCGACGGCATCCCGATCGACTTCGACGCGCTGTTCGGCACCGGCGCCTCGCGTGAGGGCGAACCGGGCCTCTACGTGTGGGTGCGCGAAGGCCATGTGGCCATGATCGGGGACACGGTGCTCGATCTCGGCGACAGCGAGGAAGGCCTGATCCGGGCCGGAACGCGCGATCCGATCCGCCTGAGCACGGTTCCGCGCTTCATGCTCGACGACCCGACGCCGCTGCCGGACGAATTCGACGAGAGCCGGATTCCCCTCTTCGAGATGA
Organism: Betaproteobacteria bacterium CG2_30_68_42; assembly: GCA_001872285.1. GTDB lineage: Bacteria > Pseudomonadota > Gammaproteobacteria > Burkholderiales > Rhodocyclaceae > CG2-30-68-42. Next base: position 14,092 of record MNXU01000003.1, read on the forward strand.
CGGTCGATCCCTTCCTCAAGCCGGGCAGCGCCATTTGCGAGCCATGACGATACCATTTTCCGTTCCAGGGGCCGGGCGCGGCCTGGCAGCCGCGCTGTTCGCCGCAGGCCTCGCCGCCGCGTTCCCCGCCCACGCCCAGGCACCCGAGACGCCGGGTGCGCTTTCGCTCAGCATCTCTCGTTTCTCGATCGAAGGCGACAATCCGCTCCCGGCGGCCCAGACCGAGGCGGTGCTGCGGCCCCATCTGGGCGAGCATCACGACCTCGGCACCATCGAAGCAGCAGCCCAGGCGCTCGAAGACGCGATCCGCGCGCGCGGCCACAGCTTTCACCGCGTCGTCGTCCCGGCACAGAAGCCCGAGGGCGGAGTCGTCGTGCTGCGCGTGCTGCGCTTCGACATCGACCGGGTGAGCGTGATCGGAAACAGGCATTTCTCCAGCGCGAACATCCTCGCCAGCCTGCCCGCGCTCAAGCCCGGAACCGCGCCCGACACGCGCGCGATCGCCCGTGCCCTCGCCACCGCCAACGAGCACCCGTCGAAGCGCGCGCGCCTGGTGCTCAAGCGCAGCAGCCGGGAAAACGCCCTGGACGCCGAGATCCGGGTGGTGGACGTCGAGCCCACGCAGACCTTCATGGGGCTGAACAACACCGGAAACAAGGAGACCGGGCCGATGCGCTTCACGGTCGGCCACCAGCGATCCAACCTGTTCGACCGCGACCATGTGCTGACCGCGGTCTACACGACCTCGCCCGACCACATCTCGGACGTCGAGATGTTCGCCCTGCAGTACCAGGCGCCGCTCTATCCGCTCGGGGCCTATCTGACCGGCTTCTACACGCGCTCCACGGTGAATTCAGGGCAGATCGGCGATGTCTTCAACGTGAGCGGCTCGGGCGACTTCCTCGGCCTGCGCTACCTGCAACTGCTCGCGCGGCTCGGGGCGATGGACCAGAGCGCCTCGGTCGCGATCGAGAACCGGTTTTTCGACAACGACGTGACGTTCGGCGGGTCGGCGATCGGCAACGCAGTCGGTTCGAGACCGGTCACCCTGCGCTACCAGTTGCGCGGCGAGCCGGCCTGGGGGCGCACGACGCTCTGGGCCGAGTACGCGATGAACTTCTCGGGTGGCGCGGCCAACAGCGACGGCGCCTATGCGGCGGCGCGTACGGGCGCCGACCGCAAGTGGGATCTGTGGCGGATCGGCGCCGACCTCTCGCACGAATTCAGGCGCGGCTGGTCGCTCGCCGGGCGGCTGCGCGCGCAGTACTCGGGCGACGCGCTGATCCCCGGCGAGCAGTTCGGCGTCGGCGGCGCATACTCGGTGCGCGGCCTCAGGGAGCGCGAGACCGCAGGCGACCGCGGTCATGTCCTCTCGCTGGAATTGCTGACACCCCGCATCCGCGACATCCAGCCGCTGGTGTTCGTGGACGAGGGCACCCGCAGCCACACGGTCGCGGTTCCCGGCACTCCGACGACCGAAGACGTGGCGAGCGTGGGCGCCGGGCTGCGCTGGAACTGGAAGAGCCGGTTCGATGTGAGCGCCGACTATGCCTATGTGCTGAACGGCGTGGCCGGCGGCACCGACGCGGGGCACACCAAGCTGCATGTAGCGCTGTTCTACCGCTTCTGATCCCCGGCCGGGGAGCGCCGCGAAGGCGCTCCCGACTCCTGCCGGACAAAACTCTTACAATCCGCGTTTTGTCGTCCCGCGCGGGTCGCGGGCAGCGGCCATGGTCGAGGCGGGAAGGATACAACGCGGGGAGGACGTCCAGCGGCACTTGCGCGACGTGCAGGCGCTGCTCGCACGGCACCGGGCGGTGGAAGAGCTCGTGCGCGGCCAGGAAATGCCGCGCCACGCGGAAGTCGAGACGCTGCTGCACCGGCAGCACGTCGCCGAGCTGCGCAAGACGCTCGACGTCATGCACGCGGCCGACATCGCCTATATCCTCGAAGCGCTGCCGCCCGAGGAGCGGCTGTTCGTCTGGGATCTGGTCAAGGCGGAGCGCGACGGCGAGATCCTGCTCGAGGTCTCCGACGCGGTGCGCGAGACCCTCATCGAGTCCATGGACCCGAACGAGCTGGTCGCCGCCGCCGGAGCGCTGGACGCGGACGAGATCGCCGACATCGCCCCCGACCTGCCCACCGAAGTCATCGAGGATCTGTTTCGCTCGCTCGAACCCGAGGAGCGCACCCAGCTTCGCGCCGCGCTCTCCTATCCCGAGGACTCGGCCGGCGCGCTGATGGACTTCGACATGGTGAGCGTGCGCGAGGACGTCACGCTCGAAGTCGTGCTGCGCTACCTGCGCCGTTTCGACGAGCTGCCGGATCACACCGACCAGATCTTCGTCGTGGATCGCGAGGAGCACCTGCGCGGCGCGCTGCCGCTGAACACGCTGCTCGTGAGCGACCCCGAGACCGAGGTCTCGGCGGTGATGAGCACCGAGGTGGTCCGCTTCCAGCCGGGCGACAAGGCCGAGACCGCGGCCCAGGCGTTCGAGCGTTATGACCTGGTCTCTGCGCCCGTGGTCGACACGCAGAACCGCGTGCTGGGCCGGGTGACGGTCGACGCGGTGATGGACTTCATCCGCGAGGAGTCCGAGAGCGAGCTGCTCGCGCAAGCAGGCCTGCGCGAGGAAGAGGATATCTTCGCCTCGGTCTGGGATTCGCTGAAGAACCGCTGGTCGTGGCTGGCGATCAACCTGGTCACCGCCTTCATCGCGTCGCGCGTGATCGGCGCCTTCGAATCCTCGATCGAGAAGCTGGTGGCGCTCGCGGCGCTGATGCCCATCGTCGCCGGGATCGGGGGCAACTCCGGCAACCAGACCATCACCCTCATCGTCCGCGCGATGGCGCTCGGCCAGATGCAGGCCACGCACGCGCGCCAGCTCTTCCGCAAGGAGCTCGGCGTGGCGCTCGTCAACGGCGTCGTCTGGGGCGGGCTGCTCGGCCTGATCGCGTGGTGGCTGTACGCGAGCGCGCCGCTGGGCGCGGTGATGATGCTGGCGATGGTGCTGAACCTCCTGCTCGCGGCCACCATGGGTGTCGGCATCCCGCTCGCGCGCACCCGCCTCGGCGGCGACCCCGCGGTCGGCTCCAGCGTGATGATCACCGCGGTCACCGACAGCGGCGGCTTCTTCATCTTCCTCGGGCTCGCGACCCTTTTCCAGAAGATGGGCTGGCTCGCGGGCTGATCGGCTCAGCGCGCGAGCTGCGAGAGGTCGCGCACCGCACCGTTCGCCGCGCTGGTGGTCATGGCCGCATAGGCCTGGAGCGCCGCGGAGACCTGGCGCTGCCTCGCGCGCGGCTTCCAGGCCGCAGCGCCGCGCGCGAGCATCGCCTCGCGGCGCGCTTCCAGCACCGCGTCGCTCACCGCCAGATGGATGCGGCGCGCGGGGATGTCGATCTCGATCGTGTCGCCTTCCTCGATGAGCGCGATCTCGCCGCCCTCCGCCGCTTCCGGCGAGGCATGGCCGATCGACAGCCCCGAGGTTCCGCCCGAGAAGCGCCCGTCGGTGAGCAGGGCGCACTGCTTGCCCAGTCCCTTCGACTTGAGATAGCTGGTCGGATAGAGCATCTCCTGCATGCCGGGGCCGCCCCTGGGTCCTTCGTAGCGCACCACGACGACATCGCCGGGGCGAATCCCGTCGCCGAGGATCAATTCGACCGCCTCTTCCTGGCTCTCGGTGACCCGTGCCCGGCCGGTGAATCTCAGGATGTTGTCATCGACGCCGGCGGTCTTGACGATGCACCCTTCGCGCGCGATGTTCCCGTACAGCACCGCCAGCCCGCCGTCACGGCTGTAGGCGTTCGCGGCCGAGCGGATGCAGCCCGCCGCACGGTCGAGATCCGGCGCATCGTAACGGCGGCTCTGCGAGAACGCCTCCTGCGTGGGCACGCCGCCGGGAGCCGCGCGGTAGAACTCGCGCACCTTCGCATCCGCGCTCGTCGCGACGTCCCAGCGGCGCAGCGCGTCGGCGAGCGTGGGCGCATGGATGGTGGGCACGCCGGCATTCACCAGCCCGGCGCGGTCGAGTTCGGCGAGGATGGCCATCACGCCGCCGGCGCGATGCACGTCCTCGAGGTGGTATTTCTGGGTCGATGGTGCGACCTTGCAAAGGCACGGCACCCGGCGCGAGATGCGGTCGATGTCGGCCATGGTGAAGCGCACGCCGCCCTCGCGCGCGATCGCAAGCAGGTGCAGCACTGTATTGGTGGACCCGCCCATCGCCACGTCCAGGCTCATCGCGTTCTCGAACGCCTCGAAGCTCGCGATCGCGCGCGGCAGCACCGAAGCGTCCCCGCGCTCGTACCAGGCGCGCGCGGCGGCGACGATGATGCGCCCGGCCTCGACGAACAGGGTGCGGCGGTCGGCGTGGGTCGCGAGCAGGGTGCCGTTGCCGGGAAGGGCGAGCCCGAGCGCCTCGGCGAGGCAGTTCATCGAATTGGCGGTGAACATCCCCGAGCACGAGCCGCAGGTCGGACAGGCCGAGCGCTCCATCGCGGCGACCTCGGCGTCGCTGTTGCGGCTGTCTCCGGCCTCGATCATGGCGTCGATCAGATCCACCGAGCGGGTCTCGCCGTGCCAGGTCACCTTGCCCGCCTCCATCGGCCCGCCCGAGACGAAGACCGCCGGGATGTTCAGACGCATCGCGGCCATCAGCATGCCGGGGGTGATCTTGTCGCAGTTGCTGATGCACACCAGCGCATCCGCGGCGTGCGCGTTCGCCATGTATTCCACCGAATCGGCGATCAGCTCGCGCGAAGGTAGCGAATAGAGCATGCCGCCGTGGCCCATCGCGATGCCGTCGTCGATCGCGATCGTGTCGAATTCCTTGGCGATCCCGCCTGCGGCCTCGATCTCGCGCGCGACGAGCTGGCCGAGATCCTTGAGGTGAACGTGGCCGGGCACGAACTGGGTGAAGCTGTTCGCGATGGCGATGATCGGCTTGCCGAAGTCGCCTTCCTTCACGCCGGTCGCGCGCCACAGGGCGCGGGCGCCGGCCATGTTGCGGCCGTGGGTGGAAATCCTGGAGCGGTAATCGGGCATGGTGGAACCTCCGGGTAGGCGGCGGTCGAAGCGCGCCTCGACGTTCCGCAATACAATCCGGGCGAATTCTAACCATATCACCCGCCCGGTGCTGATCCATCCGCAATTCGATCCGGTCGCCTTCAGTCTCGGCCCGCTCTCGGTGCGCTGGTACGGGCTGATGTACCTCGTGGGCTTCGCGCTCTTCGCCTGGCTCGCGCGCGTGCATGCGCGCAGGCTCTCCGCCCCCTTCGACGGTGCGGCGATCGACGACCTGCTGTTCTGGGGCGTGCTCGGGGTGATCCTCGGCGGCCGGCTGGGCTATGTGCTGTTCTACAAGCCGGAGTGGTACCTCGCGCACCCGGCCGAGATCCTCATGGTCTGGCAGGGCGGCATGTCCTTCCACGGCGGCTTCCTCGGAGTGCTGGCGGCGATCGCGCTGTTCGCCCGCAGGCGCGGCCGCCGCTGGCTGGAGCTGACCGACTTCGTCGCGCCCCTCATCCCGCTCGGACTGGCCGCCGGACGGCTGGGCAACTTCATCAACGCCGAGCTTCCGGGACGGGTCACCGGCGTGCCCTGGGCGATGGTGTTTCCCAACGTCGACTCGCAGCCGCGCCATCCCTCGCAGCTCTATCAGTTCGCGCTGGAGGGCGTGCTGCTGTTCGTGCTGCTGTGGTGGTTCGCGCGCCGGGCGCGGCCGCGCGGTGCGGTGTCGGGAGCGTTCCTCGCCGGCTACGGCAGCCTGCGCTTCATCGCCGAGTTCGCCCGCGAGCCCGACGACTTCCTCGGCCTGCTCGCGTTCGGCCTGTCGATGGGGCAGTGGCTGTCCGCGCCGATGATCCTCGCCGGCGCGGCGCTCATGCTCTGGGCATACCGCCGGGCGCGCCTCGGCGCCAGCGGTTGATCGCCTCGCGCGTTCGGAGCGCGGCCGCGCGCGCGGCCTGCGCGTAGTCCTCGCCGGAGCCGGCGTACAGGATCGCACGCGAGGAGTTGATGACGAGCCCGGTGCCGTCTGCGCTGCGCCCGGCGCGCACCGTGGCCTCGATGTCCCCGCCCTGCGCGCCGACGCCCGGCACCAGCAGCGGCATCCCGCCGACGACCGCGCGCACCGCGGCGATCTCCGCGGGATAGGTGGCACCGACCACGAGGGCGCACTGGCCGCCGCGGTTCCAGCCGGTCGCGACGCGCCGAGCGAGGTGCAGGTAGAGCGGCTCGCCGCCCACGTCGAGGAACTGCATTTCGGAGCCGCCCGGATTCGAGGTGCGGCACAGGATCGCCACGCCGCGCCCCTCCCACGCGAGGAACGGCTCGACTGCGTCGAAGCCCAGATAGGGATTGACCGTGACCGCATCCGCGTCATAGCGCCCGAACGCCTCGATCGCGTACTGGCGCGCCGTGGACCCGATGTCGCCGCGCTTGGCATCGAGGATCACCGGGATGCCGGGATGCGCGGCGTGGATGTGCCGAATCAGCGCTTCGAGCGCGCCCTCCGCGCGCCGCGCCGCGAAGTGCGCGATCTGCGGCTTGAAGGCGCACACGAGATCGGCGGTGGCATCGACGATCGCCGTGCAGAATTCCAGGATCGCCTCTGGCCGCTCGCACAGGCTCGCCGGGAAGCGCTCCGGATCGGGGTCCAGCCCCACGCACAGCAGGCTGTCGTTCTTCTTCCAGGCGCTGCGCAGCCCTGCGATGAAATTCATCCGGTCCTCCCGTCGGGGAAGACCGGATTGTAGCGACTCAGCGGCAGCCCGAACGCCCGCCCATGCCGCCCCCGACCACCGAGCCCAGCGCGGCGCCCGCGGCCGCCGCAGGATTGCGGCCGCTGCCCGAGGCCACGCGGTAGCCGAGCGCTCCGCCCGCGATCGTCCCCAGCACGTGTCCGGCATTGAGATCGCTCTGGCAGGGGTCGACCCACTTGCCGCCCACCAGCGCCCCGGTGGCGCTGCCCACGACCATCGCCGCGGTGCGGCCTCTCCCCTGGCCGATGGCCGAACCGACGACGCCTCCGGTGATCGCGCCCAGCGTCTGCCCGAGCAGCACTTCGCCCGAGGAGGCGCGGCGCGGCGCATCGGGGCGCCCGTAACGCGGTTCGGCCACGCGCTCGATCACCCGCTCGCGAATGACCACCGGCTCGCGGACGATCTCGCGGATCACCACCGGCTCGCGCACGACATAGACGGGCTCGTAGTGGCGATGATGGCGCGGGGCCCGGTAGCGGACGACCTCGTCCTCGTCGTCGAGCACGATCACCCGCCGGTGATCCGCCGCGGCCCCTCCCGCCACCAGCAGCGCGCACAGTCCGATCAGGATTCGCCCGGTATTCATGTCGTCATCTCCGTGCAGTGGATGCGCCGCCATTGAAGCGCGCCGCGGACCGGTGCGCTGTAAGCCTTTGTAAGGCTTTGTAAGCAGGCGGCCTATAATCGGCCTCGGCGAGCGGGGGCATCGGCGCGTCTCGCAGTGAATCGCCCGGTTTCTGCAAACCCTTGGCGCATTTTGGTGCCTTGGTGGTTCAAGAGCGGTTCCCGGGATCCGCAAGGACGAGGAGAAAAGCGAGAGATCATGGTGCGGCCGTTCAGGATCCTGGGCATCCAGCACATCGCGCTGGGTGCGGCAGACAAGTCGCGCCTGCGCCGGTTGTGGATCGACCTGCTCGGCCTGGACGTGGCCGGGAACTACGTGAGCGAGCGCGAGAACGTGGACGAGGACATCGCGGTCATCGGAGCCTCAGCCCCGCGCTTCGAGATCGACCTGATGCAGCCGCTCGACCCGGCGAGGAGCCCCCGCGTCGACCAGCCGCCGCTCAACCACTTCGGGCTCTGGGTCGACGATCTTCCCCGCGCGATGGAATGGCTCGCGGCGCAGGGCGTGCGCTTCGCGCCCGGCGGAATCCGCAAGGGTGCCACCGGCCATGACATCTGCTTCATCCATCCCAGGGCGAGCGACGCCTTCCCGATCTCCGGCGAGGGCGTGCTGATCGAACTGGTGCAGGCCCCGCCCGAGCTGCTGCGCAAGCAGGATTAGCGCGGCGGCTGCGCCCAGGCGCAGCCGGGCCGCCCGACGCCGGACCGGCCGTTCCGCCTCTGCGGCGGTACGGCGGACGCGGGATGACGTGCCCGGCCGGGGCGGCGGGTTCGACCAGGCGCGGCATTGCGTCGCGCCGGGCGGCCGCGATCGAACAACTTGATCAAGATCACTTTCTCAGGAGGGGAGCGCTTGTACCATTGCAGCATTTTTGTTTGCGCCAGACAGCTTTCCGTCCCGGCGCCGGATGCCCGGCTTTCCATCTCGACAGGAGGACCACACCGTGACCCATGAGGAGACCCCTTCGGCCGATCCGGCCAGGGAGCAGGAAGCCGAACGCGCGGTGCCGCCGGCATCGGCGGACCCGGCGGCAAGCGCGCCGAGGGCCTCGCGCCGCGACTTCCTCAAGGCCGGCGGCATGCTGAGCCTGTCGTCGCTGATGGGCACGGCGGCGCTGATGGTCCAGTCCGACAACGCGCGCGCGGCCATCGAGTGGGCAGAGCACTTCCAGAAGAACTACCGCCTGATGACGCCGCAGGAGAAGGCCGAGGCGCGCGCCCGGCTCGAACGGCGCTATTCGCAGGAATACGGCAGGAAGGTCAACGTCGACACCACCGATGCGCAGCCGGGAGTGCTGATGGGCTACGCCCTGAACGTCCGCAAGTGCATCGGTTGCCGCCGCTGCGTCCATGCCTGCGTGGCCGAGAACAACCAGTCGCGCGGCTCGCGCCCGGGCGAGAAGATCGAGTGGATCCAGGTGCTGCGGATGGAGCGCGGCGAGTTTGCGAAGGAGAAGATGAACCAGGGCTATCCCGAAGGGCTTGGCATCCAGGTCGGCGGCAACGCCTACACTCCGGCCGGTGAGGTGCTCGAAGGCCAGTACCGCTACGAGCCCGCGGCCGTTCCGGAGAAGGACGCCACCTACATGCCGATCGCCTGCATGCAGTGCGAGAAGCCGCCCTGCGTCAAGGTCTGCCCGGTGCGCACGACCTACCGCGAGCCGGACGGCGTGGTGGTGATCGACTACAACTGGTGCATCGGCTGCCGCATGTGCATGGGCGCCTGCCCCTACTGGGCGCGCCGCTTCAACGTCAACAACCCGGTCCTGCCCAAGGAAGAAATCAACCCGGTCACCCACTACCTCGGCAACCGGCCGCGCATGCGCGGGGTGGTCGAGAAGTGCCACTGGTGCCTGCAGCGCACCCGCCACGGCCGCTACCCGGCCTGCGTCGAGGTCTGCCCGGTGGGTGCGCGCAAGTTCGGCAACCTGCTCGACCCGGAAAGCGAAGTGAGCCTGATCCTCGCGCGCAAGAACGTCTTCCGCCTCAAGGCCGAGCTCAACACCTTCCCGAAGTTCTTCTACTTCTACGATTGAGGAGCGCGCCGTGCGACAACTGATCCATTTCGCTGCCGACTACACCGGCTACGTCCTCAGGGGCGGCGCGAAGTTCTACGCCTGGATGGGCGCTCTCAGCCTGCTCATCGCCGGCATGACGTACGTGTTCTACCTGCAGAACACCGAGGGCCTGATCGTCACCGGCATGACCAGCCAGATCCACGACGGCCTCTACTTCGCCAACCTCGTCTTTCTCGTCGGCGTGGCCGCCGGGGCGGTGACCATCGTCTTCCCGGCCTATGCCTACCACCACGAGGGCATGCACAAGGTGGCCGTGCTGGGCGAGATGCTGGCGATCACGGCGGTGATCATGGTGACGATGTTCGTCTTCGCCCACATGGGCCGGCCGGACCGGCTCTGGCACATGATCCCGATCATCGGCATCTACAACTTCCCGCACTCGATGCTGGCCTGGGACGTGCTGGTGCTCACCGGCTACCTGATCCTCAACTTCGTCTGCGGCTTCTACTACCTGTGGTGCAAATACACCGGCAAACCGATCAACCGGAAATGGTTCATGCCGGTCGTCTGGATCGCGATCGTCTGGGCGCTCTCGATCCACACCGTCACGGCCTTCCTGATCTCGACCATGCCGGCGCGCCCGATGTGGTTCCACGGCATGATGCCGATCCGCTTCATCACCACGGCGTTTGCAGCCGGCCCGGCGCTGATCATCCTGGCGTTCCTGATCGTGCGCAAGAACACCCGGTTCTGGATCGAGGACAGCGCGATCCGGCTGCTGACGGCCATCGTCACCTGGTGTCTGGGCATCGCGCTCTTCCTGACCATGTCGGAAGTCGTCGTCGAGCTGTATGCCCGCACCGAGCACGCCAACGGCCTCTATTACCTGATGTTGGGCCTGCACGGCCTCACCCGGCTGGTGCCCTGGTTCTGGGCCTCCGTGATCCTGATGGTCGGCTCGTTCGTGCTGTTCCTGATTCCGGCCTTCCGCAACGACATGAAGCTGCTGCCGATCCCCTGCGTCATGGCCTTCGCCGGCATCTGGATCGAGAAGGGCATGGGGCTGGTCGTCCCCGGCTTCATCCCGACCCCGATCGGCGAGGTGACCGAGTACTACCCGACCTTCGTCGAGTGGCTGATGACGCTGGGCATCTGGGCCTTCGGCTTCTTCATCCTGACCATCCTGCTCAAGGGCGCCATCGGCATCCTGCAGGGCGAGATCAAATACGGCGGCCAGGCCGCCGTGGCGAAGTGAGGACGATCATGAAAAAAATCGCTCCTTTCACGATTGCTCTCGCATTCCTCGCCAGCGCGCTGTACGCCTTCTCCGCCGCGGAAAAGACCGCCGACGCCGCGAAACAGGGGGCGGCACCGGCGCAGCCCGCGAAGGCGGAAGCCACGAAAGAGCCTCTCGTGTGCTTCGAAAGCCGCAAGGGCGCCTCCGAGATCACCCAGCGCGAGATCAAGCCCGGTTGGCCCAACGTGAAGTGCTCGCCGACGACCGGCGCGGCGCTCTGGTATGGCGACCCCTACGAGGGCACCGTGCCCCTGGGCAAGATGCCTGGCCTGGAGAAGATTCCCGAGGGGCATGCCGTCGTCAGGCCGCGGTCCGAGAAGCTCGCCATCCTGCCGATGTGCGCAGTGGCCTGCCATAACGGGGTCGGGCCCGCATTCGTTCCGCCGGCGTTGCCGAAAGACAAGAAGCCGGTGCCGATCCCGACGATGGAAGGCCTGCTGCCCGCGCTCAAGGACTTGCAGCATGGCCGCGGCCGCATCTGGTGCCTCGATTGCCACCACACGACCAAGCGGAACATGCTCGTCGACAACTATGGCGACCCGGTCAGCTTCGACCAGCCGCAGCTCCTGTGCGGCAAGTGTCACGGCGACAAGCTGCGCGACTGGCGCGACGGCATCCACGGCAAGCGCATCGGCGAATTCGCCAGCACCGGCAGGAAGCGCTGGTTCGTCTGCACCGAGTGCCACAACCCGCACAACGTGCAGGATGGCGCGCGCAATCGGGGCTTCGCGCAGCTTCAGCCCGAACCGCCGCCCCAGTTGCCCCGCGGCATGAAGGACGCCAGGCACGAACTCGTGCATCCGATCCCGCACTGATGCCGGACGAGCCCGACAAGCCGGCTCCCGTGAGGGGCGATCCCGCCTGGATTCCCCCGGCGCTGACGCGCGAGGAAAAGACCCGCCACGTCGGCAAGACGCCGGTCTTCTTCGGTCCGCCGCTCGCCCTCCTCACGGACGGCCGGAAGAACACCCTGGAGATCAGCGGCAGGCTCAACCGCACCGCCGAGCGCTACCTCGAAATCCTGCGCAGCCACGGGCTGGAACTCTCCGAGCCCGAGCGC
>MNXU01000084.1 GCA_001872285.1 Betaproteobacteria bacterium CG2_30_68_42
GTGCAGGCGATTCTTCCTCACCTGCCGCGCGCGCCACCTCGTGAGCAGCCATGAAGTCTCTCTGCTTTCTGTTACACCTCACCCGGCAGTTGAGCGTTCGCAACTGCCGTGGATGCGCTCGCCCATGCGGCAGGAATGGCACTTGCATTTGTCGCTTTGCACGCCACTCCGTCACCACCGAGAACCGAAAATTCACGCCGGAGCTTCCGCTTCTTCCTCACCCACTGGCGCACTCCCCGGCCATACAGTTGACGACCAGCCGCAGAACCTTACAATCCCCATAGGTTCCGCTCTCCGAAGGTTCAGTCCAACAAGGTTTATCTGCCGCCAACACACGTTGTGAATTAAACAAGTTTGGGCGGGGTGGCAGATAAACGCTATTCGTTATGTTTGGACTACTTCGCTTTATCCGCGGTTTGCGCGCGCCCTCAAGTGTCACCCGGCGGTACTCATATTCCCTGGCTGGGAGGTCCCGGTTGAATCTGCGGCATAACTCTGCGTTATTTACAGCTCCGCGAGAAACACGATGCCGCGCCGCGCCCGCCTGGTTTTACCGAACGTTCCACTTCATATCATCCAGCGTGGCAAAAACCGGCGAGCGTGCTTTTTCGCCGATGGAGATTACCGTTCTTAACTCGACTGGTTACGCGAGCATGCGGATAAAACCGGGTGCCAGAGTCACGCTTATGTCCTTATGACCAGTCACGTCCACGTGCTGATTTCAGCGCCGCAGCCCGACGCGCCGGGGGCGTTGATGAAAGCGCTGGGCCAACGCTACGTGCAGTACATTAACCGCACGTATCGCCGTAGTGGAACGTTATGGGAAGGACGCTTCCGCTCGTGTCTCACGCAGGAAGAAAGTTACCTGCTTGCCTGTCAGCGCTACATCGAAATGAATCCTGTGCGGGCGGATATGGTGGCGCATCCGGCGGAATATCGCTGGTCACGTTACGGGGGTAACGCGCAGGGCGATCCTGATGCATTGCTGAAACCCCAATCGTTGTATCTTGCGCTGGGCACGGACGCCGCAAGCCGCGAGGCGGCGTATCGTGAATTGTTTCGCTATGAGCTGGAGCCGGGATTGGTGGATGAAATCCGCCGAGCAACGAACGGGAATTATGCGTTGGGAAATGCGGCCTTTGCGGCACAGGTGACGTGTGGTTTGGGTCGGCGAGCGGGTTCGGGAAAGTCGGGGCGGCCACGCCGGATCGAAAAACCAGAGTCGGGGGAATTGTTTGGTGGATGAGATAAACCGTGGTCTGTCCCCTGTTGTTTCTGCCCTGTTGTTTCTGGCGAGCCGTCAAGTCTTAGCGGTCAGGACGCGTCTTGCGCAGGCGCTGCGGCCTGCTGCAGCAGCCGCAGCGGCGGCGCGCTGCCGTCCTTGTCCTGGCCGGCGTACAGCGTGACGTGGGGATAGGGGATCTCGATGCCGGCGGCGTCGAAGGCTTTCTTCAGGCGGTACAGGAACGCGCGGCGGACCGTCCACTGTTCGAGCGGCATGACCTTGAAGCGGCAGCGGATGACGACTGCCGAATCCGCCCACTCGTCGACCCCGGCGATTTCGAGGTCCTCCACGATTTTGTCGCCCAGTTCGGAGTCGCTGCGCATCCCGGCGGCCACTTCGCGCATCACGGCATAAACCTCGTCGACGTTCTCGCGGTAGGCCACGCCGATGTCGAGCAGCGCGAAGGCAAAGCCGCGACTGCGGTTGGTGACGCTGTCGATGGTGCCGTTGGGGATGTAATGCACGCTGCCTTCGTAGTCGCGCAGGCGGGTGTGGCGCAGCGTCATCTCCTCGACCAGCCCGCCCTTGCCGGCCATTTCCACCACGTCGCCCTGGCGCACCTGGTCTTCCAGCAGCAGGAAGAAGCCATTGAAATAGTCCTTGACCAGGCTTTGCGCGCCGAAGCCGACGGCGATGCCGAGCACCCCGGCGGTGGCGAGAATGGGGGCAATGGATATGCCGACCGCGGAGAGCACCAGCATGCCGCCGACCACCATGATGACCACCGTGGCGACGTAGCGGAACACGCGTTCCAGCGTATTCAGCCGCTTGATCCGCTCGAGGTCGCCGAGATCCCGCTGCAGGTGTTGGCCCAGCCGTGCCAGCACCTTGCGCGACAGCCTGAGCAGAATCCAGGTCAGCGCCAGAATGATCACGACATGGAGCGCGCCTTCCAGCAGCCACATCCAGTCGCCCAGCGCCTGTTTCAAGTTGGCAAGTATTTGCATTCATGATCTCCTTTAAAGGGGGGTGCAGTAAGGCGACAATAGCATAACCAAGTAACCAAGTAACCAAGGGGTCAGGTCTTGAGATCACGCGTTTGCCCCAACTCTTCAATGCCCTTGCACGCTGCGCGATGCAGCCGCGCAGCGCTCCTGAGCGTCGACGTCATGCGTAACTACACCCAAGGCCGCGCATGCTGAAGTTCGAACGGGACGACTTCAAGGCACAATCGAATCTCCCCAAGCACAACGTACCCTTGGAGGAGGCCGCATGCGTTTGCGGCGATGCGCTGGCGCTGACGTTTCCCGATTCGGATCATGCCATTGGCGAGAAACGCTGGCTCACTTTCGGCATCTCATTGTCGGATCGCTTGCTCGTCGTCGCTCACGCCGAGCGTGGACGGTCCATCCGCATCATTGCGGCACGAAAGGCGACGCGTCATGAACGAGCAATAAGTTATGAACATGGATAAGGATGAAAACGGAACAGAGTACGAACGGAAAGATCTGGGCAAGGGTGTTCGCGGCAAGTATTGCGCCCGCTTCTCGAAGGAGCCAACCTGGTTTTGCTGGACGAGAGGGTCGCCAAGGCATTCCCGACCACTGAGGATGAAAATGCTTCCTTGCTCGGCTTGCTCGCCTCGGCGCCGAAACGCACTCGCATGACAAGTTGTTCCAGCGGACGCACCAAAGCGCGCCGCTGCACTCGAACGTCAGCCGCCTGGAAAGAGACCTCATGGCTCCCACGGTCTCGGTGATGGCGCTTTCGGGCTCTTCTTCAGTTCGCGCGAAGAGCCGAGAATGCGCGTTCATGCCGGCGAGATCGTCCGTATGCGGAAGATCGGGCGGTTGAAGATGGAACCGGACTGGCTCAAGTCCGGACGGTGAGTGCTGACACTCGAATGGGCTGGATCGACCGGCGGTCGGTGCTGGCGGTAGCGTGGCAATGCGAACTGGCCGGGATGCACGGCCGAAGCCGGTACGGCAGGCAGGCACCGCGCATCGATGCGGCGAAAGACCTGCTGCCGTGCCCTCTGATCGACGAGGAGTACACGCGCCGGCCCTTCTACGGCAGCCGGCGGATGGTCGCCCATCTGGAGCGTCCGGGCCGTCTCGTCAACCGCAAGCAGGCGCGAGCGGCTGATGCGCCTGACGGGGCTGGCCGCAGGGGCCGGGCTTGGCGCGCCGCGGGGATCGGAGAAGCGATGAGCCTCCGCCCGGTCATTGCGAGGAGGGAGCCGACGAAGCAATCCCGTCCTGCGACGGGCTTCGCGCGGCTTCGTCGGGCGTCGCCCTCCTCGCAATGACACCGGGGCCGCCGCGCGCCGCTTCGTCGGCCTGGTGCCTTCTCGCATGCGGTTCCCAGGCAGCCGCCGTGATCCGCCCCCTGTAGACGGTCGCAGGCTGTGCCACGGAAATGCCCGAGGAACCTATCCGTTGAACCCGGATTGTCCTGGGGCGCGCGATGATGGCGAGGCGTTTGGCGAGTGGATTTGTGCGCTCGCGACTGGCCCAATGTGCGGACTCCGGGCGCGGAGCGAGTGCCGAAAGACGCCGCAAAACGACCGCCGGGGCGCGCACGACCACAGCACCGCGTGATGGACATTCCGGGATGATTCCTGCTGCCGGCACCACCCGCCCGATGCGCTGCTAGAATTGATGCCGTGGCTCCTCCAAAGACTCCAGCGAAAGCTTCCTTCCTCGACTTCGAACAGCCGATCGCCGAGCTGATCGCGAGGATCGAGGAGCTGCGCTTCGTGCAGGGCGATTCCGCCGTCGACATCTCCGAGGAGATCGGGCGGCTGGAAGCCAAGGCGCAGGCGCTGACGAAAGAGGTTTACGCCAAGCTCACGCCGTGGCAGATCGCCCAGGTGGCGCGCCATCCGCAGCGGCCCTACACGCTCGACTACGCCCGCCATCTGTTCACCGATTTCGTCGAGCTGCACGGCGACCGCGCGTTCGCCGACGATCCGGCGATCGTCGGTGGCATGGCGCGCTTCCAGGGCCAGCCGGTGGTGGTGATCGGCCACCAGAAGGGCCGCGACACCAGGGAGAAGATCCAGCGCAATTTCGGCATGCCGCGCCCCGAGGGCTACCGCAAGGCGCTGCGGCTCATGCGGCTCGCGGAGAAGTTCGGCCTGCCGGTGCTCACCTTCGTCGACACGCCCGGTGCCTATCCGGGCATCGACGCCGAGGAGCGCGGCCAGGCGGAGGCGATCGGGCGCAACCTGTACGTCATGTCCGCGCTGAAGGTGCCGATCGTGGTCACGGTGATTGGCGAGGGCGGCTCGGGGGGCGCGCTGGCGATCGCGGTCGGCGACGTCGTGATGATGATGCAGTACGCGACCTATGCGGTGATCTCCCCGGAAGGCTGCGCCTCGATCCTGTGGAAGAGCGCGGAGAAGGCGCCCGAGGCCGCAGAGATCATGGGCATCACCGCCGCCAGGCTGAAGACGCTGGGGCTGATCGATCGCATCGTCCCGGAGCCTTGCGGCGGCGCGCACCGCGACCATGCGGCAGCCGCCCAGAGCCTCAGGAAGGCGCTGATCGAGGCGCTGCGCCAGGTGCGCGACCTCGCGCCGGCCGAGCTCGTCGATCGGCGCTCCGCTCGCCTGATGGGCTATGGCCGGTTCAGGGAACAGGCCACCGCCTGATCTGCCGGGCAGCGTACTCGCAGTGGTCTCGCGGTATGTCCGGCTCGGCGAGCGGGTGGTCGCGGGGCTGTCCGGCGGGCTCGACTCGGTGGTGCTGCTCGACTGCCTGCGGCGGGCCGCGCCGCGGCTCGGATTCCGGTTGCGGGCGCTGCACGTCCATCACGGGCTCAGCCCGAACGCCGATGCCTGGGAGGCGTTCTGCCGCGCGCTGTGCGGCCGCTGGGGTCTGCCGCTCGACACCGAACGGGTGCGGGTGGAGCCGGACTCGGGGGGCGGGATCGAGGCCCCCGCGCGCGAGGCGCGCTACGCGGCGTTCGCGGGAAGCGGCGCCGACTGGATCGCGCTCGCCCACCAGCGCGACGACCAGGCCGAGACCCTGCTCTTCAACCTGCTGCGCGGCTGCGGTGTGCGCGGCGCGGCGGCGATGCCGGTGGTACGCGCGCTCGACCGTGGAGGCGCGAGCTCGCGGCTGCTTCGCCCGCTGCTCGACGTGCCTCGCTGTGACATCGAAGCCCATGCGCGCGCACAGCGGCTGGAATGGATCGAGGACGAGAGCAATCTGGATCCGCGCCCGAGCCGCAACTATCTCCGGCGCGAGGTGCTCCCGGTGTTGCGGGCACGATTCCCCGGCGTCGATGCGGCGCTCGCGCGCGCGGCCGGACACTTCGCCGAGGCGCAGGATCTGCTCGACGGAATCGCGGAAAGGGACCGTACCGAGGTGGCAGACGAAGGCCGCATCCTGTTGGCGCGCTTCGCGCGGCTCGATCGGGGGCGCGCGACCAACCTGCTGCGCCTGGTGCTGCGCGAAGCGGGAGTGCGCGCCCCGGATGCGCGGCGCTTCGACGATCTCACCGGCCAGCTCCGGCGCTGGAAACCGGGCGGCGGGCTGCGTTTCGTCATCGACGGCCGTTGCCTTCAGGCGTGGCGTGGCCGGCTCTACATCGAGCCGGCGCGCGCGGCCGCCCCCGCGCCGATCGCCTGGAACGGCCAGCGCGAGCTCGCTTGGGCCGGTGGCTGGCTGAGCTTCGCGCCGGCGACCGGCGAGGGCGTGGGCGCGCGCGCGCTCGAAGGCGCCGCGGTCGAGGTCAGGGCGCGGGCAGGCGGCGAGCGGCTGCGGCCGCAGGCGGGTCGCCCGAGCCGGTCGTTGAAGGCGCTTGCCCAGGCCGCCGGCATCCCGCCCTGGCAGCGCCCGCGCATGCCGCTGGTGTGGGTGAACGATGCGCTGGCCTGGGTCGCGGGCATCGGCGCGGCGGCGGAGTTCGCCTGTCCCGCCGGCGAGCCGGGAGTACGGATCGACTGGCTGAATCCGTGAGCAGCGTGTTTAGGCGCGCGGCGGGCTGGCCCGGTGGAGGCGCTGCGTGAGCTCGACCGCGGAGCGCACGCCGAGCTTCTCGAAGATCCTCGAGCGGTGTACTTCGACGGTGCGCATCGCGATCCCCAGTTCGTCGGCGATCACCTTGTTGTACTTTCCGGCGAGCACGCGCTCCATGACCTCGCGCTCGCGTGCGGTGAGACTCGCGAGCCGCGCCGCGAGGCCCGCCTCGCTCTCACGCGCCGCGCGCCGCGAGGCGTCGAGGGCGAGCGCCTCGATGACGCGATCGACCAGCTCGTTGTCGTTGAACGGTTTCTCGATGAAATCGCAGGCGCCCTTCTTCAGCGCCGCCACCGCGAGCGGGACGTCGCCGTGCCCGGTGAGGAAGATCACCGGCATCGCGCAGCCGCGTCCGGCGAGGCGGTCGAACAGCTCGGGCCCGCTCATGCCCGGCATGCGCACGTCGAGCAGCAGGCAGCCGCGCATCGCGTCCGTGCATGCGGCGAGCATCGATTCCGCCGAGTTCCAGGCGCGGGCGTTCACGCCGCGCGACTGGAACAGCCAGAGCAGTGCGTCGCGGATCGCGTCGTCGTCATCAACGATATGAACGGCGGGCGTGTTCATGGGTTCTCCGTGCGCGGGAGCAGCACCCGGAAGACCGAGCCGCCGCCGGGGTTGGGTTCGAACCAGATGCGGCCGTGGTGCGCCTCGACGATCGAGCGGCAGATGTTCAGCCCCATGCCCATGCCCTCCGCCTTGGTGGTGAAGAACGGGACGAAGAGTCTTCCGGCGGCCTCGTCGTCGATGCCGCAGCCGCGGTCGGCGATTTCGATGCGCGCGGCCGCCGCGACCGCGTCGCTCTTCACCACGAGTTCGCGGCTCGCGGCGGGTACGTCGTTCATCGCCTCGATGCCGTTGCGCAGCAGATTGACGACGACCTGCTCGATCATGACCCCGTCGACCCACACCTCCAGCGGCCCCGCGGCGAGGCTGCGCACGATGCGCACCGCACGGGCGCGCGCGTCGGCCTCCACCAGTCCGAGCGCATCCCCGATGATCGCGTTCAGATCGCAGGGCGCGCGCCTGGGCTCGGAACGGCGCACGAAATCGTAGATGCGGCGCACGATCCGGCCGGCGCGCTGGGCCTGCGCGCCGAGCTTGGCGAGCGTGCCCGCGATCTCCTCGGTCGTGTAGCGGCCGCTTTCGAGCTTGTTGAGGCAGCCGGTGTTGTAGCTCGCGATCGCGGCGAGCGGCTGGTTGATCTCGTGCGCGAGCGAGGACGCCATCTCGCCCATGGTGACCAGCCGTGAGGTGAATTGAAGGCGCTCGTTCTGGCTGCGCGCGAGCTGTTCGGCCTGTTTGCGCTCGCTGATGTCGACGACCGACCCCATCCAGCCGGTCTGGCGCCCCTGTGCGTCGATCAGCGGCGCCTCATACACCAGGGCGTCGAAGCGCTCGCCGCTGCGGCGCTGCAACTTCAGCTCGACGCCCTCGGTGGGCGCGTCGCCGGCGAGGATGCGTCGGTGCACGGCCAGCGTGCGCTCCATGTCTTCCGGCACCCAGTAGGGCATCGGCGGCCCGTGATCCACCAGCTCCGATTCCGTCCAGCCCATCATTCTGCAGAACGCGGGATTGACGTAGGTGATGCGGCCGTCGAGGTCGCGGGCGCGCAGTCCGGTGCGCACGGAATCCTCCATCGCCTTGCGGAAGGCATGCTCGGCGCGCAGCGCGGTCTCGGCCGCGTAGCGGCGCTGGACATGGCGGCGCAGCGCCCACAGGCTCGCGAACACGCCCAGCGCGAGCAGCGCGATGGAGGCGGCGAGCAGGTTGCGCGTCAGGTTCGTCCCGGTCCGGTAGGCGAGCGCCTGAAGCAGCAGTCCGCGCCCCGGTGGATCGAAGGCGACCGCGTAGGCAAGCGGGGAGGCGGCTGCCTCGACCCTGGACTTCTTCGCGAGCACGTTGCCGCTGTCATCGACGACGTGGAGCGCGTATTTCTGCGCGTACCACCAGGGCACGGCGTCGGCGAGCAGCGCGTTCAGCGACACGATGCCGACCATCATTCCGGTGAGGCTGCGGTCGCGGAAATGGGGGACATGGATCTCCACGTGGTAGTCCTGTCCGAGTGCGGGGTAGGGCTGGCTGAACACCGCCTTGCCCAGCGAGCGGGCGAAACCGAAGGTCTCGGGCGAGGGAACGGTCTCGGCGGCTTCGCCCACCGAGTCGCGCCCGAGCCCCGGCGGCACTGCGGCGACGAGGCTGCCGTCTGCGCCGAACCAGGCGAGCTGGACCAGCCACGGGTTGTTGCCCCGCAACAGCTCCACGCGCGCCGCGAACGTGCCCGGAGCGAGCCGGCCGTCGGCCGCGTCGCGCGCCGCCTCCTCCAGCAGGCCCTGCACCTTGCCCAGATGGAAGCGCAGGTTCTGCTCGACCCAGAGCACGTCGCTGATGAGGGTCGCGCGCTGCTCTTCGAGATCGGCGCGGTGCAGCAGCCACAGCAGCGCACCGACCGCGGCCATCGCAGCCACGAGGGCGACGCGCGGCACCGCCCAGTACCACCAGGGCGTCAGCGGCAGTGTTTCGCGCTCGGTGCGGGGGGGCGCGCCCGCATCGGATTTCGGCGGCGATGGACTCATGCCGGGGATGCTACCGCAGTGGGCCGGGCTGCCGGAACGGCGTTGCGGAAAACCACAACTTCCGCTGCCGCGCAAACCAGTCCAGAATGCGTCCGCGGTGGCGCAGGCGTTTCGCGCGCGCCGACCTTTCGACAACCGGAGGAGTATGCGATGAAAATGAGCAATCTGCTGATCGGCCTGGTAGCGGCCGGCTTCGCGATGACGGCGGCGGCACAGCAGCCGATCGTCATCAAGTTCAGCCACGTCGTGGCGGCCAATACGCCCAAGGGCAAGGGTTCGGAATATTTCAAGAAGCTCGCCGAGGAGCGCACCAAGGGGCGGGTGAAGGTCGAGGTGTACCCGAACAGCCAGCTCTACAAGGACAAGGAGGAGATGGAGGCGCTCCAGCTCGGGGCGGTCCATCTCCTCGCTCCTTCGCTGGCCAAGTTCGGCCCGCTCGGCGTGCCCCAGTTCGAGGTCTTCGACCTGCCCTACATGTTCGACAGCTACGCCGAACTGCACAAGGTGACCCAGGGCCCGATCGGCGCGCAACTGCTCGCCCGCCTCGAACCCAAGGGCGTCAAGGGCCTCGCCTTCTGGGACAACGGCTTCAAGATCATGAGCGCCAACAAGCCGCTCAGGAAGCCCGATGACTTCAAGGGACTGAAGATGCGCATCCAGTCCTCCAAGGTGCTCGACGCGCAGATGCGCGCCATGGGTGCGAATCCGCAGGTGATGGCCTTCTCCGAGGTCTACCACGCGCTCCAGACCGGCGTGGTGGATGGCACCGAGAATCCGCCTTCCAACCTCTACACCCAGAAGATGCACGAGGTGCAGAAGTACGCCACGCTCTCCGACCACGGCTATCTCGGTTACGCGGTCATCACCAACAAGAAGTTCTGGGACGGCCTGCCCGTCGACATCCGCACGACGCTCGAGGGCGCGATGCGCGATGCCACCAAGTACGCGAACGACATCGCGCGCGCGGAGAACGAGAACGCGCTGGCCGAGGTGAGGAAGTCGGGCAAGACCGAGATCATTGTGCTCACGCCGCAGGAAAAGGCGGCCTGGAAGAAGGCGCTGGTGCGCGTGCACAGGGATCATGAAGGCCGCATCGGACGGGACGTGATCCAGTCGATCTACAAGGAAATTGGGTTCGATCCGGCCAAGCTGTAAGAGGCCGTACGAGGGGCCACTGCCTCGGCGGGCAGTGGCCCCGTTTTATCCCGGCGGCGGGGAGACCGGAATGATGAGAGTCCTCGATCACCTGGAGGAGTGGCTGATCACCTTCCTCATGGGCGCGGCGACGGTGGTGATCTTCGTCGCGGTGATGCATCGCTATGCATCCGGGATGCCGCTGGGAGCGGTCCAGGACCGGCTGATCCAGATCAACACGAGCTGGGCGCAGGAGCTGTGCATCATCATGTTCGTGTGGATGGCCAAGTTCGGCGCCGCCTACGGCGTGCGCACCGGCATCCACGTGGGTGTGGACGTGCTCGTCAATCGGCTGGCGGAACGCAGCCGCGGGAAGGTCATCGTGTTCGGGCTGCTCGCGGGTGCGCTGTTCACCGGCACCGTCGGCAGCCTGGGCGTGCGCCTGGTGTGGGAGAACGGCATGCACTATGCGCTGTTCACGGCGCTGGGCTGGAACGTCGGCGACGTTCCGCAGGGCCCGACCACGCCGGATCTCGAGTGGCCGACCTGGGTCGTGTATTCGGCGGTGCCGCTGGGCTCCTACCTGATGTGCTTCCGCTTCCTTCAGGTCACCTGGGGGTTCCTGAAGAGCGGTGAGCTGCCGCATCACGAGCTCGCCCACGTCGAGGGCCTGGACGACGAGCCGGCGCCGCTGCCGCCCGGCAAGGAGGACGCCATCTACCGCATGGAAGACGAAGTGCATCCGCACGAGGTCGGGGAGCCCCCGCTTTCCGGAGACGGAGACGCCGGGGAGCGGAAATGAACACCTGGATCATCTTCACCCTCCTGCTCGCGCTCATGCTCACCGGCATGCCGATCTCGATCTCCCTCGGCCTCACCGTGCTCACCTTCCTGTTCACGATGACCCAGGTGCCGATCGAGAGCGTCGCGCTCAAGCTCTTCACCGGCATCGAGAAGTTCGAGATCATGGCGATCCCGTTCTTCATCCTGGCCGGGAACTTCCTCACCCACGGCGGGGTGGCGCGGCGCATGATCCGCTTCGCCACCACGATGGTCGGCCACTGGCACGGGGGGCTGGGACTCGCAGGGGTGCTCGCCTGCGGGCTGTTCGCCGCGGTCTCCGGGTCGAGTCCGGCCACGGTCGTGGCGATCGGCTCGATCATCCTGCCGGCGATGGTCAAGCAGGGCTTCCCCAAGCGCTTCGGCGCCGGTGTCATCACCACTTCCGGGGCCCTCGGCATCCTCATCCCGCCCTCGATCGTCATGGTCATGTATTCGGTGTCGACCAACAGTTCGGTCGGCGCACTGTTCATGGCCGGCGTGATCCCCGGCGCGGTGCTCGCGACGCTGCTCGGACTGACGACCTGGTATCGCGCGCGCAAGTTCGGCTATCCGCGCATCCCAAGGGCGAGCTGGGCGGAACGCTGGAAGGCGTTCCGGGAGAGCTTCTGGGGCGTGGCGCTGATCGTGATCGTGATGGGCGGCATCTACAGCGGCCTGTTCACGCCGACCGAGGCCGCCGCCATGAGCGCGGTGTGGGCCTTCTTCGTCGCCGTGTTCGTCTACAAGGACATGGGGCTGAAGGACGTGCCGAAGACGCTGCTCGCCTCGGCCAACATGAGCGCGATGCTGCTCTACATCATCACCAATGCGGTGCTGTTCTCCTTTCTCATGACCTCGGAGCAGGTGCCGCAGGCGATGGCCGACTGGCTGATCGGCAAGGGGCTCGGCGTGGTCGCCTTCCTGCTGGTGGTCAATGTCCTGTTGCTGCTGGCGGGCAACGTCATGGAGCCCTCTTCGATCGTGCTGATCATGGCGCCCATCCTGTTCCCGGTGGCGGAAAAGCTCGGCATCGATCCGATCCACTTCGGCATCCTGATGACGGTCAACATGGAGGTCGGCATGTGCCACCCGCCGGTGGGGCTCAATCTGTACGTGGCGAGCGGCGTCGCCCGGATGGGGATCACCGAGCTGACCATCGCGGTGTGGCCGTGGCTGCTGACGATGCTGTTCTTCCTGGTCCTGGTCACCTACTGGCCGCCGCTGTCGCTGTGGCTGCCGAGGACCCTCGGCATGATCGCCGGCTGACCCCGCGCCGGCCGGGCCGCCGCTGCGCGGCTTGGGCCGGGTGCGGCAAACCCGATATAATCCGCAACCCTGCTCGCCCGGCGCTGCCCGCGGCGGGCGTGCACTTTGGCAGTTTCCCTGGGAGAGCTCCAGATGGGCATCGAACGCACCCTTTCCATCATCAAGCCCGACGCCGTGGCGAAGAACCTCATCGGCAGGATCACCTCGCGCTTCGAGACCAACGGGCTGAAGATCGTCGCGGCGCGGATGGCGTGGCTGTCCCGTGCGCAGGCCGAGGGCTTCTATGCGGTGCATCGCGGCCGGCCGTTCTTCGACGACCTGGTCGAGTTCATGTCGTCCGGCCCGGTGATGATCCAGGTGCTCGAAGGCGAGAACGCGATCGCGAAGAACCGCGAGCTGATGGGCGCCACCGACCCGAAGAAGGCCGCGCCGGCCACCATCCGCGCCGACTTCGCGCAGAGCATAGAGGCCAACGCGGTTCATGGCTCCGACGCCCCGGAGACCGCCGCCACCGAGATCGCCTATTTCTTCGCCGCGTGGGAGATCTCCTCCCGCTGACCGCATGACGGTCAATCTGCTCGATCACGACGCCGAAGGGCTCGCCCGCTTTTTTGCGGAACTGGGCGAGAAGCCGTTCCGCGCCCGCCAGGTGCTGCGCGCGATCCACCGCCGGGGCGCGGCGGATTTCGCCTCCATGAGCGATTGCGCGAAATCCTTGCGCGGGCGCCTCGGCGAGGTGGCCGAGATCCGTGCGCCCGGAGTGATCCGCGACGAGATCACGCCGGACGGCACGCGCAAGTGGCTGCTCGATGTGGGCGCGGGCAACGCCGTCGAGTCGGTCTTCATCCCCGACGGGGATCGCGGGGGCGGTGCACGCCGTTACCGCGGCACGCTGTGCGTGTCCACCCAGGCCGGCTGCGCGCTCGACTGCGCCTTCTGTTCGACCGGAAAGCAGGGCTTCAACCGCAACCTCTCCACCGCCGAGATCATCGGCCAGCTCTGGCTCGCGAACCGCGCGCTGGGCGGCACCGGCGAGGGCCCGCGCGCCCTGACCAACGTGGTGCTGATGGGCATGGGTGAGCCGCTCGCGAACTTCGACAATGTCGTCACGGCGCTTCGCGTCATGCTCGACGACGACGCCTACATGCTCTCGCGCCGCCGCGTGACCGTGTCGAGCTCCGGCATCGTGCCCGCCATCGACCGGCTCGCGCAGGCCTGCCCGGTGGCGCTCGCGGTGTCGCTGCATGCGCCGGAGGACCGGCTGCGCGACGCGCTGGTGCCGATCAACCGCAAGTATCCGCTCGCCACGCTGCTGGCCGCCTGCCGGCGCTATCTCGAGCGCTCGCCGCGCGATTTCATCACCTTCGAGTACGTGATGCTGGACGGGGTGAACGACGCCGACGCGCATGCCCGCGCGCTGGTCGCGCTCACCCGTGGCCTGCCGTGCAAGTTCAATCTCATTGCCTTCAATCCTTTCCCCGGCTCCGCGTTCAGAAGTTCCCCCGCGCAGCGCGTGCGCGGTTTCCAGGAGATCCTGATGAATGCCGGCATCGTCGCCACCTTGCGCAGGACCCGCGGGCGCGAGATCGACGCCGCCTGCGGACAGCTCGCCGGCCGGGTCAGGAATCGCAGAGGCGTGGTCGGGATCAGCGAGGTGACGGCATGAAGCGGGTGCTCTTCGTTGTGCTGCTGTCGGGCTGTGCCGCGGCCCCCTCGGATCGCGGCGGTTCGGTCGAGGTGCCGGTGTCGCAGCAAAGCGCAGTCGGCGCGGCGCGGGTGCGCTCGACGGCGCACACCGAGCTGGGCACGCTCTACCTCCAGAACGGCCAGTTCAACATCGCGCTCGACGAGGCGAACACCGCGATCGCGGCCGATCCGGGCTATGCGCTTGCGCACAAGCTCCACGCCATGGTGCTCATGTTCCTGCGCGACGACGCCGGGGCGCGTGCTTCGTTCGAGAAGGCATCCTCGCTCGCACGCGACGATCCCGAGATCAACAACGACTACGGCTGGTTCCTGTGCAGTACCGGCCACGAAGCCGAGGGGCTCGCGCGACTGAAGCGGGCCGCTCTGCACCCGCTCTTCCGGACGCCGACCCGCGCGTGGTTCAATGCCGGCCTGTGCGCGCAACGCGTGAAGGACGATGCCGCCGCGGAAGAGTATTTCCGCAGGGCGGTGGCCGCCGACGCGACGAACGCCCCGGCGCTCCTGCGCTATGCCGAAGCGCTCTACCGTCGCGGTGCGTACGCGCAGGCGCGCGGCGTGGTCTCGGATCGGCACGCGGTCAGGGAGCCGGATGCCGAATCGCTCTGGCTCGCGGTTCGCGTCGAGCGCAAGCTCGGCGACCGCAACGCCGAGGCGACGGCCGTCTCGCGGTTGCGGCGCAAGTTCTCCGACAGTCCGCAGTACCGGGACTACCTGCAAGGAAAGGTCGAGTGAGCGAGCCGGCCCCGCGCGAGATCGCGCCCCCCGGCGAAGTCTTGCGCCGCGCGCGGGAAGCGCGCTCGCTGACCGTCGCCGAAGCGGCCGAGGCGCTCAGGCTGCGACCGCGGCAGATCGAGGCGATCGAGGACGGAGATTTTGCCAGCTTCAAGGGCCTCGCCTACGCCCGCGGCTTCGTGCGCAACTACGCGCGCTTCCTCGAAACCGATCCTGCACCCCTGCTCGCGGCGATGAACGATGCGTCGGCCGGGGAGACGGTCCGGCTCAGCCCGCCCTCGAACGCGGCGGGCGTGATGCCGCGCGGCGGATCCGCGCGCGGCGTGCCGCGCTGGCTGGCGGTGCTCGCGCTGGCCGGGCTCGCCGCGGTGATCCTCGTGACCTTCTACGACGGCGATCCGTTCGCGCCATCGGGGGACAGGTTGCAGCCTGCTGCGGTCGCACCCGAAGCTGCACGATTGAGCCCTGCACCGCCCGCGCCCCCTGCGCCGGCAACACCCGCCGCCGAGCCGGCAGTCGAGCCCGCAGCCGCAAGTCCGGCCGCAGCGCAGCCCGTGCAGCCTGCGCAGCCGCCAGGCGGAGCCGCCTCGCGCATCGAGCTACGGTTCGCGAAGTCCTCCTGGGTCGAGATCACGGACGCGACCGGCAAGGTGCTGTTGTCGCGCACCGAGCCTTCCGGCGGCGCGCAGTCGGTCGATGGCACGCCGCCCTTTTCGCTGGTGATCGGCAATGCCGACGGGGTCGAGTTGAAATACCGGGACCGCAGCGTCGATCTCAGGCCTCACACGGCGCGCAACATCGCGAGGCTGCGGCTCGAATGAACCCGGGTTTCTCACCACAGAGACACAGAGGCACAGAGAAAGACCGGGAATCGATGGCTTGCCGGTCTGCCGCTTCTCAGCCCCCGTGGTCTCCTGCCTCGCAACGCAATGCTTTCCTCTGTGTTCTCCGTGCCTCTGTGGTTCAGCCGGGGTTTTCAGGATGAACGAGATGCGGCGTATGCGGGTGCAGGCGACGCTACCGCGCCGGGGCTCGCGCGCGGTTGCGGTGGGTGCGGTGACGATCGGAGGCGGCCGGCCGATCGTCGTGCAGTCGATGACCAACACCGATACCGCGGACGTCGCGGCGACGGCGCTCCAGGTCGCCGAACTGGCGCGCGCCGGCTCGGAGATCGTGCGCGTGACGGTGGGCACGCGCGAGCACGCGCGGGCGGTTCCCGCGATCCGCGAGCGGCTGCTGGCGATGAACGTCGCGGTGCCGTTGGTGGGCGACTTTCACTACAACGGGCACAAGCTGCTGGCGGAGACTCCCGCCTGCGCGCAGGCGCTGGACAAGCTGCGCATCAATCCGGGCAACGTCGGGGCCGGTTCGAACCGGGACGCGCGCTTCGCCAGCATCGTCGAGATCGCCTGCCGCGCCGGCAAGCCGGTGCGCATCGGCGTGAACGGCGGGAGCCTCGATCCCGAACTGCTCGCGCGCATGATGGACGAGAATGCGTCGCGCCGCCCCGCGGCTCCGGCGCAGGAGGTGGCGCGCGAGGCGATGATCGTCTCGGCGCTGGAGAGCGCGCAGCGCGCGTGTGCGCTCGGACTGCCGGCCGATGCGATCGTGCTCTCGTGCAAGGTGAGCGGGGTGCAGGAGCTGATCGGCATCTACCGCAGCCTGGCGGCGCGCTGCGACTATCCCCTGCACCTCGGACTCACCGAGGCCGGGATGGGCTCCAAGGGCATCGTCGCCTCCACTGCCGCGCTGGCCATCCTGCTGCAGGAGGGCATCGGGGACACCATCCGCGTCTCGCTCACGCCCGAGCCCGGCGGCGCCCGCACGCGCGAGGTGATCGTCGCCCAGGAGATCCTCCAGACGATGGGACTGCGCGCCTTCGCGCCCATGGTCACCGCCTGCCCCGGCTGCGGCCGCACCACCAGCACCGTGTTCCAGTCGCTCGCCCAGGAGATCCAGGACTATGTGCGCAGCCGCATGCCCGAGTGGCGCGCGCGGCGCGACGGGGTGGAGAACCTGACGCTGGCGGTGATGGGCTGTGTCGTCAACGGGCCCGGCGAGAGCAGGCATGCCGACATCGGCATCTCGCTCCCGGGGGCGGGCGAGGCTCCAGTGGCGCCGGTCTATGTGGATGGCCGCAGGACGGTGACGCTCAGGGGCGAGGACATCGGCGCGCAGTTTCGCAGAATCGTCGAGGACTACGTTGCGCGGCGCTATCCGGAAAGGCAGACGGCGCGATGATGCAGATCCTTCAGGCCGTCCGCGGGATGAATGACATCCTGCCCGACGCGGCCGAGCGCTGGGAGGCGTTCGAGGAGATCGTGCGCGAGTGGCTCGCGTCCTACGGCTACCGCCCGATCCGCATGCCGCTGGTCGAGCCCACGCCGCTGTTCGCGCGCGCGATCGGGGAGGCGACCGACATCGTCGAAAAGGAGATGTACAGCTTCGTCGACAGCCTGAACGGCGAGTTGCTCACCCTGCGCCCGGAGGGCACGGCCTCGTGCGTGCGCGCGGTGCTCGAGCACGATCTGCTCTACGGCGGGCCGCAGCGGCTGTGGTATGCGGGGCCGATGTTCCGCCACGAGCGCCCGCAGAAGGGCCGCTACCGCCAGTTCCACCAGTTCGGCGTCGAAGCCCTCGGGCTGGTTGGCCCGGACGTGGATGCCGAACACATCGTCATGTGCGCGCGGCTGTGGAGGGATCTGGGCATCGAAGGGATCCGCCTGGAGATCAATTCGCTGGGATCGGGCGAGGAGCGCCGCGCCTACCGCGAAGAGCTGATCGCCTACTTCGAGGGCAACCTCGATCGGCTGGACGCGGACGCGAAACGCCGGCTCTACGCCAATCCCCTGCGCATCCTCGACAGCAAGAATCCGGAGATGCGCCCGCTCGTCGAGGGCGCGCCGCGGCTCGTCGAGCATCTGGGAGAGGCTTCGCGCGCGCACCTCGAGGGGGTGAAGCTGCGGCTCGAGGATCTCGGGATCGGCTACACGATCAATCCGCGGCTGGTGCGCGGGCTGGACTATTACAACCTGACGGTGTTCGAGTGGATCAGCGACCAACTGGGCGCGCAGGGCACCGTGTGCGCGGGCGGGCGCTACGACGGCCTCGTCGAGCAGCTCGGCGGCCGGCCCGCGCCCGCGTGCGGCTTCGCGCTCGGCGTCGAGCGGCTGCTGGCGCTGTGGGGCGCCCCCGGGCAGGGCGAAGTGCGCCCCGACGTCTATCTGGTGCACCAGGGCGCGCGCGCCGACCGGCGCGCGTTCGAGATCGCCGAGCAGTTGCGCGAGAACGGGGTTTCGGTGATCCTGCACTGCGGCGAGGCGAGCTTCAAGTCGCAGATGAAGCGCGCGGACGCTTCCCGCGCCATGCTCGCGGTGATCGTCGGCGAGGACGAGGTCGAGGCCGGGCAGGCGAGCGTGAAGCCGCTGCGCGAAGCCGGCGGCCAGCGCCGGGTCGCCTTCGACGCGCTGGCGGATCATCTGGCCGATTATTTCTTTTCCGGGCACGAGGACGAACACGATGGCGGTCTATGACCTCGAAGAGCAGGAACAGCTCTCGGAGCTGAGGACGTGGTGGAAGATCAACGGGAACAAGGTGCTGATGTTCGTCGCCGCGCTGGCGCTCGGATCGGTCGGCTATCAGGGCTGGAACTGGTACCAGCGCACCCAGGCGGCGGAGGCCTCGGCGCTGTACGCGAAGGTGCGCAACGCCGTGGCCGGCGGCGACGCGAAGCTCGCGCGCGAGGCGGCGGGCGCGCTGATCGGGACCTATTCGAGAAACCCTTATGCGGGGCTCGGCGCGCTGCTCGCCGCGAAGGCGCAATACGAGACCGGCGACGTGAAGAACGCCGAGGCCGAGCTCGCCTGGGCGGCCGAGCACGCCGCCGATCGCGGTCTCGCGGATCTCGCGCGGCTGCGGCTGGCGGCCCTGGCTGCGGAGCGCAAGGCCTATGACGATGCGCTCAAGCACCTCGCCACCGAGCCGCTGGCGCCGCTTGCCGCCCGCTACGCGGAACTGCGCGGCGACGTGCTCGCCGCCCAGGGCAAGACGGGCGAGGCCAGTGCCGCGTATCGGGCGGCGATGACGCCGGCCGCGGCGGCCAAGGGCGAGCCCGCCCGCGTCGACGAGACGCTTCGCGTCCGGTTGCAGATCAAGCTGGACGCCCTCGGAGAATGAGTGCGATGGAACGCCGGCGCATCGCCGGGCTGCTCGCATGCGCCTGCCTCGCCGCGACGCTCGCGGGCTGTTCCACGCTGGATGCGATCAACCCGTTCTCTTCGGCGCCCAAACAGAAGATGGCGGAGCTCGCGCCGATCCCCGGTGCGGCGGCCCTCACCATCCGCTGGCAGGGCGCGGTGGGGCGCTCGGGCGGCCACGTATTCTCGCCCGCCGTGGTCGGCTCCAGCGTCTTCGCCGCCGCGGCCGACGGCACGCTCGCGCGCTACGACGAGGGGCGGGAGCGCTGGCGGATCGCGGCCGGGCGCGCGCTCTCGGGAGGCGTCGGGGCTGACGGCAAGCGCGTGGTGGTCGGTACCCCCAAGGGCGAGGTGCTGGCCTTCGATGCCGGCGGCAAGCCGCTGTGGAACGTCCGGGTGAGCTCGGAAGTGCTCGCCGCGCCGGCGGTCCGCGACGATCTGGTCATCGTGCGCAGTGGCGACAACCGCCTGTATGCGCTCGACGCGGCGGACGGCAAGCGGCGCTGGATCTATCAGCGCGAGACCCCTTCGCTCACCCTGCGCAGCGCGGCAGGCGTCGCCGTGGCCGGCGATGTCGTGCTCGCCGGCTTTCCGGGCGGAAAGCTGGTGGCGGTGTCGATCGCCAACGGCGCACCCCGGTGGGAGGCGAGCGTCTCGATCCCGAAGGGGGCGACCGAACTCGAACGCGTCGCCGATGTGGCCAGCACCCCGCTCGTCGCAGGCGGCCAGGTCTGCGCGGCCGCCTTCCAGGGCAAGGTCGCATGCTTCGATGCGGCGAAAGGCACCCCGGTCTGGTCGCGCGATCTCTCCAGCGTCGCCGGGATCGATGCCGATGCGCGCCACCTCTACGTGACCGACGAGCGCAGCGTGGTTCATGCGCTCGATCGCCGCACCGGCACCAGCGTGTGGCGCAACGACAAGCTGAGCCTCCGCGGGCTCACGCGAGCGCTCGCCCTCGCCGGCTACGTCGCGGTGGCGGACTCGAAAGGCTATGTGCATGTGCTGCGCGAGGGCGACGGCACGCTCGCGGCGCGGCTCGCCACCGACGGCAGCGCGATCCTGGCGGCTCCGAGGGCGCTCGATGCCGGGCTGCTGGTGCAGAGCAGCGGCGGCGGCCTGTATGCCATCGCGCTTCCCTGAACCCGCGCGGTGATTCCCACCGTAGTCATCGTCGGCCGGCCCAACGTCGGCAAGTCGACCCTGTTCAATCGCCTGACCCGCTCGCGCGACGCGCTGGTCGCCGATCTCCCGGGGCTCACGCGCGACCGGAACTATGGGCGCGGCCGTCTGGGTGCAAAGCCCTTCCTGGTGGTGGATACGGGCGGATTCGAGCCGCGCGCCGCCGAAGGCATCGTGGCCGAGATGGCGCACCAGGCGGAAGCCGCGATCGCGGAAGCCGACGTGCTGCTGTTGATGGTGGATGCGCGCGCGGGGCTGACCGGGCAGGATCGCGCGATCGCGGAGCGCCTGCGCCGCAGCGGCCGGCGCACGCTGCTCGTGGCCAACAAGGCCGAGGGCCTGCAGCCGGAGATGGCGGCGGCCGAATTCCACGAACTCGGGCTCGGCGAGCCGGTGGTGATCTCGGCCGCGCACGGAGAGGGCGTGGAGGGGCTCGTGGAGCTCGCGCTGGCGGCGTTTCCGGAACCCGCCGAGGCGGTGGAGGCCGGGGACGGGAACGTGCGCGTGGCGATCGTCGGGCGGCCCAACGTCGGCAAGTCGACGCTCGCCAATGCGCTGCTCGGCGAGGAGCGCATGATCGCCTTCGATCAGCCGGGCACCACCCGCGATGCCATTGCCATGGACTTCGAGCGCTCCGGCCGGCGCTACACGCTCATCGACACCGCGGGGCTGCGGCGCAAGGGGCGCGTGTTCGAGTCGGTCGAGAAGTTCTCGGTGATCAAGACCCTGCAGGCGGTGGAGCGTTGCAACGTCGCGGTGCTGCTGCTCGACGCCAGCCAGGACGTGAGCGATCAGGACGCGCACATCGCCGCCTTCATCGTGGAGGCCGGCCGCGCGCTGGTGGTGGCGGTCAACAAGTGGGACGCGATCGACGAATACCGCCGCAGCCGGATCCGGTTCGATCTCGGGCGCGGCCTGCGTTTCCTCGCTTTCGCGCCGGTGCTGTATATCTCGGCACGCACCGGCGAGGGCCTCGGCGCGCTGATGCGCGCGGTCGATTCCGCCTATGTGTCGGCCATGATCCGCATGCCCACCCCGAAACTCACCCGCATGCTCCAGCAGGCGGTCTCGAAGCAGGCGCCGCCGCGCTCCGGCCTGTCGCGCCCGAAGCTGCGTTACGCCCACCAGGGCGGGGTCAATCCGCCCATCGTCGTGATTCACGGCAATGCGCTGGATCGGGTGCCCGAAACCTACCGGCGCTACCTGACGGGTTTCTTCATGGATGCGTTCAAGCTCCGGGGCACGCCGCTGCGCGTCGAATTGCGCACCGGGCGCAATCCGTACGTCGCGAAGAAAGGCTGCTAGAATCGGCTTCGCCGGAAGCGGTTTGCGACATCCGTACCGATGCCTCCGGCCCCTCGATACCACGATGAAGAGAGGCTCCCATGAGCGGTAAAGGGCAGTTGCTACAAGACCCATTCCTGAACGCGCTGCGCCGGGAGCACATCCCGGTCTCGATCTACCTGGTCAATGGCATCAAGCTCCAGGGGCAGATCGACTCGTTCGACCAGTATGTCGTCCTGCTCAAGAATTCGGTGACGCAGATGGTCTACAAGCATGCCATCTCGACCGTCGTGCCCGCGCGCCCCGTCAACATCCAGCACGAGCAGGCCGAGAAGGAGCCGGCCGGAGACTGATGCGGCACGCTGCCCACGCCGGGCGTTCTTCATCGCACGCGCATGCTTGAGGCCCCGCTGCGGGCCGCGGTGCCCGAAGCGGTCGGGAACGACACGCGTGCGATCCTGGTCCAGCTCGACTTCGGCGAGGCCGATGTTGCCGAACGCCTCGCAGAGTTCGAGCTGCTCGCCTCCAGTGCGGGCGTGCGCGTGGCGGGACGGGTGCAGGGGCGGCGCGAGGCGCCCGATCCGGTGACCTATGCCGGCAAGGGCAAGGTGGAGGAAATCCGCGCGATGCTCGAATCCGCGGGCGCCGGCCTGGTCCTCTTCAATCACGAACTCTCGGGCGGACAGAGCCGCAACCTGGAACGGGCACTCGCGGCCCGCGTGGTCGACCGCAGCAGCCTCATCCTGGACATCTTCGCCCAGCGCGCGCGCTCCCACGAAGGCAAGCTCCAGGTGGAGCTCGCGCAGCTCGAGCATCTGGCCACGCGGCTGGTACGCGGCTGGACCCACCTCGAACGCCAGCGCGGCGGGATCGGCCTGCGCGGGCCGGGCGAGACCCAGCTCGAAACCGACCGCCGCCTGCTCGGCAGGCGGGTGAAGCTGCTCAAGGAGAGGCTGGGCGGGATCGAGCGCCGGCGGGCGGTGATGCGCCGCGCGCGCACGCGGCGCGAACTGCCCGCCATCTCGCTGGTGGGCTATACGAACGCCGGCAAGTCGACCCTGTTCAACGCCCTCACCCATGCCGGTGCGGTTGCTGCCGACAAGCTGTTCGCGACCCTGGACACGACCTCGCGCCGGGTCTTCCTGAACGATGCCGGAAGCATCGTGCTGTCCGACACCGTCGGTTTCATCCGCGAGCTGCCGCACAGCCTGGTCGCCGCCTTCCACGCCACGCTGGAAGAGACCGCGGCGGCGGATCTGTTGCTGCATGTGGTCGATGCGAGCCATCCGGACCGGGAGGCGCAGATCGCCGCCGTCGACCGCGTGCTGGAGCAGGTCGGCGCCGCGGAGGTTCCGCGGATGCTGGTGTGGAACAAGATCGACGTGCTCGCTGCCGCGCCCGGCGTCGAGCGTGACGGCTATGGTAAACTCACGCGCGTTCGCCTGAGTGCCAGGACCGGAGCCGGAGTGGGATCGTTGCGCGAGGCGCTCGCGGAATTCGTCAGGCAACGCGCGCAGTCTCCCGGATTCGACCGCAGCGGACCCACATCCTGCCCGCCCTCGATCACATGAGCTTCCTGACCACAACCCTCGGCCGCATCCGGATGTCGCTGAACGATCCCCAGTGGGGACGCGGCTCGGGTGGCGGAAAGCAGGGGCCGCCCGACCTCGAGGAGCTGTGGCGCGACATCAACCGGCGCCTCTCGGGCCTGTTCACGCGCAAGGGTGGCGGGGGCGAGGGCGGCGGGCCGCCGAAGATGCCGCTCAGCCCGCGCCAGTTCGGCGGCGGCATCGGCATACTGGTGATGCTCGTCGTGGTGGTGTGGCTGGCGAGCGGCTTCTACATCGTCGATGCGAGCCAGCGCGGCGTGGTGCTCCAGTTCGGGAGCTACAAGGAAACCACCATGCCGGGGCTGCGCTGGCGCCTGCCCTATCCGTTCCAGAGCCACGAGCTGGTGAATCTGACCGGCGTGCGCACGGTCGAGGTCGGCTACCGCGGCACGGCGAAGAACATCGTGCTCAAGGAAGCGCTGATGCTCACGGACGACGAGAACATCATCAACATCCAGTTCGCGGTCCAGTACATCCTCAGGGATCCGGAGCCTTTCCTGTTCAACAACCGCAACCCGGAGGATTCCGTGATCCAGGTCGCGGAGACCGCGATCCGCGAGATCGTGGGCAAGAGCAAGATGGACTATGTTCTCTACGAAGGGCGCGAACAGATCGCGGCCAACGCCGCGAAGCTGATGCAGGAGATCCTCGACCGCTACGGCACCGGCATCCAGATCAGCAAGGTCACGATGCAGAACGCACAGCCGCCGGAACAGGTCCAGGCCGCCTTCGATGACGCCGTCAAGGCGGGCCAGGATCGCGAGCGGCAGAAGAACGAAGGCCAGGCCTATGCCAACGACGTGATTCCGCGCGCGCGCGGCACCGCGGCGCGCCTGACCGAAGAGTCCCGCGGCTACCGCCAGCGCGTGATCGCCCAGGCCGAGGGCGATGCGAACCGCTTCGCCCAGGTGCTGACCGAATACGACAAGGCGCCCGAGGTCACGCGCTCGCGCATGTACCTCGACACCATGCAGCAGGTGATGTCGAACGTGAGCAAGGTGATGATCGACTCGCGCGGCAGCGGCAATCTGCTCTACCTGCCGCTCGACAAACTCATACAGGCGGCGGGCGCGGGCGCGGCCGCGCAGGCCCCGGCCGCCAGCGCGCTGCCGGAGACCGGCGGGACACTGCGGCCGAATACGGCGGGTGAAACCGGACGCACGGACGCTCAGGGCGCCGATTTCCGCTCGCGCGAATCGCTGCGCACCCGCGAGAGGGGAGAGCGCTGATGCGCGGGCGGGCACCGTTTGCGGCCGGCATCGCGCTCGCCGCGCTCGTCATCACCTCGATGGCGATGTTTACCGTCGATCAGCGTCAGTTTGCGATCGTCCTCCAGCTCGGCGAGATCAAGGACGTGGTCAAGGAGCCGGGGCTTCGGTTCAAATGGCCGCTGATCCAGAACGTGCG
Organism: Betaproteobacteria bacterium CG2_30_68_42; assembly: GCA_001872285.1. Lineage (GTDB taxonomy): Bacteria > Pseudomonadota > Gammaproteobacteria > Burkholderiales > Rhodocyclaceae > CG2-30-68-42. The sequence goes on from MNXU01000084.1 coordinate 24,163, forward strand.
TTTCTTCGAGCGCCGCATCATGACGTTCGAGTCGCCCGAGCCCGAGCGCTTCATCACCTCGGAAAAGAAGAACGTGCTGGTCGATGCCTTCGTCAAGTGGCGGATCATCGATCCACGCCTGTACTACATCTCGGTTTCCGGTGACGAGACGCGCGCCCAGATCCGGATCGCCCAGACCGTCAATGCGGGCCTGCGCGAGGAGTTCGGCAAGCGCACCGTGCACGAAGTGGTGTCGGGGCAACGCGAGGACATCATGGAGCAGATGCGCAGCAAGGCCGATGCAGACACCCGCAAGATCGGGGTGCAGATCATCGACGTGCGGCTCAAGCGCGTGGATCTGCCCACCGAGGTGAGCGAATCGGTCTATCGGCGCATGGAGGCCGAGCGCAAGCGGGTGGCCAACGAACTGCGCTCCCAGGGTGCCGCCGAGGCCGAGCGCATCCGCGCGGATGCCGACCGGCAGCGCGAGATCATCATCGCCGAGGCCTACCGCGACGCCCAGAAGCTCAAGGGCGAGGGAGACGCGAAGGCCACGGCCATCTATGCGCATGCGTTCGGCCGCAACCCCGAGTTCTATTCCTTCTACCGCAGCCTCGAGGCCTACCGGCAGAGCTTCCGCAACAAGAGCGACATGATGGTGCTCGAGCCCAGTTCGGACTTCTTCAAGTACCTGAGAAGCGGCGTGGCCACCGCCGCCAAGCCGAAGAGGTAGCGGTGGTTCGGGGCCCGTCCATCGCGGGAAGCGGCTGTGCCCATGCGGCGCGTTCCCTCCGGGTTCCGGCCGGACCGGTGCGGGAATGGGCCGCACGCTGCTGACGGCCTTCGCGCTGATGCTGATCCTCGAGGGCCTGCTGCCTTTCGTGGCTCCTGGAACCTGGCGCGAGGCTTTCCGGAAGGTCACCGAGCTTACGGACGGGCAGATCCGCTTCATCGGCCTGTCCTCCATCGTGCTCGGGCTGGTGTTCCTGCTGCTGTTGCGCTGATCCCGTGCGCCGCTGGCTGCTTCCGGAATCCATCGAGGACGTGCTGCCCGCCGAGGCACGGGGCATCGAGCAGTCGCGCCGCCGCGTCCTCGATGCCATGGGCTGCGCCGGTTATCAGTACGTCATCCCGCCGCTGCTGGAGTATCTCGAGAGCCTGCTCACCGGGGCGGGGCGCGATCTCGACCTGCGCACCTTCAAGCTCGTCGACCAGATCTCGGGGCGCACGATGGGGCTGCGCGCCGACATCACCCCGCAGGTCGCGCGCATCGACGCGCACCTGCTCAATCGCGAAGGCGTGGCGCGGCTGTGCTATTGCGGGAGCGTGCTCCATACCCTGCCCGGCAGCCTGACCGCGACCCGCGAGCCGCTGCAGATCGGTGCGGAGCTCTACGGCCATGCCGGGATCGAGGCCGACGCGGAAATCCTGCGGCTGGCTGCGCGTTCGCTCGCGATCAGTGGGGTCCGGGCCTCGCGCATCGATCTGGGTCATGTCGGCGTGTTCCGCGCGCTCGCGCGGCTCGGAGCGCTCGACGGGGAGACGGAGCAGGCGCTCTTCGAGGCGCTCCAGGCCAAGGATCTGCCGGAACTCTCCGCGCTGTCCGCGGGCGTGCCCGAGCCGGCCCGCTCCGGCCTGCTCGCGCTGCCCGAACTCTACGGCGGGATCGAAGTCCTAACTCGCGCCGCCCGGCTGCTGCCCCGCGACGCGGAGATCGAACGCGGACTCGACGATCTGCGCCGGCTCGCCGGCGATTCTGCCGATCTTCCGCTCGGCTTCGACCTGGCCGACCTGCGCGGCTACCATTATCACAACGGTGTCATGTTCGCCGCCTATGGCGACGGACATCCCGGCGCGATCGCGCTGGGAGGCCGCTACGACGGCGTGGGCCGCCAGTTCGGCCGCGGCCGCCCGGCAACGGGCTTCTCGATGGATCTGCGCGAGATCGCCCGCATCGGCGCGCCGCCCGCACCCGCCGCAATCATCCTCGCTCCGTGCGGCGCCGGGCCCGGCCTGAACGAGGCGATCGAGGAATTGCGGGCGGCGGGCGAGATCGTCGTCGTGGAGCTGCCCGGCCACGAAGGCACCTGGAGCGAAGCCGGATGCACGCGCCGGCTGGTCCGGGAGGACGGGCGCTGGCAGGCGGTACCGATGCGCGAAGGAGAATGAGGGGAAATGGCGAAGAACGCGAAGAACGTGGTGGTGGTGGGCGCCCAGTGGGGCGACGAAGGCAAGGGGAAGATCGTCGACTGGCTGACCGAGTCGGCGCAGGGCGTGGTCCGTTTTCAGGGCGGCCACAACGCCGGCCACACCCTGGTCATCGGCGGCCGCAAGACGGTGTTGCACCTGATCCCGTCCGGCATCCTGCACCGCGAAGTGGCCTGCTACATCGGCAACGGCGTGGTGGTCTCGCCGCAGGCGCTGGTCGAGGAGATCGCCGCGCTCGAGGCGGCAGGTGTGGATGTGCGCGCTCGTCTCAAGGTGTCGGAAGCCTGTCCGCTGATCCTGCCGTACCACCAGGCGCTGGACAACGCGCGCGAGGCGGCCAAGGGCGCGCACAAGCTCGGCACCACCGGCCGCGGCATCGGTCCGGCCTACGAGGACAAGGCCGCGCGGCGCGCGCTCCGGCTCCAGGACCTGCTGCGGCCCAAGCGCTTCGCCGAGCTGCTCGCCGAGCTGCTCGACTACCACAACTTCGTCCTGACGAATTACTACCGCGCGCCGCCGGTCGATTTCCAGAAGACCCTGGACGAGGCGCTCGCGGCTGCGCCGCGGCTGGAGGGGCTCGTCGCCGACGTCCCGCGCGCGCTCTACGAGGCGAACCGCAACGGAGCCAACCTGCTGTTCGAGGGCGCGCAGGGGACGCTGCTCGACATCGACCATGGCACCTACCCCTACGTCACCTCGAGCAACTGCGTCGCCGGCGCCGCGGCCGCGGGCTCGGGGGTCGGCCCCAACATGCTGCACTACGTGCTCGGGATCACCAAGGCCTACGCCACCCGCGTGGGCAGCGGCCCGTTCCCGACCGAGCTGTTCGACGACATGGGTCGGCACCTGGCTCAGCGCGGCAACGAATTCGGCTCCACCACCGGGCGGCCGCGGCGCTGCGGCTGGTTCGACGCCGCCGCGCTCAAGCGTTCGATCCAGATCAACGGCGTCTCGGGCCTGTGCGTGACCAAGCTCGACGTGCTGGACGGCGTGGAGGAACTCAAGTTGTGCACCGGCTACCGGCTCGACGGCGGCGTCTCGGACATCCTGCCGGTGGGCGCGGACGACCTCACCCGCTGCGAGCCCATCTACGAGACGCTTCCCGGCTGGAAGCAGAGCAGCGTGGGCGCCCGCTCGCTGGATGCCCTGCCGGCCAATGCGCGCGCCTATCTCGCGCGCATGGAGGAGGTGTGCGGGGTGCCGCTGGCGATGATCTCGACCGGTGCGGAGCGCGACGAGACCATCGTCACGCAGCACCCGTTCGGATGAGGGCGCGCCCGCGATGCGGCGCGTGCCCGCATGGTGCCCAGGAGAGGACTCGAACCTCCACAGTGTTGCCACCACCAGGACCTGAACCTGGCGCGTCTACCAATTTCGCCACCTGGGCGGGCGGCCGCGATTCTAGCCGATGGGGCTGGACAGATCAATGAAGAAGCCAGGCACGCTCGGCAAGCTGCGCCGCAGTGACCCGCAGCTTGCCGAGGAAGCGCGCAAGTACGAGCGGCCGCTACCCTCGCGCGCGTTCATCCTCCAGCTTCTCGCCGAGCAGGGCGTGCCCGCCTCCTTCGAGCGGGTCGCCGGGCTGCTGGAGATCGAGCCGTTCGAGTTCGAGGCGTTCCGCCGCAGGCTGGGCGCGATGCTGCGCGACGGTCAGCTCCTGCAGAACCGGCGCGAAGACTTCATCATCCCGGACAAGGCGGATCTCGTGCGCGGGCGCGTGCAGGGGCATCCGGACGGCTACGGATTCCTGGTCCCCGACGCGGGCGGCACCGATTACTTCCTCGGCCCGCACGAGATGCAGAAGGTGCTGCACGGGGACCGGGTGCTCGCGCGATGCGCGGGCGTCGACCGGCGTGGCCGGCCCGAGGCCAGGATCGTCGAGGTGCTGGAGCGGGTCAACGCGCGTCTCGTCGGCCGGGTGATCGAGGAGCGCGGCGTGCTGATCGTCGCCCCCGAAGACCGCCGCATCAGTCAGGACATCCTGATTGCGCCGGGCGCGCGGCGCAAGCCCAGGGCCGGCCAGGTCGTGATGGTCGAGATCGTGGAGCAGCCGACCCGGATCGCGCAGCCGATCGGGCGCATCGTCGAGACGCTCGGCGATTATCTCGACCCCGGCATGGAGATCGAGATCGCGCTGCGCAAGTTCGATCTGCCGTTCGAGTTCTCGCCCGCGGCACTGCGCCAGGCGGGCGCGCTGCCGGATGCGGTGCGGCCCTCCGACCTGCGCGGGCGCGAGGATCTGCGCGCGGCTGCGCTGGTGACCATCGACGGGGAGGACGCCCGTGATTTCGACGATGCGCTCTGGTGCGAGCGCGAGGGGCGGGGCTTCCGGCTCGTCGTCGCGATTGCCGACGTGAGCCATTACGTGCGCGCCGGCGGCGCGCTGGACGGGGAGGCCCGCGCGCGCGGCAACTCGGTGTATTTCCCGCGCCGGGTCATCCCGATGCTGCCGGAGAAGCTGTCCAACGGACTGTGCTCGCTCAATCCGCAGGTCGATCGCCTGGCCATGGTCTGCGACATGGCGATCGGTGCGGCCGGGGCCATCCAGTCCTACCGCTTCTATCCTGCTGTCATCAGGTCGCTGGCGCGCCTGACCTACACCGAGGTCGCCGCCGCCCTCTACGGGAAGGACGCCGGGGCGCGCCGCCGCCTCGCACCGCTCGCCGGCCCGCTGGCGGAGCTCGACCGGGTCTATCGCGCCCTCGCGCAGGCCCGTGCCAGGCGCGGCGCCATCGACTTCGAGACCGTCGAGACGGTGATGGAGTTCGACCCTCAGGGCAAGATCGCGCGCATCCTTCCCCATGAGCGCAACGATGCACACCGCATCGTCGAGGAGTGCATGCTGGCGGCCAACGTGTGCGCGTCCGAACTGCTCACGCGCCACCGCCATCCGGCCCTGTACCGCATCCACGAGGGGCCGACCGCCGAGAAGCTCGCCAGCCTGCGCGAGTTCCTCAAGGAGTTCGGTCTCGATCTTTCGGGCGGAGACGAACCGCATGCGAGCGACTACGCGCGGCTGCTCGAAAAGCTCGCCGGCCGGCCGGACAAGCAGCTCCTGCAGACGGTGATGTTGCGTTCGCTCCGGCAGGCCGTCTACAGCCCGGAGAACGTCGGCCATTTCGGCCTCGCCTACGAGTCCTACACCCATTTCACCTCGCCGATCCGGCGCTACCCGGATCTGCTGATCCATCGCGCGATCAAGGCGGTGCTCGGCGGCGGGCGCGAGGATCCGGGCCACTGGGAGGAGATCGGCCAGCACTGCTCGATGACCGAGAGGCGCGCCGACGAGGCCACGCGCGAGGTCGAGTCCTGGCTCAAGTGCTACTTCATGCAGGACCGGATCGGGGAGGTCTTCACCGGCAGCGTTTCGGGCGTGGCACCGTTCGGCATCTTCGTCGCGCTCGACGGCATCTATGTCGAGGGGCTGGTGCACATCTCGGATCTGGGCGCCGACTATTTCCACTACGACGAAGCGCGGCGCCAGCTCGCCGGAGAACGCACCGGAGCCCGCTTCCGGCTCGCCGACCGGGTGCGGGTGCAGCTCGTGCGCGCCGACCTCGAGACGAAGAGGATCGACTTCCGGCTGGCCGGCGACGAGGGCGGGCGGGGGCCTGCCCGGGAAAGGCGTCGAGCGTCGCGGCGGTGAGCGAGACGCGCTTCATCCACGGCTTCCATGCGGTGGGTGCGCGGGTGCGGCGCCAGCCCGAATCGGTGCGCGAACTCTACCTCGCTGGGAACCGCCAGGATGCCAGGGTGCGCGATCTCGCGCGTGCGGCGCAGCTCGCCGGGCTCAGGGTCGTCACCGTCGAGGCGGCCCGGCTGGATGCGATGGTGGGACACCTCCGCCATCAGGGCGTGGTCGCGCGCATCGACGCGGACTTTCGTCCGGTCGGGATCGGGGAAGTGCTGGACACGCTCGCGGAACCGGCGCTGCTGCTCGTGCTCGACGGCGTCCAGGATCCGCACAACCTGGGCGCCTGCCTGCGGGTCGCCGACGCGGCCGGCGCGCACGCGGTGATCGCGCCGCGCGACCGGGCGGTCGGACTCAATGCCACGGTCATCAGGGTCGCATCCGGAGCCGCCGACGCCGTCCCCTATGTCACCGTCACCAACCTCGCGCGCACGCTGCGCGAGCTGAAGGAGCGCGGGGTGTGGACGCTGGGCGCGGAGGCCGGCGCGGCGCGCGACCTCTACGCGGCCGACCTGCGCGGCCCGCTCGCCTGGGTGCTCGGCGCCGAGGGCAGCGGCCTGCGCCGCCTGAGCGCGCAGACCTGCGACGAACTGGTGCGCATCCCGATGCACGGCACGGTGGAGAGCCTCAACGTCTCGGTGGCGGCCGGCATCTGCCTGTTCGAGGCGAGGCGACAGCGAAACTCCAACTGACGGTTTCAAGTTCCAGGTTTCAGGTTTCAAGTTGCAGCCGTGCGACCACGGCGCGAAACCCGCAACTCGAAACCCGAAACCCGAAACCCGAAACCGGGAACCCGACGATGTGCGGCCGAATCGACCTCCACACCCCCGCCGCGGAAATCGCGCGGCTGTTCCGCGCGAGGCTTGCGCCGGATGCCGGCGAGGTGAGGGCGGGCTGGAACATCGCGCCGGGGCGAACGATCCTGGCGATCCTCGGGCCCGGCGACGCTCGCACGGCGTCCGGGCTCGCCTGGGGCTTCGTGCCGCGCTGGGCGCGCGATCCCGACGGGGTGAAGCCGATCAACGCACGCGCCGACACCGCCTTCGCCAAGCCGATGTTCCGCGAGGCGATCCGCCGCCGGCGCTGCCTGATCCCGGTCGACGGCTTCTACGAATGGAAGCGTGAGGGCGGGACGAAGCTGCCGTACTACTTCCGGCTCGCCCGCGCGGAGCCGTTCGCGCTGGGTGGGCTCTGGGAGGTCCGGGCGGAGCGCGGCGGCGAGGGCGGAGTGCTGCGAACCTGCGCGATCCTCACCACGGGCGCGAACGAGCTGATGGCGCCGGTGCATGACCGCATGCCCGTCATCGTGCCGCCCGAAGCGCAGGCGCTCTGGCTCTCGGCTGATGCACAGGGCGAGCGCGAACTCGCGCCCCTGCTGGCACCCTTCGATGCTGCGCGCATGAGATGCTGGCGCGTCGGCCGCCGCGTGAACGACGCCGCGAACGACGGTGAGGACCTGGTGCAGCCGCTGCCCGGTTGAGACCGGCCGGGCCTACGCGAGCCCGCGGCGCAGCCTGACCGCGAGCAGGGCCAGGCCCGAAACCGTCAGCAGCCACTGTCCCGGTTCGGGCACCGCGGTCACGGAGAACGACAGGTTATCTGCGTAACCGTCGTTGTAGATCCCGTCCGTGCGCGTCATGGTCAGGCGGAGTGCGACGCTCCGGGTGCCCGCGGGCAGCAGGCCGCCCGTCTGGCGGTACAGGAGGCCGGTCGCGTTCGATCGCTCCGAAGCCAGGACCGGGCCGATCGAAGCCGAGCC
>MNXU01000086.1 GCA_001872285.1 Betaproteobacteria bacterium CG2_30_68_42
TCTTGGCATGGCCTTCCTCCTGGTTGAGGTGGCATTGCGAGCAGAACTCGGCGGCGCGCAGTTGCGGGTTGACCTTGATTTCGAACCCCGGCGAGGTCACGCCTTCGCGCGGGCCGTGGATCGCCCCGCTCTCGTCGAGGGTCACGGTATTGATCGGGCCGGTCTTGTAACGGTCGCCTTCTTTGACGACCTTGACGTGTTGCACCGTATGGCAGTACGTGCAGGAAATGCCGAAGTCGGCCTTGTCCTTGATAGCCTTGCCCAGATCCACTTCGCGTCCAGCCTGGTGCTCCTTGATGGCCAGCTTGGGCACATGACACTGGGCGCAGTCGCCCGCATGACCGGGGAAAAAGCCCTGGTAGCCCATCCCATCCTTCTCGCCCTTGGCATTGGTGGCGGTAAAGAACTGATAGACGACCGGGTTCTGCAGATCGGTGCCCATCACCGACTGCGAATACTCCTTGTAGATACGCTGATGGCAGGCGCCGCAAAACTGCGGGTCGTCGAAACTGCCTGGCACAGCGGGATCGTAGGCACTGGCGGTAAAGCCAATGAACGCGAGCAGGCACGCAAAGGCCTGGCGCAAGCGCCGGATCGGGAACATCGACTCCATGGGGGCTCTTCTGTCTTGATCATCGGAGCCCGAAAGTTACCGAGATAGGGAATGCCGCGCCATGACTGCAATCAGTGTGCGGTGCACTATTTGGCCTGACGAATGCGCAGCGTATTGCCCTCGCCCTCGATACGAGCTTCCGCGCGCAGTCGCGCCAGGGCCCGATAGAGGCTCTCTGGCTGCAAGCCGAGTTCGCCCGCCCAGTCGGCGAGCGGACCGGCGAGCGTTACCGCGCCATCCGCGCCGCCTTCGGTGATCAGATAATGAAGGATGCGATCCTCGGCGCGGCGCGCGCACTCGCTCGTAGCGCGAGCACTGGCGGCGGGCATTGCGCACCTGCGCCAGGAGAAAGGCCGAGGCAAAGGCCGGATCGCGCTGGAATTCAGCCAGCACGGCGGCTTTGGGCATGGCGAGCAATTCGCTGTCCGCGCGGGCGATGCCGGCGCAGGCATAGCGTTCGACCGCCAGCGCCGGCTCACCGAAAAAGTCGCCGTCGCTGGCCCGCACCATCACCATCGCCTCGCCGTCGGTGGTGTAACGCACTGCCTCCATTTCGCCCTGGCGGATGAAATAGATCGCAAGCACCGGATCGTCGAAGCGGTAGAGGGTCTGGTGGCGCTTCAGCACGACGGGGCGTGCCAGCGCCCGCAGCGGTTCGGGCAGGTACTCGGGGAGTTCGGCTTGCATGGGTCACGTGCGTGGCGAAGGCCGGCGGCGGGACGGTGACTGTTCGCGATGCTCGACGGGTGGCCCATTTTATCGCCGGATTGAGCGCTCGATCCTTCTGCGGGTGCTCGAGACGCTACAGCCTCAATCCTCCTGCTGCCCGTAGCCCGCGAACTTCTCCAGCACGCGTTGCATCTCCGCGTCGTCGAGGAGCGGCGGCCGGCCGAGCGTCGAGGCGCGCCAGTACTGTTCGCACAGCGCCTCGGCCTCAACCGCGAGATCGAGCGCGTGGGACAGGTCGCGGCCGAACACGAGCAGGCCGTGATTGGCGAGCAGGCACGCGCAGCGGCCTTCGAGCGCGCGCAGGGCATGGTCGGAGAGCTCCTGCGTGCCGAAGGTCGCGTAGGCGGCGCAGCGCAGCGTGCCGCCGCCGAAGCGCGCGATCATGTAGTGGAAGGGCGGAATGTCGCGGCCCAGGCAGGCGAGCGCGGTGGCGAAGGGTGCGTGCGCGTGCAGGACCGCGCCCGCCTCGGGGCGCGCCGCGTAGAGGTCCCGATGGAAGCGCCATTCCGAGGACGGCTTGCGTGCTCCGCGACGGCTGCCGTCGAGGTCCATAACCACGATGTCCGCGGGCACGAGCTCGTCATAGGCCATCCCGGTCGGCGTGATCAGGAAACCCTCGCCGTGGCGCGCGCTCAGGTTTCCCGCCGTTCCGCGGTTCAGGCACCGTGCGTTCATGGCGCGGGCGGTGGTGATGAGCTGCGCGCGCAGTTCGTGTTCGTTCACGATCGCTCCGGAAACAGCGCGCGCAGCCGGGCGGGTTCGACGGCGCCGCGCTCGCACACGATGCGCGTGATGAGCCGGGCCGGGGTCACGTCGAAGGCGGGGTTGGCGACCGGCGTCGCGGCTGCCGCGAGGCGCACGCTCGCCGGCGCTCCGTCCGCCCCGAGGCCGGCGACGCAGCGCAGTTCCTCGGCAGGGCGTTCCTCGATCGGGATCCGTTCGCCGTCCGGGCAGTCCCAGTCGATCGTGGAAGCCGGTGCGGCCACGAAGAACGGCACGCCGTTGTCATGGGCGGCGAGCGCCTTGAGGTAGGTCCCGATCTTGTTGGCCGCATCGCCGTTGGCGGCGATGCGGTCGGCGCCCACGATGACGGCATCGATCTCCCCGCGGCTCATCAGGTGGCCGGCCGCGTTGTCGGCGATGAGCGCATGGGGCACGCCGGCCTGCGCGAGCTCCCAGACGGTGAGCAGGCCCTGGTTGCGCGGCCGGGTCTCGGAGACGAACACATGCACCGCGAGCCCGGAGCGTTGCGCCGCATACACCGGCGCGAGGGCGGTGCCCCAGCCCGCGGTGGCGAGCCAGCCCGCGTTGCAGTGGGTCATCAGCCGCAACGGCCTTCGGCCCGCCCCCGGCAGTTCCCGGAGCAGGGCGAGCCCGTTCTCGCCGATCGCGCGGTTGGCCGCGACATCCCCGGCGGCGATTGTGCGCGCCTCGGCCCAGGCCGCCGCCGCGCGGGCGCCCTGCGGCAGGGGGACGAGCCGCCGCCTCATACGTTCCAGCGCCCAGCGCAGGTTGACCGCGGTGGGGCGGGTCGCCGCGAGCGTGGCGCAGGCACGGTCGAGATCGGCGTCGCCGGCTGCGCCGCGCAGTGCCAGCGCGACGCCGTAGGCCGCGGTCACGCCGATCAGCGGCGCGCCGCGCACCTGCATGCTGCGGATCGCGTGCGCGGCCTGCTCCAGCGTCGCGACGCGGCGGGTTTCGCAGCGATGCGGCAACAGCGTCTGGTCGAGAATGACGATGGCGCCGTCATCCTCGCGGAGGGTGCAGAGCGGTTCTTTCGCCATCATGGCGGCATGGTTGCTGCCTTGCGCCGGAATGCGCCGGAATCTAACACCGGCGGGCGCGCCTCGCCAGTCAGGAGAACCAGCGCAGGAACGCGGCAGCGGAAAGCGCGGTCGCCCCGAGTGCGGCGAGCGCGATCCAGACGGCCTCCTGCCGCGCCGCGCTCCAGCCGCCGCCCGAACGCAGCCACGCGCCGGCGAGCGTGAAGCCCGAGAGCGCGCACGCCAGCTTGACTGTGAGCGCGGCGATCGCAATCCCGTGGATGTCCGGAAGGTGACCGTAGCCGGCGTAGCTCACGGCCCCGAAGCCTGCGCCACTCGCGGCCTGTGTTCCCCAGCCCGAGAGCACCAGCCAGGCGATCTGGCGCCGCTGCATCCGCGCCGGCGGCCAGAGCGCCGCCAGGGCGCCACCGGTCACCGCGACCGCGCCGAAGTTGTGGGCGAGCTGGATCAGCGCGTAGGCGAGGTTCTGCGGGTCCACGTCAGCGTGCGGCGCGGCCGCCGGCAGCGCTCGCTCGCGCGCCTACTCGACCCTGACCTTGACGCACTTCTCCACGCCGATCGGGGTATGGGCCTTGTTCACCACCTTGATGCACAGCGTGCGGTCGCCGGGCGCGAGCGTGTCCAGCGTGCGGCTGCCCTTGAGCGCGCGAAGCACCGCGACCTCCTTGCCGTCGACATAGAGGTGCACGTGATCCCCGCGCGCTCCGGGCATGACCTCGTAGACGATCTTGTTCTGGGCCATCGCGTCGAGCTTCGCGCCTTCCGCCGGCGATGTGATGGTCACCGAGCCCTCCGCAGCGAACGATGCGGGCGCGACACCCGTGACCGCCGCCAGTGCGATCCAAAACAGCTTTCTCATCGTCTCCTCCGGGGTGATGCTTCGGGCGTCGAATATAGCACTGCTGGGCAGCCGGACGCCTGCGGCACATGGACGCGTCCCGCCCGGCTGCTGCACAATCCGCATCCCCGCGCCTTCCTGGAGCTCCTCATGCCCACCTTTCCCGGAAACGTCCCCTCGCGCCTGCCGCGTGTGGGTACCACGATCTTCACCGTCATGTCGCGCATGGCCGCCGAGCATGGCGCCATCAACCTGTCCCAGGGTTACCCGGATTTCGATGCGCCGCAGGCACTCTTCGACCTGGTCGCGAAGCACATGCGCGCCGGCGCCAACCAGTACGCGCCGATGGCCGGTGTGCCCGCGCTGCGCGAGGCGATCGCCGAGAAGGTGCAGGACCTGTACGGCGGCAGTTACGACGTGGAAAGCGAGATCACGGTGACCGCGGGTGCCACCCAGGCGATCTTCAGCGCGGTGGCCGCGCTCGTGCGCCCCGGCGACGAGGCGATCGTGTTCGAGCCGGTCTACGACTCCTATGTACCCTCGATCGAACTGAACGGGGGGGCCGCGATCCGCGCGCGGCTGCGCTTTCCCGGCTACCGGCCGGACTGGGACGAGGTGCGCTCGCTCGTCACGCCGCGTACCCGCATGATCCTCATCAACACGCCGCACAACCCCAGCGGAGCGGTCTGGGAAGCTTCCGACATGCAGGCGCTCGAGGCTCTCGTTCGCGGAACGGACATCGTGATCGTCGCCGACGAGGTCTACGAGCACATTCTGTTCGACGGCCGCAGGCACGAGAGCGTCGTGCGTTACCCAGGGCTCGCGGAGCGCGCCTTCGTCGTGTCCTCGTTCGGCAAGACCTATCACGTCACGGGCTGGAAGCTCGCCTACTGCCTGGCGCCGCGCGAACTGATGACCGAGTTCCGCAAGGCCCATCAGTTCATCGTCTTCTGCGTGAATCATCCCGCGCAACTGGCACTGGCCGAGTTCATGCGCGATCGCGATCGCTATCTCGGCCTCGCCGCCTTCTACCAGGGCAAGCGTGACTTCTTCCGCGCCGGGCTGGCGGGCTCGCGCTTCGAACTGCTCGCGTGCTCGGGCACCTATTTCCAGTCGGTGCGCTATGGCGCCATCAGCGACCAACGCGACACCGCCTTCGCCGAGCGGCTGACGAGAGAGGTCGGCGTCGCCTCGATCCCGGTGTCGGTGTTCTACGCGGATGGCCGCGACGACCGGGTGCTGCGGCTGTGTTTCGCCAAGAAGGAGGAGACCCTGGCGCGGGCCTGTGAGCGGCTGTGCCGCCTGTGAGTACACACGGCGCTAAAGCCCGGCGCAGTGCTGCCGTTAGCCATGCGGTAGGTGCGGTTGGGGGCACGCGGTGCCCGCGTGCGCGGTGCGAACAAACACAAGAAAAATGGCGATGCGATACGAGCAGAGCAAGGAAGAAAGCGGCGAGCTCCTGCGGCTCGCGATCCCGCGAATGGCGAGGCATCCGGCGGCATTCAGTCCGCTCAGCTATGCCGTCTGGTACGAATATCTGGCCGGCATCAACCGGGAACTCGCCGAGGCGCTCGACGCCGCCGAAGCCGATCGGCGCCCGCTGGACGACCAGGCGGTCGCGCAGCTGTACCGCAGCCACATCGAGGGCCCGCAGGCCGCGGTGGTCAACCGGCTCGAATCCGGCTTCGACGGAATCCTGAAGAACCTCGGCGCCTACGCCGCCGAGTTCGGCTCGCAGGCAAGCCGCTACGACGACTCGCTCGGCGAGGCGGGGCGCAAGCTGGGCGAAGGCATCGATGCTGCCGGCATCGCCGAACTGGTCCACCGCCTGGTCGAGGAAACCCGCTCGATGCGCGGCTCGGTGACGGAGATGGAGGGCAGGCTGAAATCCTCGCGCGGGGAAATGGAAGGCCTGCGCCAGAAGCTCGCCAGTGCGCGCGAGGAAGCGCTCACCGACGCGCTCACCGGGCTCAGGAATCGCCGCGGGTTCGACCTTGCGGCCGCCGACATCCTGGCGGGCGCCGACGGGGCCGCCCGCAAGTGCTCGATGCTGATGGTCGACATCGATCACTTCAAGCGGGTCAACGACACCTACGGGCACCTGTTCGGCGACAAGGTCATCCGCTCCGTCGGCCAGGTGCTGGCCGGATGCGCGCGCGAGCAAGACGTGGTCGCCCGCACCGGCGGGGAGGAGTTCGCGTTGCTCCTTCCGGCATCGGCGCTCGCGGTGGCCGAATCGCTGGCCGAGACCGTCCGCCGCCGGGTGGAACAGGGCCGCATCCGCCGCCTGGGAAGCGAGGAGGCGATCGGCGGGATCACGGTTTCGCTCGGCGCCGCCCAGCGTCTGCCCGAGGAACCCATCGAGCGTCTCATGGGCCGTGCCGACGAGGCGCTGTATGCTTCCAAGCGCGCCGGACGCAACCGGGTCAGCACCGACCGCGGCGGCCCGCGAGCCAGCGCGGCCTGAAGGCTTCGCGAACGGGCTTCCGGACAGGGTGCCCGCGGCGCCGCCGGCCGCTACGCCGCTACGCGCCGCTTGTACTCGCCCGAGGCGGTATCGAGTTCGATGCGGTCGCCGATCTCGCAGAACAGCGGCACCTGCACCTCGAAACCGGTGCCGATGGTCGCCGGCTTCATCACCTTGCCCGAGGTGTCGCCCTTGACCCCGGGTTCGGTGTACCGGATCTCGCGCACCACCGAAGCCGGCAGCGCGACGGAGATCGCCCGGCCGTTGTAGAAGACCACTTCGCACGCGAGCCCCTCTTCGAGGAAGTTGAGGGCGTCGCCCATGCAGTCCTTCTCCACTTCGTACTGGTTGTACTCGTCGTCCATGAAAACATACATGGGGTCGGCGAAGTAGGAGTACTTCACTTCCTTGCGGTCGAGGACGAGATCCTCGAGCTTCTCGTCGGCCTTGAACACCGACTCGGCGGGCGAGCCGGTGAGCAGGTTCTTCATCTTCATCCGCACCACTGCCGCATTGCGCCCGCCGCGGTTGTATTCGGTCCGGAGCAGGACCATCGGGTCCTTTCCGAGCAGGATGACGTTTCCCGCGCGCAGTTCCTGTGCCTGTTTCATGAGCGTTCCTCTGAACTTTCGAAAACCGCGAATTATAAAAGCGATTCCGTGTAGGCGACAAGGTTTTTTGCGAGGTCGTCGCGGTGGGCGAGACGCTCCGCCCACCGCCGGCCATGGGCCACCAGGGGCTCCAGTCGTGCCAGGAAATCGTCCCACGCCGCATCGGGCCGCCCGCCTGCGTTCCATTCGCGCCACAGGGCGCCGAGCGCGTCGGCCGCCGGCGGATCGAGCCCCGCACTGTAGCGGGTCAGGAAGGCTTCCATCTTGCCCAGGTGGGCGCCGTCGCTCTGGGGGTAGGCCTGCCAGACGAAGGCGCCTGCGGCCCATTGCGCCCGCACGAACGAATCCTCGCCCCGCACGAAGTTGACCGCGCACGCCCACAGCAGTTCGTCGTAGTGATCCTGGTCGAGGAAGGCGATCGGCCACACCTCCAGACGGCCGCGACGCAGGGGCCGGGGGCTCTCCGCTGCGCTGCCGAAGTACCCGGCCAGGGCCGCCTCCACGCCGCTCCGGGGGACGATCACGCGCAGCTCGACCGGTCCGCGCGACCACGCATCGAACAGCCTCGCGTACGGGGCGCCGGGGTAGCCGAACAGCGAAACCGTGATGTCGCCGGGTGCCGGGGGCGGAACACCGATGCCGCCCCAGAAATCGGCCACGCGCCGCGCATCGGCCGCGAACGCATCGCGGCGGGCGAGGAGGTCCGCCTCCCGCAACAGGCCTCCGGTGCGTTCGCCGAAACCTGGGAAGAAGAAGTGCGTGACGAGCGGCAGGCCGGGGTGCGGCGAGGGCAGGCCGTGGCAACCTTCGACCCAGCTCTCGGCGCTGAGATGCTCGAGGTTGATCCACACCGGCGGGCGTTCCTGCCTCGCCATCGCTTCGACGAATGACGCCGGCAGCCGGCAGCCGAAGGCTTCCAGGACGACGGCCCCGGGCGTCATCTCCGGGAAGGGGTCGCTCCAGCGGTGGACCTCCACCCCGCCGAGGCGCTGCACCGCAGCCGACGGGTCGAGCGCGGGGCACAGGCTGCGGAAGCTCGCGAGGTTATCGACCCACAGCCGGACCTCGATGCGATGCTCGCGGGCGAGCTGTCGCGCGAGACGCCAGCACACGCCGATGTCGCCGAGATTGTCGACGACGTGGCAGAACAGGTCCCACGCGCGCGCCGGAGTATCCATCGGCTGCGAGCCTGCGGCACGCCCTCAATCGCAGCCGAACACGGTGCGCCAGAGCTCGCGCACGCAGGCCACGTGCACCGCCACGCTCTCCGGCAGCACGCGGGCATAGGCTGCGCCGTTCAGCCGCAGCGCGTGCTGGAGCCGGCGGTATTCGCGGTACGCATCGCCCGCCTTCGCGGCGAGGCCGGCCGGGATCAGGCCCAGGTCGCCCGCGCGCCGCAGCAGCGCGATGTTCCCCAGGTTGGCGGCGAGCCCCGGATGCAGGTGTGCGTAACCCAGTACCAGGTACTGGACGGCGAATTCGACGTCGATCAGTCCGCCACGGTCATGCTTGAGGTCGAACAGTCCGCTGCGGTTGGCGTGCGCGTCGAGCATTCGGGCGCGCATCGCCAGCACCTCGCGCCGCAGGGCTTCGGGGTCGCGCTTCTGGCACAGCACCTGGAAGCGGATGTCCTCGAACTGCCTGCCGACCTCGCGGTCTCCGGCGGAGAATCTCGCCCGGGTCAGCGCCTGATGTTCCCAGACCCACGCCGAGCCCGTCTGGTACTCGCGGAACGCACGCACCGAGCTCACCAGCAGCCCCGCTTCGCCGTTCGGGCGCAGGCGCAGATCGGTCTCGAACAGGATCCCTGCCGGGGTGTGGCTGGAGAGCCAGGTACTGATGCGCTGGGCGAGCCGCGCATAGCGCTCGGCGGCCTCGGGTGCCGCGTCGTCGAACAGGAAGATCAGGTCGAGATCGGAGGCATAGCCCAGCTCCTTGCCGCCGAGCTTGCCGTAGCTCACCACGGCGAACCGCGGTCGTTCGCGGTGGCGGTTGCGCATCTTGCGCCAGACCGTCGCGATGGTGAGGTCGAGCATGATGTCGGCGAGCTCCGAGAGATGGTCGGCCAGCCGTTCCACCGTCAGCACGCCCGCAAGGTCCTGGAGCAGGAGACGGAACACCTGCGCGTGGTGCGCTTCCCGCATCAAGTCCATCTGGCGCTCCATGTCCGGCTCGATCGCATCGAGGGTGGCGGAGAGCTCCGCGCGCAGCGCCGGCCAGTCGTGGGCGGCCTCGATCAGGCGCGGGTCGAGCAGTTCGTCGAGCAGCACCGGGTGGCGGGTCAGATAGCCCGCTGCCCAGCTCGACGCTCCGGCCAGCTCGCACACCCTGGCGAGCGCCTGCGGGTACTGTTGCAGCAGGGCGAGATAGGCGCCGCGGCGGCTGATCGCCTCGAGCAGGTCGAGCGTGCGCGCGAGGGTTTCGTCCGGATTGGGCCGCCGGGCCGCTTCGTCGATGACCCGCGGGATGAGCGGATCGAAGCGGCTGCGGATGTTGGCCGGCATCTGCTGGTAGCGCGCCGCGCCGCGCACGGCGGCCAGACGGCGCGCCACCGCCTGCGCCTCACGGTAGCCGAGCGCACGCAGCCGCTCGCAGGTCGCCTGGTCGTCCGCGGCGCCGCTCCATAGGGCCGAGAGTTCGTGCTCGCCGCGCCCGCGCTGCGCGAACACGGCATCGAAGTGGCGGCTCACGGCGGCGCGGTGATCGTCGAGTTCCGCAGCCAGCGCCCCGTAGTCGGCGAAACCCATCGCGGCCGCGACCAGGGCCTGGTCGGCCGCATCCCTGGGCAGGGTGTGGGTCTGGGCGTCCTCCACATACTGCAGCCGGTGTTCGAGCCGGCGCAGGAACCGGTAGGCGGCCACCAGCTCGCCCACCGCGGATGCCGAGAGCATGCCGCGTGCGGCGAGCAGCTCCAGCACCTCGATCGTCGGCCGCGCCTGCAGCGCGCTCTCGCGCCCGCCGCGGATGAGCTGGAACACCTGGGCGATGAACTCGATCTCGCGGATGCCGCCAGGGCCGAGCTTGATGTGGTCCGTGAGCTCACGCCGCGACACCTCGCGCCGGATCTGCGCGTGCAGCTCCCGCATCGCGTTCAGCGCGCCGAAGTCCAGATACTTGCGGAACACGAAGGGGCGTGCCACGGCGGCGAGTTCGTCGAAGCGCTCGCCTGCGATCGGACGCGCCTTGATCCAGGCATAGCGCTCCCATTCCCGGCCCTGGGTGATGAAATAGTTTTCGAGGGCCTCCAGCGAACAGGCGAGCGGGCCCGACTCGCCATCGGGGCGCAGGCGCATGTCGACACGGAACACCCGCCCGTCGGCGGTGGGCTCCGCCAGTGCCTCGACGACACGCCTGCCCAGGCGGGTGAAGAACTCGAAATTCGAGATCGCGGATGGCCCGGTCGTCTCGCCGTCCTCGGGATAGACGAAGATCAGGTCGATGTCCGAGGAGACGTTGAGCTCGCCGCCGCCGAGCTTCCCCATACCGACCACGATCATGCGCTCGGGCCTGCCCTCGCGATCCAGCGGCGCACCATGGCGCTCGCGCAACGCGCGCTCGCAGACCTCGATCGCGGTGGTGACCGCGAGTTCGGCGAGCGCAGTCATCGTTGCCGTCACCTCCCGCAGATCGGCAAGGCCGGCCAGGTCGCGCACCGCGACGTGGGCGAAAGCGCGCAGGCGCAGTGCGCGCAGGCGGCCCTTGAGCTCGTCCTCCGCGACCGGCCCGGGGCCGAGCCACTCCAGGAGCCGGGCCTCGTCCAACGGGTCGCCGATGCCTGCTTCGAGCTCGCGGGCCAGATCGGGGCGGGCTTCCACCTGCCAGGAGAGGAAGCGGCTGTAGCGCAGTGCCTGCCGCAGGGTTTCGGCACCCGGATGCTCTTCGGTCATCGCGCTCGTCCTGCGGGTAGAATGGAAGACCTTCGGGGCGGATGGTCGCATGGGCCGTGCCCTCGCCGCACCGATTGTAGCCCCCGCGATGCGCGATCAGCCTCTCGAAGCGGAAGACGCGGCCGCCGACTCCGCGCCCGCCGCCCCCCTCGTCCCCGCCTGGCGACGCCTCGCGAGGATTCTCGCGTGGACGCTGCTCGCCGGCTATCTGGGCTTCGGGTTGCTCGTGCTCGTGGTGCGCTACGCGGTGCTGCCCCGTGTCGACGAGTACCGCGCGGACATCGCCGCGATGCTCTCCGAGGCGATCGGCCTGCGCGTGACCGTGCGCCGCATCGACGCGCGCTGGCACGGCCTGCACCCAGCGCTCGGCCTGCGGGGAATGCAGATCCACGATGAGCAGGGCCGCCCCGCGCTGGGACTGGAAGAGGTCGATGCGGAGCTGTCCTGGACCACGCTCGCGTTCGGACAGTTGCGGCTCAGACGGCTGGAATTCGCCGGCACGCAGCTCGCGCTCCGGCGCGAGCGGGATGGCCGCATCTATGTTGCCGGCATTCTCCTGCGCAGCACCGGTGCGCAGGCGGCGTTCCAGAAATGGGTGCTGGCCCAGCGCAGCATCGTCGTGCGCAACGCCACGCTGGAGTGGAACGATGCCCTGCGAGGAGCGCCGCCGCTGGTCCTGCGGCAGGCGAACCTGCGCCTCGACAACAGCGGCCTGCGCCACCGGATCGGCGTGAGCGCGCAGCCGCCCGGCGAGACCGGCGGATGGATCGATCTGCGCGGGGATTTTCGCGGCGCCGCAGACGAGCCTCTGGAGCATTGGAGCGGAGCCGCGTACGCACGCGTGGATAGCACCGATCTCGCCGTCTTGCACAGGTGGGTGGATCTCCCGGTCGAGCTTGTGCGCGGGGGGGGGGCACTGAGGGCGTGGGTCGATGGAAGCGGTACCCGCCTGGATGCGCTGACCGCGGACCTGGATGTGCGCGCAGTCCAGCTTCGCCTGGCGCCGGAGCTGGCGCCGATGGATCTGGATGCGGCGAGCGGCCGGCTGAGCGTGCGGCGCCTGCGCGGCGCGGTGCAGGTCACCGCGAGCCGGCTGGTGCTCGCCGCTGCAGGCCACCCGCCGGGCGCGCCCGCGGACTTCCTGCTTCGCTGGTCGGACGGGGACGGCAGCCCCGGTGCGCAGGGGGATCTCGCGGCCGAGGGTCTCGACCTCGATCGGCTTGTTCGGCTGGTGCCGCAGCTTCCGGTTTCCGAATCCTGGCGCACACGGCTGCGGGAGGTGGCCCCGCGCGGCCGCATCGTCCAGATCAAGGCGTCGTGGAAGCGGACGGGCGATGCCTTCGATCACTACAGCGTGGATGCGCGCTTCGAGCAACTGGGCGCGAACGCACACGGCGGGCTGCCCGGTTTCGCCGGGCTGAGCGGCCGGGTGCGCGCCGACAACGAAAGAGGCACGTTCGCCGTCAGCGCGGCAGGCGGCATGCTCGATCTTCCGGCGGTCTATCCCGGAATGCCGGTTCGCATTGAGTCGCTCGCCGCCGACGGTTCATGGAGCGTGCGCGAGGGCGGGACCGAGGTCGTGATTCGCAATGCGAGTTTCGCGAATGCGGACGCGGCTGGAAAGCTCGCCGGCACTTACCGTACGCGAGCCGAAGGCCCCGGAGAGGTGGATCTCGACGCCTCGCTCACACGCGCGCACGTGACCGCGGTCTGGCGCTACCTGCCGGCGAACCTCGGGGCGCCGCTGCGCGACTGGTTGCGCTCCGCGCTCCAGGCAGGTCAGGCAGCCGCGGTGAAACTGCGACTGAAGGGCGATCTCGAAAAGTTTCCCTTCGCGGACAAGCGTTCTGGGACTTTTCAGGTCACCGGGAGTTTCGGCGCAGGCACGCTGGAATACGCTCCCGGCTGGCCCGAGATCGCCGGTCTGGAGGGCGACCTGCTGTTCGAGGGCCCGCGAATGATGATTCGAGCCAGGCGGGGCGGGATCCTCGGCGCCGCGCTCGGAGCGGTCAGCGCCGAGATCCCCGATCTGGGCGCATCCGAACGGGTGCTGCGCGTGCGCGGCGCGGCGAGCGGGCCGACCGCGGAATTCCTGCGCTTCGTGGTCGCGAGCCCGGTCGCGGACCTGATCGAGCACCATACGGACGACGTGCGCGCGAGCGGTGCCGGCAGTCTCCAGCTCGCTCTCGACCTTCCGATCGGCAATCCGGAGGCGACGCGCGTCGAGGGCGAGTACCGGTTCTCCGGCGCCGAGGTCATGTTCGACGGCCTGCCGGCGCCTTTGACCGAAGCCAATGGACGGATCCGGTTCTCCCAGGACGGGATCACCGCCGCGGAGGGCGGAGCAAGGCTGCTCGGGTCCCCGATCAGCGTCACGAGCGCGAATACGAAGGACGGCGGCCTGCGGGTCGATCTGCGCGGGAGCGCGGCCGTGGCCGCCTGGCGCGCCCGGCTCGACTGGCCGCTGCTCGATCACCTCGGCGGGTCGGCCGAGTGGCGGGCGCGGGTCGATCTGAGGGGCAGGAAGGCGGCGATCGCGCTCGAGTCAGACCTGGTCGGCGTCTCGTCGAGCCTTCCGGAGCCGTTCAACAAGATCGCCTCCGCGCCGCTCGCGCTGCGCATCGAACGCAGTGCGCCGGAGGCGGCGGGCGCAGAGAGCTTGCGGGTGAGTCTGGGCGAGGATCTGCGTGCGCTCATCGCGCGCCGCGTCGGGGCCGAGGGTGGCGCCGTCCAGCGCGCCGCGATCGCAATCGGCGCGCCCCCCGTGCTTCCGGAGAGCGGTGTGGCGATCGATGCGCGGCTCGCGAAGCTCGATCTCGATGCCTGGCGCCGCGCGTTTCCGGACGAGGCCGGAGGCGCTAGCGCACTGAGTTCGGTGAACCTGGACGCGGGCTCGCTCACGCTCTTCGGCCAGTCGCTCGGCGACTTCTCGCTGCGCGGGGCCCGCACTCCGGAGGGCTGGAAGGCCACGCTCGCCAGCCGTGAGGCCTCCGGCGAGATCGCCTGGACGACGGAGGGCGAAGGGCTGCTGCGGGCGCGCTTCAAGCGCCTGGCGATCGGGGAGTTCAAATCCGACCACGGCGCTGAGGCGCGCGCGGACGAACCGGTGAAGAGCCTGCCCGCAGTCGATGTCGCGGTGGAGGATTTCAGTCTGCGCGGCAAGGCGCTCGGCCGCGTTGAACTGACTGCCGCCAACCGCGGCAGGCTGTGGCGGGTGGATCGGCTCTCGATCGTCAATCCCGAGTCCAGCCTGAGCGCAGAAGGACTGTGGCAGCCGGCGGCGGTGTCGGCGAACACGCGGATGAACTTCAAGCTCGAGGCGAAGGACGCCGGGAAGCTGCTCGCACGGCTCGGCTACCCGGAGGGGCTGAGAGGCGGCAAGGCACGGATGGAAGGCCGCGTCAGCTGGAACGGTCCGCCCACCGGCATCGACTTCCCGAGCCTCGAGGGCGCGTTCACGCTGGCCGCCGAGAAGGGGCAGTTCCGCAAGCTCGAACCCGGGGTCGGGCGCCTGTTGGGCATCCTCAGCCTCCAGACGCTGCCGCGGCGCATCACGCTCGATTTCCGCGACGTGTTCAGCGAGGGGTTCGCCTTCGACACCATTTCCGGCAGCGTCACGGCGAACGGCGGCGTGCTCGAAACAGGGGATCTCGCGATCCGTGGCCCGGCGGCGGCAGTCAGCCTCACCGGGCGTGCCGACCTGGTCAGGGAGATGCAGGATCTGCGGGTGCGGGTGCAGCCCGCGCTGAGCGAATCGCTGTCGGTGGGCGCGGCGCTGGTGAATCCCGTGGCGGGTCTGGCCGCGTTGATCGCACAGAAGATCCTGCGCGATCCGATTGAGAAAGCCTTCGCGTACGAGTATGCGGTCAGCGGAAGCTGGGAAGAGCCCAAGGTGGAAAAGATCTCTTCCGTGAAGCCGCTCCAGACCGAAGGCGGGCGCTGAGATGCCGGGCCCGCTCGTCGCTGCGATACAGATGGTTTCCGGGCCGGACGTAGCGCAGAACTGCGCCGAGGCCGGCCGGCTGGTGGGCGAGGCCGCGCGCCGCGGTGCGGCGATGGTGGTGCTGCCCGAATATTTCCCGCTGATGGGGATGAGCGAGCGCGACAAGATCGCAGCGCGCGAGCAGGACGGCGCAGGGCCCGTCCAGGGCTTCCTCGCCGAGACCGCGGCCAGGCACCGCGTCTGGCTCGTCGGCGGTTCGCTTCCGCTCGCGGTCCAGAATCCCGAAAAGGTGAGCAATACCTGCCTGGTGTTCGATCCCGAGGGCCGGCGGGTGGCCCGCTACGACAAGATGCACCTGTTCGATTTCACCGCCGGCGACGAATGCTATAGAGAGAGCGAGACCATCGAGGCCGGCAGCCGGGTCGTGGCGTTCGATACGCCGCTGGGGCGGATCGGGTTGTCGATCTGCTACGACCTGCGCTTTCCCGAGCTGTACCGGGCGATGAGTGTGCCGGATTTGCTTGCAGTTCCGGCGGCATTCACGTACACGACGGGACAGGCGCACTGGGAACTGCTGTTGCGGGCGCGCGCGGTCGAGAACCAGTGCTATGTCGTCGCAGCCGCACAGGGAGGCCACCATGCGAACGGTCGTGTAACATACGGGAACAGCATGATCGTCGACCCCTGGGGCGAAGTACTCGATCGCCTCGAAGCCGGGCCCGGCGTGGTGCTCGCCCCGATCGATCGGGAGCGGTTGGGATCCGTACGCAAGGCTCTGCCGGCTCTCTCCCACCGGCGCTTGTGACAGCGCGTGCAGTCCAGAGCGCGCAAACTCATAAAGAGGTCAGGAAAATGTCGAACCCTCATTCGTTGCGGGAGCCATCCCTGCCGCTGTGGATGCGTACGCTGGCCGAGGTCACGGTCATGGACGCCGATCGGCTGCAGCCGATGTGCATCGAAACCGCCGAGCCACCGCGCACCCGCGAGCTGGCGCGCACGCGCGACAAGTTCCGCATCAAGCTGGCGGGCTCGGGCGATGTGCGCAAGGAAGCCAGCGTGCTGATCGAGAAGATGTACGCATGGCGCGGCTATGCCGGCGTGGGCAGCCTGGACCAGGCGCCGAACCGGATCACGCTCAATGCGGAATACAACGGCAGCATTTATGGCACACTCACGGTCAACGTCGACTCGCCGCTCGGGCTCGCCTGCGAGGCGATCTATCCGGAGATCGTGCGATCGCTGCGCGCGCAGGGCCGCAAGCTGTGCGAATTCGGCCGCTTCGCGGTCGAGCATTCGGTGCGCTCGAAGCGCCTGCTGGCGACGCTGTTCCACATGATCTACATCTATGCGAACCGGCTGCACGGGTGCACCGACGCGCTGATCGAGGTCAATCCGCGCCACGTCGAGTTCTATCGCCGCTACCTTGAATTCGAGGTCTGCGGCGAGGAGCGGATGTGTGCCCGTGTCAACGCGCCGGCCGTGCTGCTGCGCATGGATTTCGCGGCCAAGGAACCGCGCATGCGGGAGCTGGCCGGCCGCTGGCGGTCGCTGCCCGCCGAGAAGAGCTTCTACAAGTATTTCATGCCGGAGAAATACGAGGCCGCGGTGCTGGCGCGGCTCGCGCGGCGTCCCGACAAGGAAGTGTATGCGTCGTGACCGGGAAGCGCCGGCGAGGGCCTCCGCGTGAAGCCGCTACAGGCGCCGGCGAACGAGATTCCGGAAGCAGGAAGCGGCGCAGCGCTCGCGCTGGCGGAGCGCTGTCTGCTCCTGCCCTATGACCTCGACATCGGCCGGCTGGATCGCGTCCTCGGCTCGCTCTTTTCCCATCGCGTCGACTACGCCGATCTCTACTTCCAGTCCTCGCGCTCGGAGAGCTGGAGCCTCGAGGAGGGGGTGGTCAAGTCGGGCAGTTTCAACATCGAGCAGGGGGTGGGGGTGCGCGCGAACGCCGGCGAGAAGACCGCCTTCGCCTACTCCGACGAGATCAGCCTGCCGGCGCTCGATGCCGCCGCGCGTGCCGCGCGCGCGATCGCGGCGCACGGGGGCGATCGCCGGGTGCCGATCCTGCGCGGAGGCGGGGCCGCCGTGCGCTACCGGCCCGACGACCCGCTCGCCTCCCTGGGTGCCGCGGACAAGGTCGCGCTGCTGGAGCGGCTGGAGCGTTTCGCACGCGCCCTGGACGCGCGCGTGGTGGAGGTCATGGCGCATGTCGCCGCCTCGCACGAGGTGGTGCTCATCGTGCGCGCGGACGGGCAGGTGGCGGCGGACGTCCGGCCGCTCAGCCGCGTTTCGCTGACCGTGATCGCCGAGGAGAATGGCCGCCGCGAGCAGGGCTCCGCGGGCGGGGGCGGGCGCTTCGGCTATGCCTGGTTCACCGACGAGCGCCTGCGCGAGTACGCGCACGAGGCGGTGAAGCAGGCCCTCGTCAATCTCGCGGCGCGGCCCGCTCCGGCCGGCACGATGACGGTGGTGCTCGGTCCCGGCTGGCCGGGCATCCTGCTCCACGAAGCGATCGGGCACGGGCTCGAGGGCGACTTCAACCGCAAGGGAAGTTCCGCCTTCGCGGGGCGCATCGGGGAGCGCGTCGCGGCGCGCGGGGTCACCGTCGTCGATGACGGCACGCTCCCCGAGCGGCGCGGGTCGCTGTCCATCGACGACGAGGGCAACCCGACCCGGCGCACCGTGCTCATCGAGGACGGCGTGCTCACCGGCTACATGCAGGACAGCCTCAACGCGCGGCTGATGGGCGTGCGGCCGACCGGAAACGGCCGGCGCGAGTCCTTCGCCCACCTGCCCCTGCCGCGCATGACGAACACCTGCATGCTCAACGGGAGCCGCGATCCGGGCGAGATCATCGCCTCGGTCGAGCGCGGGCTGTATGCGGCGAACTTCGGCGGCGGCCAGGTCGACATCACCAGCGGCAAGTTCGTCTTCTCCACCGCCGAGGCCTATCTGATCGAGAACGGCCGCATCACTGCCCCGGTGAAGGGTGCGACGCTGATCGGCAACGGACCCGAAGTGCTCAAGCGGGTCTCCATGATCGGCAACGACCTGCGGCTCGATCCCGGCGTGGGGACCTGCGGCAAGGAAGGCCAGAGCGTGCCGGTGGGCGTCGGTCAGCCCAGCCTGCGCATCGATTCGCTGACGGTCGGCGGCACCGGCTGAAGTCCGTGCATCCGGGCGGGCTCGCGCCCTGCCGCCGTCATCCGCCGGGAAAGGATGGCGAACAGATTGCGCGCCGCTGCATGCGAGCTTGCCACCAGCGACCACAGGCAGCGCGCGTCCATGCGCAGCAGCCGCGTGTCGCACAGCGCCGTGACCCGGCTCGCGCCGCCGAAGCCATCGATCACGGACATCTCCCCGATCCAGGCGCCGGCGAGCAGGCTCGCGCTCTCGGGCAGTCCGTCGCGCTCGGGATGCACGCGCAGGCGGCCTTCCAGAACCAGGTACAGGCATTCGCCGCGCGGATCGGCGAGCGTCAGGCTGTCGCCGGCGGCCAGTTCGATGATCGGACAGCGCTCGAACAGCGCCTGGATGACCTCCAGGCCGACACCGCGAAACAGATCGGAGGCCGCGGCCACACTGGCGGTGTCCGCCGGTAAGCTCTCCGCATTGCGAACCAGAAATACGCGTTCCATGTTTTTCGTTCCTGTTGTTGGACCGGTGCCGCTACGCCTCGTGGTCTCCGATGAAGCGCGACGGCAGCTACGCATTACGGCCCGCCGGCGTGCGCCTTGAGCGCACGAATCCTTAGCCGGGGGGCGTGCGGCGGGCGAACCACTTGCGCGCCTCCTCCAGCGCGATCATCAGTGCGGCGAAGCATCGGCTCGCGCCTTCGCGCGAGGCGCGCCGCAGCGTGTGGCAGCCCGCCATGACCCGCAGGGCATGGGCATCGGTCGCACCCTCCGGCAGCCACAGGCGGCGCACGCTCATCCGGTTGCAGGTCAGCGTGCCCGTCTTGTCGGAGATGATGACCGAAGTGCAGCCGAGCGCCTCAACCGCAGGCAGGTGCCGCACCAGGGCGTTGCGCCGCGCCATGCGCTGGGTCGCCATCGCCAGCGCGAGGGTGACCGTCGGCAGCAGCCCTTCGGGCACGTTGGCGACGATGATGCCGACGGCGAACATGAGGCTCTCCCAGAACGGCAGGCCGATCGCCTGTCCGATCAGGAAGAAGGCGACGCCCAGGCCGGTCGCGAGCGCAGCGATGAACCCCGACAGCCGCGCGACCTCCCGTTGCAGCGGCGAGATGCGCTCGCCGGTCGCCTGCGTGAGCTCGCTGATGCGGCCGAACTCGGTGTGGCGGCCGGTCGCATGGACCAGGGCGCGGCCGCGACCCGAAATCACGGTGGTTCCGGCCAGCACCAGATCGCGTGCCCGCAGCGGTGCCATTTCGCCGCACGGCTGCGCGTCTCGCGCCTTGGGCAGGGATTCTCCGGTCAGCGTCGAGAGATCCACCCGCAATCCGAGCGCCTCGATGAGGCGGCAGTAGGCGGGAACGCGGTCGCCCTCCTCGATCAGCACGACATCCCCGGGAACGATGATCGAGGCATCGATGAGCCTCGTCGCACCGCCGCGCGCGACCGTCGCCTGCTGCGGCAGCAGCGCCCGCAATGCTTCGACCGCCGCCTCTGCCCGGTACTCCTGCCAGAACGAGAACAGGCCGTTGACGAGGATCACGGCGAGGATGGCGAATCCCATTTCGGCCATCCCCTGGCCCGGCTGCGCGCGTTCGGCGAACCAGGCCAGCCCGGCGGCGAACCACAGGATCAGCGCGAAGAAGTGGACGAACTGCGCCGCGAAGCGCCGCCAGAGCGGCACGCCCGGCAGCGCCTCGACCCGGTTCGGACCGAACTCGCGCAGCCGCCGGGCGGCCTCCGCCTCCGGCAGCCCATCACGCGAGCTGCCGAGGCGCTCGCAGGCCTCGTCGGGGCCGAGAGCGGCGATGTGCATACCCCGCCAGAATAACGCCATCCGCCGGCGATGCCGGCCGGCCATCGCGGGCGACGTCCTTGCCGTTCGCCGGCGAAGGCCGGTGATGGAACGCCTGTGTCAAACTCTCCCATGCCGGCGGTGCGACCATTCGCGACGCCGGTGGCGTTCGCGACCGGGCATGATTCTGGCGCGCTATCGAGCAGGCTACGCGTCCCATGCGGTGGCCGTCACCGCTCGACCCCAGAGGTCGATCGTGACGCTCGTGCCGGCATGGACGCATTGCGCCGCGTCGCCGCGGACATAGCCCAAGCCGATGCAGGCGCCGGCCTTGGGGCTCCAGCCGGCCGAACTGAGTTCGCCGATCGCACGGCCCTCCAGCACGATCGCCTCGCCGCCCCAGGCGTAGTCGGCGGGGTCGGCGAACACGAAGCTCAGCAGCTTCTTGCGCAAGGGCCGGCCGCGTGCCGCGAGCAGTGCTTCGCGACCGATGAAGGGCAGCGGCTGGTCGAGGTCGACGGCGAACATCAGTCCAGCCTCCAGCGGCGTGTCGTCGGGCCCGAGCTCGGCTCCCCACGCGCGACGCCCGGCCTCGATGCGCAAGGCGTCGAGCGCGTAGTAGCCGGCGAGCGCGAGGCCGAGGCCGGCGCCCGCCTCGACCAGCGTCAGGTAGACGTGGCGCGCCATCTCGGTGGGCACATGGAGCTCGACGCCGGGCCCGCCGACGTAGCTCATGCGCGCGGCGCGCACGCGCGCCAGCCCGAGATCGATCTCGCGGGTGTGCGAGAACTTGAGCGCCTGCGGCGACAGGTCGTCGGGGCTCACCCGCGCGAGCAGCGCGCGCGCGTTCGGGCCCATCAGTGAGAGCACGCAGGTCATCGCACTGACGTCGGTGAGCACCGCGTGCTCGCGGGGCTCGATGTGGCGCTCGATCCAGTGGGCGTCGCGCACCGCCTGCGCCGATCCGGTGACGAGCAGGAAGCGTTGCGCGGCCAGGCGGATCACGGTGAGGTCGCTCTCGAAGCCGCCGCGCTCGTTGAGCAAGGCGGTGTAGACCATCCGGTCGACCGGCACGTCCACCTCGTTGGCGCACAGGCGCTGCAGCACCGCGAGCGCATCGCGTCCTTGAAGCAGCAGTTTGGAAAACGAGGTCTGGTCGTACAGTGCCACCGCCTCACGGGTTGCGCGTTGTTCGCCGATCACCCAGTCGAGCCAGCCGGGGCGCCCCAGCGTGTCAGGCGGTCGCGGGCGGCCCGCCGGCCGGAAGTAGTTCGGGCGCTCCCATCCGTTCTTGGCCCCGAACTCGGCTCCCCGACCGGCCAGCAGGTCGTGCAGCGGCGAGGTGCGCAGCGCGCGGGCGGTCTGCAGCTCCTGGCGCGGCCAGCGCATCGCGTAATGCAGCCCGAGCGTCTCGCCGGTGCGCTCGCAAAGCAGCCGGCGGTTGGCGGTGAACGGGGCGAAGCGGCGGATGTCGACCTCCCACAGATCGCCCGGCGCGTGCCCGTCGACGATCCACTCGGCGATCAGCCGCCCGGCGCCGCCCGAGTTGGCGATGCCGGCGGAGTTGAAGCCGGCGCAGATGAAGTAGCCACGCAACTCGGGCGCCTCGCCGAGGATGAAATTGCCGTCGGGGGTGAAGCTCTCGGGTCCGTTGAGCAGCATCTTGACCGGTGCGGTCTCGAGGCAGGGCGTGCGGTGGATGGCGTTTTTCATCAGCGGCTCGAACTGCTCCCAGTCCTCGTCGAGCAGCTCGAACTGGAAGGTGTTGGGGATCGGGTCGATGCGCCAGGGTTTGGCCACCGGTTCGAAGCCGCCCATCAGCAAGCCGCCGACTTCTTCCTTGTAGTAGATGAAGCCGTCGGGGTCGCGCATCACCGGCAGCATCGGGTGAACCCCTTCGATGCAGCCGGTGACGATGTAGAAATGCTCGGCCGGGTAGAGCGGCACGTTGACACCGGCGAGCCGCCCGAACTGGCGTGCCCACTGGCCGGCGCAGTTGAGCAGCGTTTCGCAGCGCACGTCGCCTTGCGTCGTGCGCAGGCCGACCACGCGCATCCCACCCGGGTCGTCCTCGACGATCACGCCGGTCACCTCGACGCCTTCGACGAGTGTCGCGCCGCGCTGTCGCGCGCCCTTGGCGAGCGACATGCACAGGTCGGCCGGGTTGGCCTTGCCGTCGCCGGGGATCCAGATCGCGCCCTGAAGGTCGTCGGTGCGCATGAGCGGGTAGAGGTCGCCGGCTTCGCGCGGCGTGATGAGCTGCACCTCGACGTCGAAGCTGCGCGCCAGCGCCACCTGCCTGCGCAACACCTGCATGCGCTCGGGCGTGCGCGCCACGTTGACGCTGCCGCAGGCCTTCCAGCCGGTGGCCAGGCCGGTTTCGGCCTCGAGGGTGGCGTACAGCTCGATGCCGTACTTGCTCATGCGCGTCATGCTGCGGTTGGGCCGCATCTGTCCGACCAGCCCCGCCGCGTGCCAGGTCGTGCCACAGGTCAGCCGCCCCTGCTCGAGCAGCAGCACGTCGGCGATGCCCAGCTTCGTCAGGTGGTAGGCGGCTGAACAACCGGCGATGCCGCCGCCGACGATGACGACGCGGGCGTGCGTGGGCAGGGACATGCGAGCCTCTCCTTCGATCGGGCGCCGCGCCGCAGTCGGCCTCTCAGCCCAGCCGCAGCGCCATCACGCCGGCCACCACCACGCCGGTGCCGATGGCACGCTGCAGTCCGAACTTCTCCCGCAGCACGACGGTGCTCAGGACGGCGGCAAACAGCACCGAAGTCTCGCGCAGCGCGGCCACGCTGGCCACCGGTGCTCGGGTCATGGCCCACAGCGCGATCGCGTACGAGCCGATCGATGCGGCACCGCCCGCCGTGGCCATAGGCCAGCGCCGGCGCGCATACGCCAGCATCGTACGCCTGCCGGCGGCATCGCGGCTGAACCACACGAGCGCCGGATAAGGCAGGCCGTCGAGCACGAACAGCACCATCACGTAGGCCGCAGCGCCGTGGCCGTCGCTGACCGTGGTGCGCACGCCCTTGCCGTCGACGAAGGTATAGAGCGCGATGATCAGCGCGTTGGCCAGCGCATAGGCCAGCGCCTTGTGGTGATGCAGCGCTGCGCCGGGGTGGGACAGTCCGACCATCGCGACGCCGGTGGCGATGCCGACGATGCCGAGCCAGGCCAGCGTGTTCGGCGATTCGCCGAGCACCAGACCGCTGCCCAGCGCCACCAGCAGCGGCGCGCTGCCGCGCATAATCGGGTAGGTCAGCCCCAGATCGCCACTCCGGTAGGCGCCGGCCAGCGCCGTGTAGTAGCCGACGTGGATGACGAGCGAGGCGCCGATGTAGGGCCACGCCGCCGCCGGCGGCAGCCCTGCCCACAGCAACAGCGGCAAGGCCAGCAGCGCGCCGAGGACGATCACCAGCGCGGTGTCGACCGACTTGTCGCCGCTGCTCTTGACGAGCACGTTCCAGCCAGCGTGCAGCAGCGCGCCGAACAGCACCAGCAGCACCAGCGGCCAGGTCAGCGTCATGCCGGCTGCGCCAGCGTCGCAGAAGCCGCTCCCGCCGCAGGGGATGCACTCACCGCAGCGACGGCCCTTCGCTGTCGAGCGGTGTCAGCGCGGAGTGCCGGATGCGCGTCGGCGTGAGCGCGCCGGCCGATTCGAGGATCGGGTAGGCGATCGAGCAGATGTGCGAGTTGATGCGCTTCAACTCGCTGATCAGGTCGAGGTGCAGCGAGCTGGTCTCGATGCTCTCGGCGGTGTTGTCCTGCAGGCGCGCGATGTGGCTGGCGGCGTACTCGTGCTCGAGTTCGCGAAAGCGCGCCTTCTCCTCGAGCAGCCGGCTGGCGTCGGCCACCCGGCCGTCGAGCAGCACGCTCATGCCCAGCCGCAGGTTCGCCAGCAGCCGCTCGTGCAGGTGGCAGATCTCGGCCATGCCGGCGTCGGAGAAGCGGCGTCCCGGGCGGATCTTCTTGTCCTCGATGTCCTGCAGCACGCGCTCGATGATGTCGCCGATCTGCTCCATGTTGATGGTAAATGAGACGATGTCGGTCCAGCGCCGGCTCTCGCGTTCGGACAACGCCTCGCGCGAGATCTGCGTCAGGTACAGCTTGATCGACGTGTAGAGTTCGTCGACCGTATCGTCCATGCGGCGCAACTGCTCGCCGAGCGCCAGATCGTTGTGACGCAGCACCGGCAGGATGCCGCGCAGCATGGTCTCGACGATATCGGCCTGGTGCAGTGCCTCGCGCGCGGCGCAACTGATGGCCAGCGACGGGGTGTCGAGCGCCGACGGATCCAGGTGCTGCAGCCTGGCGTTGGGGCCGGCCGGCGGCGAGCGCAGCCAGCGTTCGAGCAGGCGCGCCAGCGCCGGCGTGAGCGCCACGAGCAACAGCGCCAGCACGATATTGAAGCCGAGATGGAAGACCACCACCTGCTGGTGCACGCTCGGCACCCATTCCTGCAGCAGGGCCAGGGCCTGCGGCAGCAGCGGAATGGCCGCCATGCAGCCCACCGCCTTGAACACCAGGTTGCCCATCGGCAGCCGGCGCTCGGCCACCGGTGCATGCGCGGTGGTCATCACTGCGAGCAGCCCGCTGCCGAGGTTGGCGCCGAGCACCAGCCCCAGCGCCACGCTGGTCGGCAGGATGCCCGAGGCGGCCAGCGCCGCCGTCAGCAGCACGCTGGCCAGGCTCGAGTACGACAGCACCGCCAGCAGGGTGCCGACGAGGATGTCGAGCATCACGTCGCTCGGGAGTGCCACCAACAGCGCGCGCACCGCCGGCGATTCCGTCAGCGGCCGGGTGCTGCCGGCGATGAGCTGCAACGACAGCAGGATCAGCCCGAGGCCGATCGCGACCTGGCCGAGCCGGCCGGCGTTGCTCTTGGCGCGGGTGATGTACATCACGACGCCGACGAAGATCAGCAAGGGCGACAGCCACGACAGGTCGAACGAGAACGCCAATGCCATCAGCCCGGTGCCCATGTCGGCGCCCAGCATCGCCGCCAGCGCGGCCGACAGCGGCACCAGGTTGCGGCCGAGGAACGACGACACGATCAGGCAGGTCGCGGTGCTCGACTGCAGCAGGCTCGTCACGCCCAAACCGGCGGCCACCGCCGTCGGTCGCGCGCCCATGCTCACCGCGAGCAGATGGCGCAGGTTCTCGCCAAACACGCGCAGGATGCCGGTGCGCACGATCTGGGTGCCCCACACCAGCAGCGCGATCGCGGCGAGCAGATTGAGCAGATGGACCATGCTGGAATTGTCGCCTCGTCGTCATGGATCGGCCATGGCAGCGATCACGTCATCGGCATTCCGGTGTCGGCTGATTCAGCAGCCCTGGCTGATCTCACAGAGGCTGCGATCCAGGATGTCCAGCGCCTGCCCCATCTGTGCCTGCGTAGTGATCAGCGGCGGCGTCAGCGTCAGCACGTTGCCCATGGTCGTCTTGAACGACAGGCCGCGCGACAGGGCGGCGTAGAGAACGCGCTCGGCGGCGTCGGGTGCGGGCATCTTGG